>NZ_JAMPOL010000014.1:0-224896 GCF_028480325.1 Providencia sp. PROV182 | reverse complement strand
GCAGCATTAGAAGTCAGTGTTGCATTCCAAAGCAACAGCGGCGTGGTAAATAAAAAGTACATCGTCTTTGACAATGGCCTACAAGCTGCAATTACAGACAGAACCAATAACCAGCAGGTCGCATTTGATCAGTATTATTATAAAGGGAGTATCAGTAAACAGCAGCCTGGCTACTTCCCTTACAGTGTCGAATTATCCAAGAAAGATGCCGAAGCCATTAAATCAGGGCAATTCAGTAATACCGTGAATGTTTTATTTAGCTATCGTTAGTAAGTTTCAGGTTTGTATTAAGTCAATATCACTTCTATGCGGTGGTATTGGCTTAGCCTAAAATGGCGGAGAGATAATGAGGTTTTTCTGGTTTAAAATTACACAGGCATTTTGTGTTGTTTTTGATGGAATTATTTAATTTAGGGTAGTATTCAATAATTCCCTAATGACTATTTAGGGTCAGCAGTTTGAGATACTAAAGGCGTCTTTTTTTATGTTTTAAATCAAAATGTTATAAGAAATTTTCTACTTTTCCGTTAATACATTTCAATCCAACTCATCCTACATCAAGTATCTATTATTGGTATCTCTTGATTCAATTAAAGCCGTAGAGAATCTGTACCCTTTTATGTTGTGGCTCGCTTACAACAACGTGTGATCGTTATTATACGCTATGTGCTACAGAGACGGTGTTCTTAGATAGAGTGGCTTTTATGTATCCAGGGTCACATTTTGTACATTTACTTGGTGAACTCTTGAAAATATCGCCAATAACGTGTGATTACTTGGTCATAATTTCAAGGCGATTTTGGATGAGATCAATAGAATAGGGATATAAGGGTATTTACGATAATCCCACGAACGATAAATAAACCATGGTCAGTTTTACGGGCGAGAAGTGTTTATTAGGAGATCTTTCATGAAATTATATAGCGAAGATTTTTTTATCACACCGCAGCAGCACATTACAGTTGAGCCAAGGGTACCTCAGCCTATTTTTCCTGAACATACACATGATTTTAGTGAGATCTTTTTGGTAACTCAGGGTATTGGCCTACATGTACTTAATGGGAGGCCTTATACATTATGTCCTGGGATGGTGTGCTATATAAAATCCTGTGATTATCACTTATTTGATAATGTTTCCAACCTCAATTTAACCAATGTACTTTATCGCTCAGACTCCAGTTTTACCTATTTAAATAATATCAGTCATTTTTTTCCGACAGATGCTGAAAAAAACATTTCACATTGGCTCTTAAATAAAGAGCATTACAATAAAGCACAACAAATTATTGATAAACTCAACGAAAGCGATGGCTCTGATCTTGCTTATACTGAAAGCCTTTTTTTGCAGTTAATTGTTAATTTACAAGATGGCCGTTATAACCATATTGGTGAAGGGAATAATGAACAACGTATTATCCAGATGTTACGCTGGCTAAATATGAATTTTACCGAAGATGTCGATTGGGGGCATTTAACCACTCAATTTTCAGTGTCATTACGGACCTTTCATCGTTATATGAAAAATAATTTAGGCATATCACCACAAAATTACTTAATAAAGTTGAGGCTATCAGAAGCTTATTACCAAATTCGTTTTTCAGATAAAACCATTACGGATATTGCATTGGAAAGTGGCTTTAATGATAGTGCATATTTTTCGACGTGTTTTAAAAGTGAGTATAATTTCACACCCCGTGACCTGCGTCATTGCAGTAATTAAAAAAGATCGTAATGATCATCCCTACACTTTTTTGAGGTGATCATGATACAAAGCATTCTTTCGATCAACAGCAGTGATTATTTTATTAGGCCTGAAAATACCGTGACGATAGAAATGCGGGATTCTCAGGAAGATTTTATTGTTCATAGCCATAATTTTAATGAGTTTGTGATTGTTTTTTCAGGAAATGGTTTACACCATTGGAATGGTATTGATTATCCAATTACTTGTGGAGATCTGTTTTATATTAATGCGGAAGATTGTCATGGCTATCACTCAGTAAATAACTTAAAACTGGTTAATGTATTATATAAACCTAATGAGTTTCTCATTAAAAAATCTATTGAAAAGTATGTTCCATTAAGTTATCAGCCGATAACATCTAGGCACTGGAAATTGCCGCCTTCCAGCTTATCAACGTTGACGCCCATTATTGAGAAAATGGCATTAGAATGCCAAAAACCGGATATTCCATCTATTCATCTTTGCGAAGGCCTATTTTTACAGTTAGCTATTTATATTTATCGTTTACGTTATCAGCCAGATCAAGCTCCAATAAGTTTATTACACCAAATGGATCAGCTAATAAACTGTTTAAATTTAAGTATCAATACGTCATTTTCATTAGAAAAATTTGCTCAGGAGCATCAGATGTCTGCGCGTTCATTGCAGCGTTTATTTAAGTCGAAAACAGGAATGACGGTAATGGAATATCTGCAACAATTACGTTTGTGCCAAGCGGCGTTATTATTGCGTAGTACCTCGTTGTCGATTAGTGAAGTCGCTGGGCAATGTGGTTATGAAGACAGTAATTATTTTTCGAGTGTCTTCCATAAAAAAATGAAAATGACAGCAAGTGCATATCGCCGTTGTTTTTTACAAAAAGATAAATTGAGGTAAGTGCTAGCCAATAGACTAGCACTGCCTAGGGGGAGATTAGTCTAAATAAAATACCGACCTTAACTCATCACTGATTGGGCTATTGTCAGGGTTTGATGGCATAATATCCGACATATATTTCCACCATTTTTGGCACACTTCCGTTTGTGCAACGCTATCCCAGCGTTCCTGTGATTCAATTTCCACGTAGCCGAATAATAAATTTCGTTTGTTATCTAAGAAAATAGAATAGTGATGTGCGCCATGTTCTTTGAGTGTCAGCACTAATTCAGGCCAAATTTCATCATGTCGGCGCTGATATTCTTGGTGGGCGTCAGGAGCAATTTGCATCACAAATGCTTTTTTTATCATGGTATCACTCTCTAATAAATCGCTTGATATAATTCAGTGATGTCTTCTAATGTGGCGTCACGTGGATTACCTCCAGTACACACATCATCAAAGGCGGCTTGAGCAAGGGATGGAATATCTTCCAGTTTCATGCCGATCTCACGCAGTTTTTCAGGAATACCAACGTCCTTGTTTAGCGCAAAAACAGCAGCAATGGCGGTATTTCTGGCTTCTTGAAGTGAAAAGGCATCGATATTTTTTACACCCATAGCACGAGCGATATCTCGATATTTTTCCCCAGTATAATCAGCGTTATACGACATAACATGAGGTAATAAAATAGCGTTAGCGACACCGTGTGGAGTATTGTAAAACGCTCCAAGGGGATGAGCCATACCATGAACTAACCCCAAGCCAACGTTAGAAAAGCCCATTCCTGCCATGTATTGTGCTAGTGCCATCGTTTCAACACCTTGCGGGTCGCCCTTAACGGATTGCCGTAACGAATTGCTGATCAACTCAATGGATTTAAGGTGTAGAGCATCGGTAAGTGCCCAAGCCCCTTTCGTGATATAGCCTTCAATAGCATGGGTGAGAGCATCAACGCCAGTTGCAGCCTTTAAGCTTGCAGGCATGGATGCCATCATTGATGGATCAATAATGGCAACAATCGGAATACTATGGGGGTCAACGCACACAAATTTACGGCACAGCTTGTTATCTGTGATGACATAGTTAATCGTGACTTCAGCTGCAGTTCCTGCGGTAGTTGGGATTGCGATAATAGGAACTGCTGGGTTTTGGGTTGGAGCGACACCTTCTAAGCTCACCACATTTTCGTATTGTGGGTTATTGATAATAATCCCAATCGCTTTAGCGGTGTCTTGTGGAGAACCTCCTCCGATAGCGATAAGACAATCTGCATTAGATTGTTTGAAGTGTTTTAGCCCTTGTTGGACGGTATCAATGGTTGGGTTAGGAATAACACCATCATAAATGGCGTAGTCCAACTTAGCGTCATCTAATAATTGGGTGACTTTACTGACTACATTATATTTAACCAGATCCGCATCCGTGACAATCAGTGCTTTGTTAAATTGGCGTTTTTGAATTTCCTCGACAAGGTGGTTAATTGCCCCTTCGCCAAAGTATGAGGTTTCATTAAGTATCATTCTATGGGTCATCGCTGACCTCCCAATCAATTAAAATAAAAAACTGTTACACTAGGCGGCCATTCCCAAGCCAACAATATTTGCCGCTAAGATAATCACTAAACAGCCTAAACATAAAATTCGAACGGGTTTTCTGCCGGTGCCTTTCCATTCTTTTAGCGCTAACCCCACGATACCGCCACACAGAACATAGAAACTCATATGTAGCATCCAGCTCATAAAGCCGTATTGTGATGGGATATTTGCATGTCCCCATGCGTAGAAGAAAAATTGGAAGTACCACATAGCGCCACCCAAAATGGCAAATAAAATATTGCTGACCAGTAGGGCTTTGGGGACAGAGATATCTGATTTGAAAGAGATATCTTTACGATAAATAAGTCTAATAAAACAATAGCCTAAATTGATTAATGCACCGCCACCCATGATGATGACGTAACTTGGTAATGCCACATAAAGAGAAGAAACGCCAAGGGCAGCGGACGCCTCGTGCATAGGGACGGCTGCACTCATTGCGAATGACATACCGGCTGAGAAAATGCCGCACATGACTGCCAGTAATAAGCCTTTTTTCAGGTTGAACTCTTCGGCTTGCACTCCGGTCGCTTTTTCTTTCAGTAACCCGGCATAGGAAACGATGGCAACCCCAAGAACAGCCACAAGGACGCCAAGAATTGTTAATTTTCCACCCGTAGAGGCAATCAATTCGCCAAATGTGCCTTGAATAATTGGGGTCATTAATGTACCAACAATGAGCGTAATACCAATGGCAATTCCGATGCCCATTGACATACCTAAATAGCGCATAGTCAGACCATAGCCAATATTACCCACCCCCCACATAGCACCAAATAAAAAAACGGGGATCAGAATATTTGCACTAAAAGAGCTGTAGTAGGCCCAAAAGTCAGGAAGTAAAATATAACTGATGGTCCAAGGTAAAATAATCCAAGAAAAAATCCCGGCAATGGACCACATAGTTTCCCATGACCAGTTTTTAACTTTTTTTAATGGTGCGTAGAAGCAAGCCGCCGAAGCTGCGCCGACAAAATGCCAAAAAATACCGAGTAAAATTCCACTGCCCATGAACTATTCCTCACTGTTTATTATCGTTTTAATTTCTCTGTGGAAGGGAAGGCCTATCCACAGAGAAACAGGCTTTATTTCAATGCATCAGACATTGGTGTGACATTGAATCGCTTGGCAAGCGCAATCAGATTCTCTGTTGAAATAGTTTGTTTTTTACCGCCCATCGAGAGAACTTTGACAAGTATCTCAGCGGATTTTTCTGCGGTATCAATTAAACCAAAAGCGTCATCTAAGGTTGGGCCGGAACCAAAAATTCCATGGAATGGCCAAAGTACTAAGCCATGTTGTTTCATTTGTTCCGCTGTTTCTAAGCCGATGCCATCTGTGCCAGGCACCATCCATGGCAGCACACCGATACCATCAGGGAAAACAACCAAACATTCGGTACTCATTTCCCATAAATGACGCGTGATGGATGCACTATCGAGCGGTAAAACATAGCTTAGCGCAATGATATTGGTTGCATGGCAGTGCATGATGACGCGGTTAGCGCCATTAGTGGCTTGCATACGTGTGATATGTGATTGAAAGTGAGCAGCAAATTCCGAGGTTGGTATTGCACCATTCACAAAGCCCCAAACAATATGGTAACCCTGACCTTCATTATCGATACGAACTAGACCCAAGTTATCTGCAGGGTCTAAGGCAACATTACGGAAAAATTTACCAGAACCTGTGACAATAAAATATTGGTTTGCTAGCTCTTTAACCGGTTCAGTTGTTTCGATATAACGCGGGTCAGCGTGAAAAGTGTGTTTAAATGGAGCAACATCGTCTTCAGTTAGTCGTAAGCTCACATTACCGCCATTACGTTCATCCCAGCCTTTGAGCCACATATCGCTGGTGGCTTTTATCATCCCTTGGACAAACCAAGATGTCAGAATATCTTGCATACAATTTACCTTAACGTGTTAATAATGTTGATTTTTCGTATTGTTTAACTTCATCTAACCATTTTTCGCCTACAGGAACATTGTTGCGTTCGCAGTATTCATCCCAAACAGCTTGCCATGGCAGGCATTTTTGTTCTTCCAATAGCGCGAGGCGAGCTGTGAAGTCCCCTTCTGCTTCGAGTTGACGCAGTCTTGCGGTTGGTTCAAGTAAGGCGCGTAGTAACGCTTTTTTCATATTGCGAGTCCCAATGACCCACGCAGCAATGCGGTTAATCGATGCGTCAAAGAAATCGAGACCAATGTGCACACGGTTTTTTAAGTTATGGCGAATGATTTCATTGGCAATCGCTTGAGTTTCATCATCAAGTAAAATGACGTGGTCACTGTCCCAACGCACAGGACGGCTGACGTGCAATAATAGGCGTTCAACATAAGGAATGACGGCTGAAATTTTGTCTGAAATAACCTCGGTTGGATGGAAGTGGCCGGCATCTAAACATAATGCGGTTTTACGTGTGATGGCATAGCCCAAATAAAACTCACTGGAGCCTGCGGTGTAAGATTCGGCACCAATACCGAATAACTTACTTTCGACGGCATCGATATGATATTTAATATCAATTTTTTCACTGATAATTTCATCCAATGACTCGACTAACCGTTGGCGTGGCGCATAGCGGTCGACGGGGAGATCTTTCATGCCGTCAGGGATCCAAATATTCATTACGGAAGCACTATTTAATGACTCGCCAAAATACGCAGAAATACGGCGACAAGCTTGTCCATGGCCAATCCAATAGTCTCTAATTTCCTTATTACTGTGAGTTAGCGTCGCTTCGCTACTGAGTGGATGGGAAAAATAAGAAGGGTTAAAATCGAGCGCGATATGGTTTTTTTTCGCCCAATCAACCCAATTGGCAAAATGGCGAGGTTCAATTTCATTACGTTCGACGGCGGTATCAGCTTCGAGATAAAGAGCGTGCAGGTTAACGCGTTTAGGGCCAGGAATTAAGCTCATTGCTTTATCCATGTCTGCGCGTAATTCAATCGCATTGGTCGCTTTGCCGGGGTAATTACCTGTAGCTTGAATACCACCGCTTAAAGCGGTTGCAGATTTTTCAAAGCCAGCTACGTCATCTCCCTGCCAGCAATGCATCGATACAGGCAAGTCAGCCATGGCTTGCATCGCCAGTTCAGTATCGATACCAAGGTCAGCAAAACGTTGTTTGGCAATAAGATAACTTTCTTTGTAATTAGACATGAAATTTTCCTTATAACTTATCGATATACGGTTAATAACCTGAGTTAGGCCGTAATGGTTTTAAATTGTTTCCAAGGTTCATCCAGCGCGATGCTTTGAGGTTGAAACCAACAAAGCTCGATATTTTCTGCAATAATGGTGCGCAGGGTTGGTACATCTGGAATGGTGTTTAGGGCAATCAACTGATACCCAATGTTTCCTAAGGTGGACGCTTCAATCGGGCCTGTGCTCACAGGGACTCCGCAAGTGTTGGCGCAGAGTTGGTTAAGTAGGGCATTTTGGCTACCACCACCGACGATATGCAGCTGTTGTAATGGGGCATGGTTTATTTGCTGTAATTCAAGAAACACTTGACGATAAAGCAGTGCTAAGCTGTCGAAAACACAGCGAGCTAGCTCAGCGATAGTATTTGGGACGGGTTGTTGGTTTTCCTGACAAGCCTCTTTAATGGCCTGGCTCATCGACTCAGGGTTTAAGAAGCGGTTATCATTGGGGTTAATAAGATAAGTGAAGGCAGGGATAGCTTCTGCTGACTCAATTAGGCTGCAAATATCTTGCACGTCATGTTCAAGACAAATGCGTTGGAATAACCATAACCCCATAATATTCTTTAGGACACGGTAGTGGCCATTTACTCCACCTTCATTGGTAATATTGGCAGCAAATGCGTATTCACAAGTACAAGGAGTAGTACGTTCGAGGCCCATTAATGACCAAGTTCCTGAGCTTAAATAGGCACTATGGCTATCGGTTATCGGCGCCGCAATAACAGCGCTAGCCGTATCATGGCTTGCTACGGCAATCACCGGAATTTTTTTACCTTTGGGCGTTTGCCAGTGGCCAATGATATTACCTGGTTGCTTGATTTCACCTAATAAACGGCGTGGTATTTGTAGATACTCGACTAACTCATCATCCCAATCACTTGTTTCCAGGTTAACCATTTGGCTGGTGGAAATATTGGTATATTCATGGTTGATTTGCCCAGTCAAACGGTATGCGAAATAATCAGGGATCAATAATAAATGGTGTGCTTGTTCCAGCCATTGAGGGTGTGATTGTTGCAAGGACTTCAATTGATATAAGGTATTGAAAGGGAGAAATTGGATCCCTGTTTTTTGGTAGATATTTTGAACACCAAGGTCGGTTTGGACTTGCTCCATGACACCTTGGGTGCGGTTATCACGGTAAGAGAAATTGCGACCGACGGTGGCACCATCACGGTCAAGTAGAACATAATCAACGCCCCAAGTGTCGATGCCAATGCTGTCAATATGGATGCCAGATTGCTCTATATGGTGTAAGCCAATCCGTATTTGAGCCTCAAGATCATCCAGATCCCAATAACAATGATCACCTTCAGTGATCAAATGGTTTGTAAAACGATGAATTTCATCTAATGATAATTTTTTATTATGCACATCATAGCAAGCCAACATGACACGACCGCTAGATGCGCCTAAATCAATAGCAACAACATGGCGAATATTCATGACTTTTTAATCTCTATTACTTAACTTATAGTCATATACTAGAGATAGTGAATAGTGAGCGCGTTTAATAGAGCGTCACTAAAAAGGAAAAATGGCAATATATTTAAAGTCGTAGTGATCTTATTCACAGACTTGAAATCTCTCAGTGTTTTTACCAGAACCATTTAATCAGGAGCGAATAATGAAAGACCCTCACCATATAGCCGAATGGGCTAAAGTTAGAGAAACCTCAATTGAAATTGCTCAAGCTATTTTTGAATTAGCGAATAATGATGAAGTATTAGCGGAACAAATTTGGGAAGAAGGTTCTGATGAAGTTTTACCTCTGGCCTTCTCGAAGACCACCGCGGATAGGCTATATTGGGGGGAAGAAACCATCGAAAGGAAAAATGTATAATTCGTTTTGTGTTCTTCTGAAGAGATAAAAACCTCGCGTTGGCGAGGTTTTTATTGGCGATCATAAGGTGTTAATTTATCTTACTTGCCATTAAAAGATGAGATATTTTGAGAAGGGCGTAAAAACAAAAGTAAGATAGCCATCACAAAATGACCATTCGCTTTGTGACTATTTGTATAGCAGTAACAGTTGGTTGGATTATTAGTAATAAGTACGATAAGTCAAGCACTGAGAGAAATATTAGTGCCTAGATATGAAGGTCAGCTGGAAATATCGTATTTTTTTAATCGGCGATACAGTGTCGCAATACTTAAACCTAATATTTGTGCCGCTTCTTTCTTTCCTCCCATGGAGTAACCCGTTTTTTCAAGTACGTGTTGTATGGTTTCTTTCTCATAATGGTGTACAGGCAGCGCAGCGGTTTTTGTAATGGAATGTATTGATTCTGTTGATGAATTTGTTTCTGTAATATACTCAGGTAAATGGCTATGGTTCATTTCAGGCAGATCGCCTTGCATTACATAAATATACTCGATGACATTACGCATTTCACGTATGTTACCCGGCCAATGATAGCCATATAAATAATTCATTACTGTATCAGGGATCTTTTGCTTTTCTCTATCATATTGCATTGAAAATTGGTCAGAAAAATATTTCGCTAAATCAGCAATATCCTCACGATGCTCCCGTAATGCAGGAACAGGGATCGGCACAACATTTAATCGGTAATATAGGTCTTCTCGAAACGTTTTGTGTTCGACCATCTCTAATAAATTTTTGTTTGTGGCTGCAATAATGCGGACATCGGTAGGTATTTGGTTATTTGAACCAACTCGGGTGATGGTTTTATCTTGTAAAACACGCAGTAGCTTAGCCTGTAATAACAAAGGCATATCACCAATTTCATCGAGAAATAGGCTACCTCCATGGGCTAATTCAAACTTACCTATACGCCCTTTAGGATCTGCTCCGGTGAATGCGCCTCTGATATAGCCAAAGAGCTCGCTTTCAAGGAGTTGCTCTGGTATTGCCGCACAGTTTATGGTGACAAAGGGCTGAGCATGTCGAGCACTTTGTGTATGTAGAGCATAAGCGACGACCTCTTTTCCTGAGCCACTTTCCCCCGTGATCAGTACATTTGCATGACTGACAGCGACCTTCTTGATGGTTTGTTTGAGGTTCATCATAGTCAATGAATTACCGATTAACTGTGAAGGGGCTTCGCTGATTTCAACGGATGATTGATTGACATGAGTAATATAATCACGGGCGTCCTGAAAAATGATCATGGTTAACGTATCATTTTCCAGTGAAGTAAAAGTAACATTACGGCAGAGTACATGATAGCGTTGGCCTTCTAATTCTAACCATGCTTCTTCATCGCCATATAAAATATCCCCTGTAAGTTCAAAGGACAGTGATAGGCCTATAATATCTTTATTAAAAAAGCGGGATGCAGAGCGGTTGGTATGCCAAATTTTTTGTTGGCTATCGATGGCTATTACGCCTCTATCCATAGCATCAATTAATCGCCGAAATGCATGTAAAGATTCTTGGGCTCTCAAGCGTTCAAGACACTCAAATACCTTACTCGATATCATTTCGGCTATTTGTTCGATGAATGTGATGAATTTATTGAGTTGCTGAAGTAATACGGCTCGCTGTTGTTTGGTCGAGCAAATAATGCCAATGACACCAATGACTTTACCATTTAAAAAAATCGGTGCGTTAAGGTCTAATTCTTCCGTACAGGTTTCTCTATTTTCACATAGATGGCAGAGGTTATTTTCCCCAGGATCTTTAATTAATACGGTTTCTTGTACTCGTAAAACATGACGATAAATATAGCCGTTACGTGAAACGTTTTGATTAAGCATGTGTTTGTAATAACCCGTTCCTGCAATACGGATCAGATATTCATCAATAATTTCGACATCTGTTCCGGTCACGCCAGAAATAGCTTCTGCGTAATGGCAAATTTCATTTTGGATAGTACTCAGAATGGATGTCATTTTTTCCCTTGTTATCAAAATTGATAAATATTAATAAATTTAATTGAGGTGATAATTATAATTTTATTTTTAAATCAATATATTAAATTATTTATATATCGCCATCACACTATTTATCATATTTGATAATTTATCAATGAGGTAAATCAATGATATCGAATTTAGTAAAAGCAATTCTATATGGTTTATTTTAAATTTTGTTTTATATCAACTGGCTACATTATTTTCTCATTATAATTATACGTAAATGCCGATCTTGGCATGTGTATTGCTACCTAAGCTGTAAACCTATTTTTTATTAAGACTTAATTGTCTTGTTTATTAATAATAAGTTCATGAGGTTTTCCATGCAGGAGCAATTAAAGTACTACATTAATCACAGCCGTTTTAAGCAGAAACCTACGGCGAACCTTGCCTCTTTTTCGCAAGCTGAATTACATAAAGCGTGGCAATTTCACCGCTCAATTCCTGAGTATGCACCAACACCGCTCTATCATTTACCTGCACTCGCCAAGTCATTAAATGTCGGACAGATTTACTTAAAAGATGAGTCTCAACGCTTTGGCCTCAAGGCATTTAAGGCATTAGGTGGCGCCTATGCAATGGCCTGCCATATCGCCGAAGAGTTGGGGAGAGATATCTCTGAGCTTCCTTATAACGTTATGGTCAGCAATGAGGTTAGAGAACAATTAAATGGCATTACTTTTGCCACCACGACGGATGGTAATCATGGGCGAGGCGTGGCGTGGATGGCACGTCAACTTAAACAAAAATCAGTAGTTTATATGCCTAAAGGTTCTTCCCATGAACGCTTAGATGCCATCTTGAATGAAGGTGCGACCGCAGAAATTGTAGATATGAATTATGACGATGCGGTACGTATGACAGCCGAAATGGCAAGAAAATATGGCTGGGTGGTGGTGCAAGATACCGCTTGGGCTGGCTATGAAAAGATCCCGCAGTGGATTATGCAAGGTTACAGCACGTTAATGTTTGAAGCTTTGTCACAGTTACATGAAGTGAAACCGACACACGTTTTTGTTCAAGCTGGTGTTGGCTCATTTGCTGGCATGGTGCAGGGGATGTTAACGGCACTTTATGGAGAGGATAGACCGAAAGTGATTATTGCTGAAGCTCAAATTGCGGATTGCCTTTACCGTTCAGCGGTTGCTGAAAATGAGGAAGCGATCTCTGTTGGAGGCGATCTACAAACAGTTATGGCTGGGCTGGCATGTGGTGAAGCCAATATTGCAGGTTGGCAATTATTACGAGACTACGCCGATGCTTTCTTTTCTTGCCCTGACTTTGTCGCAACGCGAGGGATGCGGATATTAGGTAACCCATTACCGACTGACCCTCCGATTGTTTCGGGTGAATCTGGTGCTGTCACTACAGGGTTACTTTCTATTTTAATGCAGTCCCAAAATTATGCTGATGTGCGCAACAGGCTGGAACTGAATGAAAATTCACGCATTTTGCTTATCAGTACTGAGGGCGACACGGATATTCAACGTTATCGGGATATTGTTTGGGATGGTGAGTTCCCAAGCTTTGGCCAATTTTAATCGGGGTGAAAAATATGTTTTCAGAAAATCGTCTTAACGAAGTCATCAAGAATTGTCAGGCTTTAGTTCGTGAAAAAAGTTACTCCGGTGAAGAGGGCAATGTTGTCCGTGTTATTAAATCCATGATGGAAGATTATGAATTTGATGATATTCATGTTGATAGATACGGCAATATCATTGGTGGAATTGTAGGGAAATACCCTGGAAAAACGCTGGTTTTTGATGGACACATCGATACGGTTCCAGTCGATGAAAGCCAATGGACGCAAGACCCATTTGGCGGAGAAATTAATGACGGCAAAATTTATGGCCGTGGTACGACCGATATGAAAGGTGCAGTTGCTGCCATGATTTCAGCCATTGGTTTTTTTGGTCAAGACAATCTGCGTGAGTTTGCTGGGAGAGTTTATGTTTCCTGCATCGTACATGAGGAATGTTTTGAAGGTGTAGCGGCACGCCTAGTCACTGAAAAGTATCATCCTGATTATGTGGTTATCGGCGAGGCTTCTGAGCTTAACCTGAAAATTGGCCAACGTGGTCGCGCAGAGGTGGTGGTAGAAACATTTGGTAAGCCAGCCCACTCCGCAAACCCGCAAGCGGGTATTAACGCGGTTTATAAAATGGCGGCATTGGTTGAAAAAATTAGAACATTAACTCCGCCTGTTCACCCCGTTCTTGGTTTAGGGATCCTTGAATTAACGGATATTAAATCTTCACCATATCCCGGCGCATCGGTTGTCCCTGAATATTGCCGCGCGACTTATGACCGTAGGTTATTGGTTGGTGAAAGCAAAGATAGCGTAATTGAACCTATCCAAAAAGTGTTGGAAGAAATGATTCAGTTGGACCCCGAATTTAAAGCGCGGGTGTCTTATGCCTATGGTACGGAATCTTGCTATACCGGTAGTACCATTGAAGGAGAGCGTTTCTTTCCCGGTTGGGTGTTAGATGAATCGGATGAATTTGTGCAGTGTGTTTTATCGGGACTTAAAAAAGTCGGTATTAACCCAACCATTACCCAATATTCATTTTGTACCAACGGTAGCCACTATGCGGGGGAAGCCAATATTCCTACGATTGGCTTTGGGCCTTCCAGAGAAAATCTGGCTCACACCATTGATGAATATATCGAAATTGGACAATTAACAGGCTCAGTCAAAGGCTACTACAGCATAATTTCTAGTATTTACAATAATAACAAATAGTTATCTTTTGATGCCTTAGTGACTACTAAGGCATTGATAAAGGAAGAGAACAATGAAAACACTATTTAAAAATGCCACCATCATTGACGGTACAGGAGAAAGTCAGTATCACAGCGACTTACTTGTTAATGAAGGTAAAATTATTCAAATCGGCGATATTAGCGCCAACACTCAGGACCAGGTTATTGATGCAACCGGTAAAATCATTTGTCCCGGTTTTATTGATACGCACACTCACTCTGATTTATCGGTGTTATTAAACCCCGCAGTTTCCGCAAAAATTCGCCAAGGGATCACGACTGAGTTGTTGGGGCAAGACGGCGTTGCATTGGCACCTTTGCCTGAACAATATATTTTCGCGTGGCGTAAAAATATTGCTGGCCTCGATGGTGACTCTGATGAGATTGACTGGCACTTCAAAAATACAGCGGGATATCTCAACATGTTAGAGGCGCGAGGAAGCGCTACGAACCTCGCTTATCTTGTTCCCCACGGTAATATCCGTATGGAAGCCATGGGATTAGATGGTAAGGCATCGACGCAGGAAGATGTCGCCAAAATGTGCCAGATTCTTGAGCGAGAGTTACAAGCAGGGGCCTATGGGCTATCTACAGGCCTTATCTATATGCCTTGTGCTTTTGGCGATACCGCTGAGATCACCGAACTTTGCAAAGTGACAGCCAAATATAATGGGATTTTTGTGGTTCATCAGCGCAGTGAAGCGGATGACATCATTCAGTCGACTCAAGAACTTATTGATATTGCTCATGCATCCGGAGTTTGGCTACATATTTCTCATATGAAGGTCTGTGGTAAGAAAAACTGGTCACTGATCGATGAAATGCTATCGATGCTTGAACAAGCACAGCAAGAAGGAATACGCATCTCTTTCGACCAATATCCTTATGTTGCTGGTAGCACCATGTTAGGGGTGATTTTACCGCCGTGGGTGCATGCAGGTGGTACGGAAAAGCTACTCGAACGCCTGAAATCTTCTGAATTACGCCAACGTATGATTGACGATATCGAAAAAGGGATCCCTGGGTGGGATAACTTCATTGATTTCGCTGGGTTAGATCAAATCTTCATTACCAGTGTGAAGCAACAGAAAAACCAAGATGCAGTAGGTTTAAACTTAGTTCAACTTGGAGAGTTACGTGGTAAAGACCCTTATAACGCCACTTTTGACCTGTTATATGAGGAAGATAATGCCGTTGGAATGGTGGATTTTTATGGGACAGAAGAGCACGTGATTAAATTTTTGTGCCGCCCAGAGCAGAATGTTTGTACGGATGGCTTAATGGGGGCAGGTAAGCCTCATCCCCGTGTTTTTGGAGCATTTCCTCGAGTACTTGGGAAGTATGTACGCGAAGAAGCTTGTTTAACTTGGGAAGCAGCGATTCGCAAAATGACCGGCAAACCAGCAGAGGTTTTGGGATTAACCAATAGGGGATTACTTAAAGAGGGTTACCAAGCCGATATCGTAATGTTAGACCCACATACCATTATAGACAAAGGTACTTTTGTTGAACCAAATCAATACCCTGAAGGTATCGAGCTTGTGATGGTTAATGGTCGAATTGCGCTGTTTAATCACATTGAAAGTTATGCCTGCAGTGGACAAGTTTTACGGAAAGGAACGCTGAGTTGATCAATCAATAATAGCTGCAACACAGTCTCTTTTTCGCTGTGTTGTGACATAAAAATCGTTGGAGATAGTTATGTTTGACACAATTATTAGAAATGGGCATTTAGTTCTTGAAGAGGGTACGGTTCGCGCCGATTTGGCAATTAAAAAAGGCAAAATTGCTGCTTTACTTGGCCCTGATGAGCCCGCTGAATGCCAAAAAGAAATTGATGCGCAAGGCCGATTAGTTCTACCCGGTTTAATTGATGCGCATATGCACACACAGGCTCCATTTCAAGGGATTTCCCCGCAACTTACCTTTTATCAGCAAAGTATTTGCGCCGCATTTGCGGGTGTCACAACCTATATGGATTTTACCAATACTTGGAAAGGCTCAAGTGTTCTTCAGGCGCTAGATGACCGTATTGAGGAAATGACTGAGTCTGCGATTGATTTTAGTGTACATGGCAAATTTGTTGAAGCTAACGAGCAGCTATTAGATGAAATTCCACTTCTTGCGGCAAAAGGGTGCCCAACATTTAAATTATTTATGACTTACCGTAAAGAAGGTGTGATGGCAGATGATATGACTCTGATGCAGGTCTTTAAACGTGCAAAAGAAAATAACTGTATGCCATTGATCCATGCGGAAAGTAATGCGATAGCAGAAACCGCGGTGGATGAGTGCATCAAAAATAACACCCTAACTTGGCGTGACTTTGCCAATAGTAAGCCCGTTATTTGTGAAACAGAAGCCTTTGGCCGCGTGGCTAAACTCGCTGAATCAGTTGGTGTTCCTCTTCTGATTGTTCATACCACAAATGGTCCTTGTCTAAACATTGCACAACAAGCACAAGAGCGAGGCCAAAAACTGTATATCGAAACGGGCCCTCACTATTTAACGCTGTTCGATGAACTCTATGATGATATTGAAAATGGGCATCTGGCCATTTGTTCGCCTCCACTGCGCACTCGTAAAGAGCGGGATGAACTTTGGGATGGCATTAAGAACGGTACGATCACCTTGATTGGTTCCGATGATTGCACTTTCACTCGTGAGGAAAAGGAAAAGGCTTTACAGCGCGATGCCAATGGCAAAATTATCCCCGATTTTACTAAGGTAGTGAATGGGTTATCTGGCCTCGAAATCCGTTTTAATTTGATGGTAACCGAAGGTGTAGAGAGCGGAAAAATCACTATGAACCAAGCGGTTGCACTATGTAGCACTAACATTGCGAAAACCATGGGATGTTATCCACAAAAAGGGACGCTATTACCTGGAGCTGATGCTGACATTGTCATTTTTGATCCGAATGAGGAATGGGTTATTTCAGCCAATAACTTACACAGTGGTGCTGGCTATAGCCTACATGAAGGATATAAAGCGAAAGGAAAAGTTAAAACAACCCTTTTACGTGGCGAAATCATTATGGATAACAACACCTTTATGGGAAGTAAAGGCCAAGGGAAATTTATTAAACGTACTTTGAAATTAAACTAAAACGACAATAAATATGAGGCTAGACTCATGAATAATGGACAAAATATTTCACAGGAATTGCTTGCTAAAGCCAATCAGGAATTGTTACCTACACAGGAAAAAGACAGAACGTTAAAGACGCGCGACTTGCTGGTGCTTTGTTCATCGATGGTGATCAACGTTGTGGGGTTGGTGATCCCCGCTCAAGTACTTTTAAGAGGAGGATATTCCCCTATTGAAGTGTTAATTGCTTGTTTTTTCGGTTTTTTATTAGTCACCGTGTTAATTACGTTAACTGGTGATATCGGTACACGTTACGGTGTTCCTTTCACCATTTTTATTCGCGACTGCTTAGGAAAACAAGGGGCGAAAATTGGTGCGATATGTCGAGCCATCGTCTGTTTAACATGGTGCGGTGTGATTTTATTTTTAGGGACACAGGCGATTAATGCGATTATCGAAATTGTCACTGGGGTTTCCATGTTTTGGGTGATATTCATCACTTATGCATCCTTACAGCTATTCAATGCAAGCCGTAACGTAGACAGTATGAGTAAGTTTGGCACATTGGCAGTCCCCATTTTGGCATGCGGATTGGTGTCATTGGTTGCTTGGTTATTACAAGAACACCAAATTTCTTTACCCGATATTGTGACGGCTTCTCCATTAGAAGGAACCGGGTTCAGCTTTATTACTGTTATTGCTATCTTTAGTGGAGGATGGTTATCTGAAGCTCTAAATGGCAGTGACTTAACCAGAAAGCTAAAATTACCTGAAAACAGTGCATCAAGTAGCTTCTTTGCTCGTAATAAACGCACTATCTTTTGTTTTGGGCTTGGGTTTGTTGGTACAGGCTTATTGCTCACTCTTGCAGGGTTGATTAGTGCTTATCTGACGAAAAGCGATAACCCTATTGGGATGCTACAAATTGCTTTTGCTGATAACGCAACCATATTAATTATTAGCTGTATTATCATTGTATTTGCACAATGGACCGTCAATACCTGTGCGAATATTTTTCCCGCAACATTAATTATGCTTAATTTCTTCCCTAAATTAACTTTCGCAAAAGCGACATGGCTAGTTGGGTTGATTAGTATTTTAATGATGCCATGGTTATTATTAAGCTACCTTGATTATGTGCAAATGATTTTCTCTGCAATACTCGCTCCCATATTGGCGATTATGCTAGTACATTATTACCTTATTCGTAAATGTCATCTTAATTTAGAAAACCTGTACAGCGATGATATTCCTAACTGGAGAAAACCGGGTATTACTGCGCTAGTGATTGGGTTGGTATCAGGTATGATAGGTTATAATTTTGCATTCTTTATTGCATTTCCGATTACAGCAATTATTTATTATCTACTAGCAAAGAAAGCCAATATTTAAAAATAGTAATAAAATAAAGCCAAATTTTAATTATTCAAATATTAGCCATTTAACTAAGTGGGGCACTAACGCTATTTGAATATTGATTATCTATATAATAAATTTAAACTTGTTTTTATAATTTATTTATTATCCTAGAAATAAGTATGATGAATGCTAAAAAGGCGTCTATATTTTAGACGCCTTTAACAATGAAGATATTTAATTAACGTTGGCTATCAAAGTAATTCGATATTTGTTTAAGATTGGCACCAGTTGCAAGGGCGAGTTGTAAGAGAATGCGAGACTTTTGTGGGTTTAAAAAGCCAGACCCGATAGCAAATGATTTACTACTCACATAGCCAGAGCCTGTTCGGGTTGCCATCACAACAGGAATACCTTTGTCACTGAGCTGCTTAATTGCCTCCTCCATGTTACTTGAGACATTTCCATTACCACTGCCCGCAACAATAATCCCTTTGGCTCCGCTATTGATAGCGGCATGAAGCATAGCTGGGGTCTGGTCTTGGTAGGCATAAATAATTTCAACATTAGGGAGTTTATCTACCTTACTAACATCGAAAAAAGTACGGTCAACAGGCTGTGCAGGGGTATAGTAGAATTTGGGTTTTCCACTGACAAAGACTCCAAGATAGCCAGGTTCATAAGATTTAAATGCATCAGGAGTGGTTGAGTTTGCTTTGGTGGTATAAAAAGCAGAACCAATGCGGTCGTTTAAAACTACCATGACTCCGCGATTTTCAGCTTTCTTATCCGCAGCAAGTACGACGCTTTCAAGCAGATTCATTGGGCCATCTGCACTGATAGCGGTTGCTGGTCTCATGGCTCCGACAATAACGATAGGCTGTTTATTTTGGGTGGTTAACTCTAAGAAGAACGCTGTTTCTTCAATTGTATCCGTCCCATGGGTGATAACGACGCCTTGTTGTTTTCCTTCATTCAGTAAATGATTAACACGTTTACTGAGATTTAATAGG
The DNA here is from genome assembly GCF_028480325.1 of Providencia sp. PROV182. Taxonomy (NCBI): domain Bacteria; kingdom Pseudomonadati; phylum Pseudomonadota; class Gammaproteobacteria; order Enterobacterales; family Morganellaceae; genus Providencia; species Providencia sp. PROV182. Next base: position 205,377 of record NZ_JAMPOL010000014.1, on the reverse strand, counting down.
ATCTCGCTGCTAATATTGCCGCTGATGGTGTTAGAAATCTGTTCTCCTTTGACGATAGCAACATCGTTGATTTCTGGCACGGCATTGATTAACACATTAATACCCAGTGAGCCCGCTTTATAGTCGGTGGTATCAAGGTTGGATTTGGAGCTTCCTGCGATGGTCCCCCCAGTGGCTAAAATAGTTACGTTGGGTTTAATGGCATCAGCTGCGAGTGAAACAGAGGTATATAAGATCAGGCTAGAAAGTAGTGTATTTAATAATGTCTTTTTCATCATATTTCCTTAAAAAAACCTTATAACATCATCCGCTATAAGGTTTCATAATTGGCTTATATTGATTTGCTGTTTTTATACGGATAAACGTTGTAGTAACCCTGTAAAGATTGAAAAACCAGTGAATAGCTGTTCTTCATCGATATCAAATTTGGCTTGATGGTGGCCAGCTTTGATATCAGATCCAATCACAAAATAAGCGGCCTTTCCGCCATGAGCTTGTACGCGTTTAATCAACAGTGTGGCATCATCACTGCCATTAAAATTCATGGTGCGCTGTACTTTTTTTACGGCTGGAATAGTTTGGGCTACTTCGGTGATATAGTCAGTCATTTCATCGTCAGGAATGAAATCAACGGCTTCCCCCATGACCTCAGTTTCGAGTTCAACATCAAAGCTGAGTGCTACACCACGTGCACGCCTTAAGGCTTCTTCGGTCATGTAATTGTTAATTTTTTCATTTTCGCCACGTACTTCAATTTGCATTTGTGCGTATGAAGGGATCACATTACGGCCTTCTCCTGCGTTTAATACCCCGACATTAGCGCGGGTCATTCCTTCACCGTGGGTAGGTAGGCTTAAAATCTGGATAGTCGCGTTACAAGCGGCGAGTAATGCATTTTTTCCGGCATGTGGCTCCATACCTGCGTGTGCGGCTTTACCTTTAAAACGTAGATCCATTTTTAATGTCGAAAGGTAACGTTCCGGTGCGGCTACAATCACTCCACTTGGGATATCACAGCCAAGATGCCCGCAAGCAAAGTAATCAACATCATCTAGAATGCCACTTTCGGCGATAGGTTTTGCTCCGCGTACACCTTCTTCAGCTGGCTGGAAAATGAGTTTAATAACACCTTTTAGTGAACTATTTTTATTTTCCATCAACCATTTTGCGACACCGAGGCCGATAGCCATGTGCCCATCATGGCCACAAGCATGCATATAGCCTTGATTAGTAGAGTTAAATCCTTCTTGATTTGGAATGTGCTCTGCCGTATCGGTTTCTTGTACATTGACACAATCAATATCAAAACGAAATGCGATAGTGGGCCCCGGTCGTCCGGTATCAAAGATTGCTGCACATCCTGTGTAGTCGCCGATCCTTTCGAGTAGCGCATCATCGACTCCACGTTCTTTGGCTGCGTGCTTGGCTTTTTCAACAATGGATGGATTGCGCCCACGAATAAAATCAGGGTTGATGATCTGCTCCCCTGTTAATACGTGGTGCCCCATTTCTTCAAGTATTTTAATTAAGGTCGCCGTGGTATAAAACTCTCCCCAACCCGTTTCTGGGTAACGGTGGAATTGACGTCGCCACGTAACTAATGAGGCATTATCTATTGTAGTCATTTTTATTTTCCTTTTAATAACCCATTCTACGCATACAGAAAATATGCATAAATTAACGTTGCTATCGTGCCTACCGCTAAAGGTACAGAGGTTCTTTTCACTACTTCAACAGGACTCACTTTGATAACCGATGCGACAATAATGACGACAGCTGAGACTGGAGAGATTGCTCGAACTAAGTTAGACGTAAATTGCATTGGAAGAGCAACCATAATTGGATCAACATGGGCTTGATTAGCTATAGATGGAATTAATTCAATGAAAGAATAAAATACCGCATTACCACTACCGCTAATAAAGGTGATTAATGCTGTTAAGCCGGAGAAAATAAACATTAATCCAACGCCTGCATTATTCACGTTTTTGACCACGCCCGAAATCATATCGATGATGCCAATAGCATTAAGGCCAGCAACAAGCGTACCTGCGGCAACAATCAGAACAACAACTTGAGAAAAGCCTTCACCCATGCCTTTAAAAAAGAGCCCAGCTTGAACCATTTGTTCTTTTGGATTGCCTTTACGGATAAGTTCAGTGGCAAATGCAAGAATAAAAGAGAAGAGTGTGATTTCAACAAGCCCCACTTTGATTTCTCGAAAACAGAGTCCTAAAACGATAATTAGAATAAGTGGAACGAGCGGAAATAAGGCGTAGTAGGCAGGGGGGAGTTCTTTATTACCTTCGAGTTTACTTTCATCAACTTCAGTAAATGCGGATGCACCTTGGCGCTTATCCATATACTTTTGCCAAAAATAGTGTGCAAATCCCATTAATAATAAAACAGGAAGTGAGACAACAGCATGGTGTAACGTGACGTAGTCGACAACATGTTCAAAACCCAGTAATCGAGCCGCAACAACATTATCACCCCCTAGTGGTGTTGGCATAATTGTCGCCGTAGTTGCAATAATACCTGCCGCTGTCATTGATGACATTTTGGCAGCTCTTAATATTGGATATAAGGTCGCCATTAAAATAACGGCTAATGAAGCTGCGCTGGGGATCACTAATGATAGTAAGTTTCCTAACCAAAAAACGATTGGGACTAGGATATAAGGAGAACGAATTTTTGAAATAGGTTTTGCGACTAAATGAACGGCTGCATCGTTTGCACCAATGCGTGACATATAAGAAGAAAAACCAAATAGGACCATGATTATGATCCCTGCGCCACCAAACTGTTTTATAAACCCTAGCTGTATTTGTTTTAGTGGATCAAGCCAAATATTCCCTGTACTTTGTTTTATATCTAAAATGGGCATCCCTAACATTGCTGCGCTGAGCATCAGCGCAATACCAGCAGTGAACAATACAATCTTTGCTTCGTAGTTCTTCGCAATTGCATAACCCGCCAGTATCAACACTATTACACTGATAAATATAACAGTCATAGCTGCCTCTCATTATTATTTCTTTATTGGAAGTATCTTCACAGGAAGATATATCAATATTAGTAATTCGCTTTTTAATATCAATCAAAAAACGTACTATAATTGATTTTTATCATGAACAATTACTTTTCTTTCACCTTGAATCTAATCCAACTTGTATCTTCTTATAGAGTATCTTAATGTGAAGATATATTTTTATTGAAATTGTGGTAAAAGTTCAATGACGATGAGAAAAGTATCTTTAGTGGGTATCACACTAGCGCTAAGTGCCGCTTTTTTATGGGGTACTGCGGGGACGGCTCAAAGCTTTGTACAGGGTGCAACAGCACCTTACTGGATTGGTGCATTTAGATTACTTGTTGCGTGTTTATTCTTCCATTTGTTGTTTTTTTATCGTGGTGCAAGCCGCCAATCACTAAAAATAAATGAGCGACAGCAAAGCGAAAATTCTTCGAATAGGTCAAGGAGATATTGGCGATATATTACTATCGCAGGTATTTGTATGGGATTATATAACTTAACGTTTTTTGCAGGTATAAAGGCGACAGGGATTGCCATTGGTACAGCAACAACTATTGGTAGCGCACCTATTTGGGCTGGCTTAATGCAGGCGATTCTTCTCAAGAAATCCCCATCTTTACTTTGGTGGCTTGGAACTTTTTGTGCGACGGCTGGAGGGACATGGATGGTTCTTTCTCAAAGTAGCAGTTGGCAAATCAATACGGGGGGCTTACTTATTTGTTTAAGTGCTGGCTTTTGCTATGCACTTTATACGTTGATGAGTAAGAAATTGGTTAGCATTGATTCTCCATTAACCATTACTAAGCATACATTCAGTATTGCTATATTTATCGCGGTTCCAATTGCTTGGATACTAGCGGGAACGCCAACTGTCAGTTGGGTGAGCATTGCAGTCATATTTTATCTTGGATTATTAACAACTGGAGTGGCTTATCTTTTATATACTCAAGCTTTGAAACATATTAGTGCTCCAACAGGAGTGGCATTGGGTTTAATTGAACCAATTGTGGCATTTTTCCTGGCGATCGTTGTTGCCCATGAAAATGTTAATATGTTTGCTATAGTAGGGCTATGTTTGATTTTGGCTGGGTTATGGTTAGTTTTAAAGTCTGAGGGACGGGTCAGTAAAAAACCTAACTAAAGTGATTAAGGCAAAATGAAGACAGCTCAATGTGAGCTGCACCCTGAGGTTTATTCCAACTTTGGGGTTTTTTATTAAGCCCCATTTTTTTCGTTGAGCTCAGATTTTTGTGATTGAATAAGTTTTTTCAGTAGCATTGCGAGTTGATCTTTATTTTCGTCATCTAATCCTTGAACTAATGATTTTTCAATCGCGACGTGAGTTTCCACAGCTTCAAGGGTTAGCTTTCGTCCCTCTGGTGTTATTTTTACAATCACACCACGTCTATCCGCAGGATCTGGAATTCTAACAATAAATTTCTTTTCTTCTAATCGATTAATTCGGTTAGATAACCCACCGGAGGAAATAAGGATTTTTTTTTGAAGTTCTTTTGGTGAAAGCTGACGATCAGGATTCCTAGCAAGTGCTGCTAGTACCTCAAACTCACCCACATTTAGATTATAACGAGCGAGATTGGCATCAATAAATTGAGAAATATAATGGCTCATGCGTACTATGCGGGCGATAATAGGCAAACCACTCAAGTCTAATGTAGGGACGGTTTCCAGCCACTCTTGTATTAGTGTATCAACAAAGTCTTTATCTGACATTTTTTTGATTTCTTTCATGACTAAAATCCAGTATTGAGCTTATTTGTATACTAAGTCTGAATCAACCTAACTCTTTATATTTTCAATATAAGTTTATCATGAAAAAGGAGCTTTTCACATACTTACCCCTATTCAGAGTATTGAACTAATCGGAGTGTCAGTAGAAACTCAATTTTTACATTTGACTTAATATAAGATTTTTCGATTGCATGTTCTTTTTATAATTTAGCATTGGTAGCTATGTATTGTCACATTTGAATCGGTAATACATACCTATGATTGGCTTTTTATTACATTAGTGGGTACCGTCCGGTTCAGGCGAGTTTATATCGTTAGGACTTTTAATTCTAAACTCAAATTATATCATGTGGTTGCTGGTTTTTTCGCTAAATTTGCCAAATGGTTTAGCTTGCAGATATACCTTTGGTGAAGTGAGAGTGCCACATCGAGTACCAGCAATGCACTGGTTATTCACTTTGCGGTGCTAGTGGATTTCAAGTTTTCTATCGGGTTAGAAATATTATTGAAATGAAAAGGTTACAGCTTATTAATATTCATAAAAGCAGCGTATTCTATTTAAAAATACGCTGCTAAACTACCAAGTTAGTGAATTGGGTTCGAAGGCTTTGATTAACTAATTAAATGCAATAATGACGACTGCATTTCCTGTGTAATATCCAGGCGTTACCGTTCCTGATGCATGCAATTCAGAAGTGAATGTAAATGAATTCGCCGCATTGTTTCCAGAAATATTCATGTTCGCGCCATTCCAGCCATTTTGATTATTAATTAATGGATTTGAATAAAAGTTAGAAGTCGAATTTAAATATACATAACGCTCACCCGTGGTTGAACGAGCAAATAAATTGATATTTGTCGCCTGTGTACAAGTGATATTGCCAGAAACTGAGTTTGTTTTACCATTTAAACTCGTGTTACTGAGCGCCCCGTGATTAACAAAAGAAGGCAAAGAAATACTACATGTTTGATTTGTAGGTGGAATTTTACCACAAACGCTACCTGGCCATTGGATTGCATTCCTAACTCCCGGGGTTGGTTTATGGTTGACATAAAATAACCCAATACAAGTTGCATTTGGGCTATCAATGACAAACGATGCACGATAAGGAATTCCTTTTGCACTACGAAAAGCCGCTGCGACTTCTTCCGCTGTTCGATACTGGTTAATTCGAATGCAGTTACCATAATCTAAGCAAGAGCCACTCAACGACGGCGCACCAGATGCATACAGAACATCAGGGCCTACCCAGCATTCTGTTGACCCATAACAAGGGTTAGTGACACCACTTGCTTCACTCCAAGAAAGAATGTCCATCTCAACACGAGGCCAGGCTCCAGAGGTCATACTCACAGGCATTACATACGCAATCGCATTGGCTGGGCGAGAAGGAAATAGAGACGCTAATGCGATGATTAATAATAAAATACTCAAACGGCTTGTATTTAACATTCCGTATATTTTTGCTTTTTTCGCATACATAATGATTTACTCATAATCTAATTTGAACGTGGCACTCGCAGCCCATGAACCGAGTACAATTGATTTATTTTGCAATGCAACTGGCTCAGCTCTCACATACGCTTGAAATCTTAGGTCATTATTATTTCCGGTATATAACCCTTGGGTATAACTGCCACTATTAATTTTGATTGCCGCACCGGAAATACTTTCAATACCAACAGCCACGCCAGTTGCTTGGCTTCCTGCATCTAATGCCAATAAACCAGGTAAAGCTGAATTTTCTGCGCCAATAAATGTGACTTTCACTTCATGGCCTAATGCTAAATCGCAATTGATTAAGCGAATGGTAAAAGGTTGGCTATTTGTTTGAGTATTTAGATACAGGTATTTATCCACTATCGTACCGAAATCTAATTCAATCGATTCGTCGCCTGGATAAACGTCACAAGCATCTTCAATTAGCGTGCCATCAAACTCCACATTTGCAGAAAAAGCCGCAGTGGCACCCAAAAACCATAAGCTAAAGGCAAAGCTCATATTACGTTTAATATTCATAGTTATGACTGCCGCCTCCTATTCAAAAATAATGGTTAACGTGCCTGATGCAGTAAAATTATCCCCTACAAGTTCGCTTCCTGAACGCATGACAGGAACGGCTGAAAGGGATGGTAATGAAGCCGCATTAATCAAAAAGGCTTCATTCAATGGTTGAGGTTGGCCATTTTTTTGAATTTGAATTCCTAATTTGCCATTATTCAACGGTGTCACTGTTCTTAATGTCGCATTATCAAATCCACTTCCTGCAGGTGTTCCTCCGAATATCAAGCTGATATCCCACGGTTGTGTCATATCGCCAACACAATTTAATTGAAAAGGAATAGATTGCTTGAAGGCGGTACCGTTGATTTTTCGTACACCCACTTTACCGAATGAAACTTTTATTGGGTCGTCATGGCTTAATTGGCAAACAGGAGGAATAATTAGCGTGCCATCAAATGCCCAATTTGCTTGCGCTGAAGATATGGACATCACCATTATAAATCCTGCCATCCAATGCTTAATTTGATTGTTATTCCACATAATCATTCTCACTGATACTCAATTTTCAGTGTTGCCAGTGCTGTAAAAAATCCGCCATCGGTATTTGTAAAATTGGCATTATTGTTTTTTACTGGGGCAACCTCTAAGGTTGGCAGCGCTGTATATAACACATTGAAAGGCTGGTTAATAACTTGCTTAGCATTGTTCACATAAAAGGAAAGACCGAGTTTTGGGTTACTCGTTTTCAATGCACCATTGCTATTAAATGATGTTCCATCGCCGACAAGCGTGAGCTTTATGGCGTTTTTCGCTAGATTTGTGCAGCTGAGTCTCATCGGTACAGTACGCTTGTATTGAACTCCATCAATACGTGGAAGCAATATATCGCCAAAATGTATAGTTTCTTGTTGGTTGTTATTCAAAATACACTCGGGCGGTGTCACCAATAATCGACCTTTTAGCTGGATACCAAGTGTTGATGCTTGGCTTTGGCTAAACAGGCTAAGCATCATGCAGACCGAGAGAAGATAACGGAATAATTTCATTGATATCATCCTATTGGTAATCCAATACCATCGTGAGATTGCCCGTAAAATCCCCACCTGATGTTAAGTTTACCCCTGTAGGTTTAACGGGGACGGCATACAAAGCAGGCGAATTCCCATAATTAAAATTGAGTGTTGCGCCATTGCTGAGTCGGGTTCCATCACGGTAAATGGCAATACCTAAATTCGGGAGATTGGTCGTCACGGATGACTCACCATTAATTTGCCTATCAGTCCATCTCAGCGTCATCTTTAATGTATTCTTATATAAGCCATTACATATCAAGTTGTAATTGATAGGTGAGCGCCCATAAGCACCGTCAATCTTTGCCTGATGTATATCGCCAAAATCTACAGAAGTCGTTGTTGCACCGCCAAGGGTACATTCCGGCTCACCGTATACCGTCACACGAATTTGGATATTAGTGCTGAGATTTGCAGCGATAGCTTTGTAAGAAAAGCTGAGTGAAATCAGAGCACCAAAGAGAATTACCCCAACTAGGACAAGTGCTTTAAAGCATATCGTAAGAAAATAAGCTCCTCTCATCTCCATGCCCCTATTCATAACTTACCTGGAATCTAATTAACGCCTGATAAGCTCCAGCATTTAGTTGAGCAGAGGTACGTACTGGCGTTACATAGTAAGTTAATTGGTTTTGCCCAGGTGAAACCAATTGTGGTGTACTGTACTCACCTAAGTTAATTGGTGAACGCGCTGCATTACTTAATTGCAGGCCAATCCCCTGAACACCGATAACAGCTGCCAAGCGCGGGTCTTGGGTATCTATAGGAGCCAAAAAGCGGATCTTCATTGACGGCATTTGTTGGCTCCACAAAAGATTCCCCTGTGCAGTGCGGCTGCGACTTTCACCACTTAGACAATCTTCTAAACGCAGTTCAATCGCAACAGGGTTACCAGTTTGCCCAACATGCTGAAGCTGTCCTGTACCCACAGTACCTAAATTAATAGTTTGATATGCTGATGACATTGCTAAACGACAAGCACTTTCCGTCAAAGCTCCATGGACATATAGCGTGCCATGTGAACCATCTACATCCCAGCTATCAACTTTATTTAGGGCTGTTCCCATCGCCATGCTACTGAATAAATTCAGTGCTAAACTTCCTAAGCCCACATAACGGAGCATCCTGCTTGTGTTTGCCATGATATTCTCCTGCTATCTCATCGCGCATTTCAGATCAGTCTATTTTTTTTCAGGTACCACATGGCAGCTATTTCCCTGACATGTAAACGACAGTGTTGGACGACCACCGTAATCATTGATATAGGTCAGCACAGGTTTATTGCCTAATGCGTCTGCACTGACGTTCAGTGCTTTGCTGCTTTTTGGTGCCACCATCACTGGCTCAAACCCTGCGACTGTCTGTCCATTTTTGTTGGGGACTGCATCGACAAAAGAAACGTAATAGGCAGTTGGGTTATTAATCGTATACTGGTTACCCTGACGCGTAAGAGTCACTTTTTCCTGCCATGGGTTATCCATTTGTTCACGTGTTGGAATGATTGATTTTGGTCGATAAAACAATTTAATACGTGTCTGTAATGCCAGTTGCAGCGTATTGGGTTTATCACTTTTCGGTGGAATCTCACGCAAATTAAAGTAATACACGGATTCTCTGTCTTGCGGCAGAGAAGCGGCACTTGGCAGAGCTTGGATTTTGATTTGGCTTTTTGCCCCCGGCTCAACACGCTGTACCGGTGGCAATACCGTAAATGGGTCGCTTATTTTTTCACCTTTCTCATTTTCCACCCAACCTTGAGCGAGATAAGGTAATTGTTTGTTTTCGTTGCTGATGTTTAAACTGATCGATTTTTCGTCTCCCGTAATAATCGCTCGAGTTCTGTCTAAGGCAACTGCCGCTTGAGCAGAAGATAGCGTTGTTGAAATCAACACAACACCAGCCAATGCGAATACTGCTTTATGGGCGTTTTTTTTGTTCATCAATTTGTTTTTCATCATGTTATTCATCATATTGTTATCTTCTATGGTTAAGGAGCACTCATCGCTCTTTGCGTACCACTCATTTTTATTATTTTTGTAACCAGCGGCTTGACTCCTTTGGCGCTGTTCTTTCAACAACAGGCACAACGAGTTCTGATGCTCTCGGCATTGCTTCTAATGCACGACTCGCTGATTGTGTTTTTATGGTCGCTGGCGATGTGGCTTTTGCTCCCGGTTTGTGGCACGGTAATAACCAGCTTGCCTGTAAATATTCATCTTCTGGCAAGGTATCAGGGAGTGTGATTTCACACTGCACTTGGTCATCCCAACGAACTTGCAAGGTATCTTTTGCGTTTAAACCAGTGAGATAGGTATTTCCATCATCACCCACCATACCGACTTGCTGACCACGACCGTTTAAGACAATTGCCCCGAAAGGTGGTGTGCTATTGTCCGACAGCCTTAACAACGCCATCGCACTGTTTCCTGCGACAACATCAAATTGACGGTAGCCAATTGCCCCTTCCGTTAAAGTGCCTTGCTTTATAGATTGAGACACTTGCGCTTCATCTGGTAATGCATTCAAATCAACGCTAATTTGGTTACGGTAATAGCTATTCACGTCACTAATAACGGCTTGTCCAAAGCGGTTAGTGCGCACAATCGAGCCGTAACCACGTAATGGGATATTAGGTACTCCATCGGTATCAACAAATATGCGAGTACCACCAATTTGGCTACCACGATGCAGTACGGCACCTTTCTCCGTTGCGGTGAAACCACCTTGTAAAGAGAACCCCGCAGATCGATAACGGTCTTGTTGGTATGTTGCGTTCGCGTTGAGCTGTGCTAAGTCTCCCTGATGAGTGTAATAGCCGCTCACAAGTGCACCTGAACGTGCCCATCCGGTACTTAACTGATAGTTATTTCTTTCATCGATGGTGCTGTAGTAACTCACGCGCTGTGAGTTATCATTTTTATCCCAGCTACTGTTATAACTAATGGAACTTTTTTCACCCCAAGGCACTGTGAGTGATGCGTATACGCCATCATCATTGTTTTCACGATAACGATTTCGATATGCCGTCAAGTTGAGGCTAAGATTCTTCCATTTACCAATATCAAAATAGCGAGCTAACGAAATACTATAGCGGTCGTTATCCGGTTGATCCCAATAGGTTTGATGGTAATAATTGATGAATGCACTTAGCCCTAACTCTGAAAATTGTTGGTTATAAGAGATGGTATACATTTCTTTGCTGTTGTATTGGCGTGCACCCGTTTCCTGCGCATCCAAATACTCAGACATACTCATAAAACCTTGCTCAGAGAATCGATATCCTGCAAATGTCACTTGGCTGTTATAAGTATCAAAACGTTTAGAGTAACTTAAACGATACGAGCTCCCGCGATACGTTTTATTGCCAATATCACCTAAGTTGGTTAAATGCGCCCGAGCATGAGTAATATCGAATGACAATGCGCCGAATACCATTAAGTCACGACCAATCCCTATAGCCGCGGATGCATAGTTTTCTGCACCAATTCCACCACCATACAGTGACCAGCCGTTGTTAACCCCCCAAGAGAATTCGCCACTTGCAAAGGTATCGCCACTAACATGATGGCGCCAATTTGTTGGGCGCCCTGCGGCTAATTTGTAACGCAGTTGCCCCGGGCGTGTTAAATATGGAACACTTGCAGTATTTACAGTGAAAGTCTGTGTTGAGCCGTCTTGTTCTTTAACTTCAACATCGATTTGCCCAGCTAATGCATCATTTAGGTCTTGGATACGGAATGGGCCCGCAGCGACTTGAGTTTGATAGATAATGCGTCCTTGTTGGCTAACGATGACGGTTGCATTACTTTTTGCTACCCCAGTAATTTCTGGTGCGTATCCACGTAGATTAGGTGGTAGCATATTGGTATCGGTAATCAGGCTAAGCCCTGTAAATCTGAAACTATCAAAAATATCAGAGGTTAAATAATCTTCACCTAAGGTGAGTTTTGCGCCTAAGGATTTGATTGCTCGGTAGACATAATAACGAGTCCAATCTAGTGATGTGGTCGTGCTTTGCCCTTGCTGCTTATCAATACGCATTTGCCAGTCAGCACGAACACGCCAAGCACCCAAGTTAACGCCAGCAACCCCATTACCGCTGGTACTGTAGTTGGTTTGTTGTCCTGAGCGGGTTTGTTGGCCCACTTGTGCATTTAAGTTGTAATCAAACAATGCGCCGGGTAATCCTTCTTCCCAGCGTGCAGGAGGATCCCAATTCTCAGCTGTATATTCGAGGTAGGCTTGCGGCAAACTAATATACATAGCCGAAGTTGCAAGGTCGGCTTTAACTTCAGTTCCGGGTAAACTTTCAAGCGATAAACATTGTCCTTCGTGCCACCACTTTAACGTCGACATCAATTCAGGTTTGATACCGAATTTTTCAACTAAAGCAGGGCTCAGGCAAGGGAGGCTTTCATTCGACTCACCTTCAGGTGCATAGTAAAAGACAGTTTCTTCCGGCATGCTTTGCTTGTTTAAGAAAACCGTAAAACTGTATTCACCAGGCATGAGATAGCCTGGACGCGCAAATTGGCTTAGATCAATGTTGTTACGATCATTGACGTCTAGCATATCCATATTAAATTTAATATCGGATGCGTGACCACCAAAGCTAATAGCCAACGCGACTAAAAGCCCTAATCTGCAAGGCCGAGTTATCTGTAACACAGGCGTGTGAATGAAATTCAGGGTCATCATCTCGACCTTCTTTTGCGTTCTTTTATCCGTAATGTCATTTCGCTCACGAAGCTCATCCTACAAAGGGGAGTTTCATTTATAAGAGGAACCGACTATTCATAATCCAGTTTGAAACGTAATTGACTGTAGTATTGGCCTGATGCCAATGGGCGGTTATTCGCCACCAACCGTAGCCGATAGGTGAGATCTTTTGTTCCAGCTGTTAGGGAGCTCACTGACATTCCTTGGCCAGGTATGGCAATTTCACCATCTCCCTCACGTTGAATTTGTAATCCAACACCTTGAGCTTGTCCGTTCACACCAAATAACCCCCTGTCATGGGAGCCATCGAATGTTACGCGAAAGTATTGCCAATTCGGTTTGTCAGGATTTTGGCGTTCAAGAACACAATTCACTAATCGGATAACAAAAGGGCGAGCAGGTCCTTGCCCATCACGGCGAATTTGAGTCAGCGCAATACTTCCCATATCAATAGTTTGATCACGGCTGCCGACATCAATTGCACATGCTGTTTCAATAATGCTTCCATTCATACTCACTGAGCCTTGAGCATATGCAGTTGATACCGCAGTCAACGTGCCTATACTTAAGATCAATGAAAACACTCCACTGGTTATCGAATTATTCATTGCTCCCTCTCTTACACCCAATTCAGTCGGAATGAGCCAACAAATTAATTTGTTGGCTCAAGATGAATTACTCGTAAGACAGAGTGAAATCCGCTACTGAGCTAAAGTCACCGGCAGTGATAGTGTCGATATCGCCACCATTACCTTTTAAGTAAGCAGCGAAATTCAGTGTGTTGTTACCATTTTGAATTTGTTGGAATGGTGCTGCTGTTCCTAAAGTCACCACATTGCCGCTACCATTAGTGATCTGAACACCAGCGCCTGCGCCAGTACCAACAATACCCAGTGTTTTATTGGTATTGTCGAAAGATGCAGCAGCACCACTAAAGGTTAATTGAACACCTTTAGTCAGTTTAGTGATATCACAGTTCTCTAAAGTGATTTCGAATGGACGTGGAGTTGATTTACCGCCATCAACTAATGCCATGTTAGAAATTTGACCTAATTCAACTGTTTGGTCGATTGAGCTAGGAGAGATTGAGCATGGAGCATCGATAATAGCGCCTTTGAACGTTACTTTACCGTGGCCTTGATCTGCTGCGTTTGCTGCAGAAGCTAATCCCAGAGCCATAAAAGTTGCCATTGCAATAGATTTCATTTTCATGAATATAAAGTCCTATGTTTATTGTTAAGTAAAGAATGAGTGTCAGTTTTCATTGCTCATTGCAGACACTCTATTTGCAATGAACTGGAAAAAAGCAAAGCACCAGTATTTGATTTAAAAAATCAAATACTAAAAATGAAATTGAATTTTTAATAATTAAAAAATATATTTAGTCTTCTATTAAAAAAACTTGAATTGGTACTTTAAATAACTCAGATAATTGAGATAAAAAATCAATGTTAATATGGTTAACTCCTGATTCATAACGGGAAATTTGCTGTTGGCTTACGCCAATATATCTCCCTAGTTCCTCAGCAGTTAATTTCATTTCTTTTCTGTGTTTTTTTATTTTTTTTCCTACAATAATATTAAATGTTGGTTTTATTATATTTTCTGACATAAGGTTAAACCTATTTCATAAATTGACTAGATCCAGAAAACCATCCTTCAGCTTTAAAATAACATTCCATATTATGGATATAATTTACTGAGTTATTTTGAAATCCAACACCATCTAATAAACAATTAATATCAATATCAAGCGAGTTCGCAATTTGCTTAATCTGCTCTAGGTGTAGTCGAATAACTCCGCGCTCAATACGTGAAACATGTTGCTGAGAGCATAAAAGTAAATCAGCTAACTCAGAGCCACTTAATCCTTTTGCTCGGCGGGCTTTATATATATTACCCCCGACAATTTCTTTAGGAGATAAGTTAGATTGCATAAAATCTTCCTCACGAAACTGAATGATTTACTAATTTAACTGTTGTCAAAATGCACCAAATTGACAATAGTTGTATATTGTTAGTTAAATATTTCATTAATGAATGAATAATTTTAATTTTGTATTTTATTTTTAAAATTATTAGTTAATTATTCCAAATAAAGCATTTCAGAATATTACAATGTGTAAGTTTGAAGTGGCATGGAGAGTTTGAATGTGTGAAAAAATTAATAAATTCAATGATCTTTTAATAATGGAATGTACTTATTTTTAGTAATGTATACATAGCGTTATTTACACGCTACGTATTTGACGTGTATTTTCATTTAACTTAAGATGCACCTAATTCATTACGTTTGTCAATTTGGTGCATTTTGACAACTCTTTTAGCGCCTTTATCCCACCATATAGCACCTTTCTTACCACACTCCCCGAAATCTTGCAGGGTTACTTGCTGTGTATCGTACGGTATGTTGTATATTCGTATGCCCCAAATAATCCTGAATTAAACGCGTATCGGCACCTCTATCCGCTAATGCATAACCACATGCATGTCGTAACATGTGGGGATGAATACCTAGGGTCAGCTCAGCTAGCTCGCCAAGTCGTGAAAAAAGTTGATAAAAGCGCTGGCGAGTCATGGCAGTCCCTCTTTCAGATAAGAATAACCACTGGCTTTCTTTCCCTTTCCATGTATTTCTAATTTTTAGCCAAGCTTTAATGAGTGGGATCTCTTCATCAATCAGTGGGTGATTAACTGAAAAACCATTCTTTAAACGGTGTACATAAAGTTCATTACTTTCTAAGTTAAGATCAGATAATTTTAGCGATAGGGCTTCGCTTGCCCTTAGACCATGTATAAAGCACATATAAATTAAGCAAGAATTACGTTCGGGATGTCGCGACAAATGACAAGCAGCTAAAAGTCGAGATATTTCCTGTTGAGTTAAATACTTACGAGTGGACATGAACGTTTCCCTATTTAGTCAAAAAAGGTCAATCATATCTAAATTAATCGACCTAACACATTAATTTTTTTAGATAAATATAATGCCTTTATTCTATGAGTGAAATAAAAAATTATTTATTATCCGCCAAGTCGGTAATTGAAGACTAATTAACTAAAGTTTTATATTTGGTTAATCAATTTTTATTCTGTGTTATAAATGCGAGGGAAAAGGGATTATTTGCCTACGAAACAATACTTACTCGTCGATGAAAGCAGCTAATTTCCATTTTTCGTGCCGGCCCACTCACCATTCTACGAGTTGCTTTTAATGGCCCCATGTTGTTTTTTCCCGCTGTCTTTCTCCGAGTATTTTATGGTTAAATTCCTACCCGTTTCTTTAAAGGGAAAATTTCTTTAAGATGAAATGGAGTTAAGTCAAATAAAGTCACTATTAGGTTCCCATGAGAATACTATTAATTGAAGATCACCTAAAAACCCAAGTGTGGGTCAAAAATGGGTTAGAAGAAGCGGGTTTTCTCGTTGATGTGACTAATGATGGTCGCGATGGTCTCTATTTTGCCTTAGAAAACAGTTATCAATTGGTGATCCTCGATATCATGCTGCCTGGTATGAATGGCTGGGAAATTTTAAAAATCTTACGCACAGCTAAAAACATACCGGTGATTTGCCTCACTGCGCGGGATGCCGTTGATGACAGAATTAAAGGTTTAGAGCTTGGTGCCAATGACTATCTCGTGAAGCCGTTTTCGTTTTCTGAATTATTAGCTAGGGTTAAAAACCAATTAAAAATTAACCAGCCAGCCTCAACCACCATAACTATTGCGGATTTAAAAATCGACTTAACTCGCCACGATGTTGAGCGGGCTGGAAAGAAAATCACCTTAACTCGGCAAGAGTTTTCCTTATTGCTGTTCTTCGTTCTACATTGCGATGAAATTTTACCTAGAACCTTAATTGCTAGCGAAGTTTGGGGCATCGATTTTGAAAGTGACACGAATATTATTGATGTGGCTATCCGTCGATTGAGAAAAAAAATCGATGATGAATTTGACGTTAAACTCATCGAAACCATTCGAGGGATGGGATACCGTTTAAATAGGCCAATAGAATGAAAAAGAAATCACTTCGATTCAAACTTATTTCTCTGTTTATCATTCTTATGGTTACTAATGCTGGAGTGGTGACATGGATTTTGTATCATTCACTCAAAAATGAACTATCTCAACAAGATAATAATTTACTGGTTAACCGTGCGGAGCAGCTTGCCAAACTCATCGCTGGTGGCATTGATATCAAAACACTTCCCATGTATTTCCAAAGCATGATGGATATGCGCCAAGACTTGATCCAAATCTCTGATGCAGCAGGGCAAATATTGGTCACAACCAATCGCGAGTTATTGGGCTCCCAACCTCTTCAGTTAGTCAATCTTGAGCAGCTAAACATCAATGCCATTAACCATTGGCAAACTGCTCAAGGCATCCCTATTTCTGCGGTCTATTTTTCGATGAATTCTCCAATAGGGCCGCTCCATGTGGTGCTTGGTAAAGTTTCTGTCGACCGTAGTGGCGTGTTGGCTCAATATCTTACCCAAAGCGTGGTGATTTCTGTCCTCTCAATTTTGCTGATGGGGCTACTTAGCTTATGGCTGTTGAAAAAAGGGTTATCCGACATTCAAGCATTGAGCCAGATAACGGTCAAAACAGACGTTCATGCATTAAATGATCCAATCGATATTGATCAGCTACCACAAGAGCTAAAAGAGCTGGGCGAATCAATGAATACGATGCGCCAGCGGTTAAAGCATGATTTTGTCAAACTTACTCAATTTGCTGATGACTTGGCGCATGAGTTGAGAACCCCAATTAATGCGATTCGGGTACAAAATGAAATTACACTTCAGCGCTCGCGCAGTGTTAGCGAATATGAAGGGATGATAGTCAGTAATATTGAAGAGCTCGATAAACTGTCACAAATGATCCAAAGTACTTTGTTTATTGCCCGTGCGGAAAATAAAAATATTACCTTAAATCGAGAAAAACTTTCCTTATATACGTTAGTTAACGATGTTTACGAACTCTTTTCTGCCTATGCAGAAGAAAAACAGATTGAGCTGTATTGTGAGCCCTCATCCCTGACTCTGGATGCTGACCCAGTATTACTCAGCCGAGTTTTAGTGAATATTGTCTCCAACGCGATTAAATATTCTCACCCAGGCACTTGCGTCGTTACCCAAATTATTGCGCTGCCGCAACAGCGAGAAATTAAAATTACTAACCAAGGTGAACCTCTACAAAATAGTGATGAAATTTTCACCCGTTTTTGGCGCGGGGATAATGCTCGAACGACAGAGGGAACAGGACTCGGGTTAGCGATTGTGAAAGCGATAGTCGAATTACATGGCGGATCAGCGAGTTTTGAACACCATGCAGGAACCAGTACCATTACCCTGAAATTTCCTACAATTAAGTAAGATGACAAATTTGTCATCTTACTGTCAGCCACTTTTGTCGTACTTTCGGTATAACTAATTTCATATCCTTTTTGCTATGGAGCGCATGATGAAAAAGTTACCTAAAATTCCCGCATCTCAAATCACGGATGAAACCCTCTTTTTTATGAAACGCCGTCAGCTACTTAAGGCTTTAGGCATTGGAGCTGCAGGTTTAACCGTTGCGACGACGGCTAATGCAGGGCTGTTTTCTTGGTTCGATGACGATACGCCAACACCTCCGATGACGCCAAGAAAACCTCTGACATTTATTCAACCTGAAGAGTTTCAGCCATCTTTAACCCTCACCCCTGAAGATAAAGTGATTGGTTATAATAATTTTTATGAATTTGGGCTCGGTAAATCCGATCCTGCCGAGAATGCCCATACTTTAGTCACGGATGAGTGGACGGTGACAATAGATGGCGAAGTGAATCGTCCCCTGACGCTTAATTTAGATGACATAAACACTAAGTTTCCCTTAGAGGAGCGCATCTATCGCATGCGCTGTGTTGAGGCTTGGTCGATGGTCATTCCATGGGTTGGCTTTCCTTTAGCGAAATTATTGGCTTTAGTCGAACCCACTAGCAAAGCTAAATATGTGGCTTTTGAAACACGCTACGCACCAGAACAAATGCCAGGACAAAAAAGTCGTTATATTGGTGGTGGTTTATCGTACCCCTATGTTGAAGGGCTACGCTTAGACGAAGCTATGAATCCACTGACTTTGCTGGCGACCGGCGTTTATGGAAAAACATTACCCAACCAAAACGGAGCACCGATCCGGTTGGTCGTACCATGGAAATATGGCTTTAAAGGGATTAAATCTATCGTCAAAATTCGCCTTACTGAGCAAATGCCTGACACGACATGGAACTTATCAGCGCCGAGCGAATATGGCTTTTTTGCCAATGTGAATCCAGATGTAAGCCATCCTCGTTGGTCACAAGCCACCGAACGTTTTATTGGTGCTGGGGGCTTAGGCCAAGTGACCCGCCAGCCAACATTGTTGTTTAATGGATATGGCGAACAAGTGGCAAGTTTGTATCAAGGAATGGATTTGCGGAGATATTATTGATGCCCCAAGACAATAAGTTCATTGTTGGATTAACCAAAGGGAGCTTTCATCTTATTGCTTTGCTCCCTTTGGTATGGCTGATTTTTTTAGTCGATACCCAACGGCTTGGAGCCGACCCTGCCAAAGATATCCAACATTTTACAGGAATAGCGGCTTTACGTTTGCTCGTTATTATTGTACTGATCCCACTGGTTGCGAAATTATTGCGATTTACTGCCTTGTTTCAGACGCGAAAATTACTGGGGTTATGGTGTTTTTTCTGGGCTGTGCTGCATTTAAGTAGCTATCTATTACTGGAAATTGGCGTAAATAATTTGGCGCTATTTTTCGAAGAGATTTTTTCGCGGCTCTATTTAGTGATTGGCGCGATAGCTTGGTTGTGTTTATTGTTGATGGCAGTCAGTTCATTCAACCGTATACGCCTTTATTTGGGCGTATGGTGGAAAAGAATTCATATGCTGCTTTACCCTACGCTCATATTGGCGCTTTGCCACTATACTTTGTCATTAAAAACCTTAACACCTGAACCATTTATCTATTTAGCCATCGTGGGAAGTGCGTTTGCTTATCGCATGCGGAGCCAGCAAACACAACGAATAAAATCTTAATAAAGGTTGACGTGCTTTAATTGTATTCCTACCTGATATTATCAAATGCCGGTACTGAAGTTTCTCAGTATTAGGCATTCACTTTATCAAAGCACAAAATTACATGTGTGAAATATAATCTCTTAATACTCATTATTAGTGTAATAAATCCCCTGATTTTTAGACTTTGTTGGAATTTATTGGGTGCTAGTGATGATTTCTGTGGTATATAATTTCGATTATAAATTTTACGGTAATTTATAATTAATTTGTTGGTGTTTGTAAATAACAAGGTTAAGATAAATCTTAAAAAAATCTCATATAATTTACAAACACAAAATCTGAGTAAATCTACTTTTTTAAGTTGTATTTCGTGGTTGAAATTTAACCATAAAATACATCTCATTAGTAAAAAATATGTTTTAATATTTTTAAGTGTATCAAAATGTAATTTTTTGGGTGGTAAGCTTTGGTTTTTAATCTATAACATACTGTTATTTATATTATTAATTTAAGTGTGATTTTTTTTTGTTACATTTCTCCTATATTAATAGAGCGATAAATGTTTTTAATAGTAATCAATTTGCTCTATCGATTATACAAAATAAATAATCAGACATATAATAATCAAAAATTTTAGGACGGTATCTATGGTTCAGATTGGTGCCTATAATTAATTTTTAATATAAAGGTTAAATTAAATGACTTATTTTTCTAATGAGATAAATAAAGAAATAGGGCAGTATCTGAGAGGAATTAGAAAAGAGCGAAACTTAACAGGGGAAGAGTTGGCAAAAAGATTGAATATTAGTCAACAGCAGATATCTCGATATGAAACGGGAAAAACAAAACTGACATTTGAAATGATGGACACAATCCTTTTGATATTCAATAAGTCATGGAGAGACCTTTTTAATCATGTAATAGATAGATATGATAATGAAAGATTACAATGTATTATAAAAAATGAAAATAATTATTTTGCTATCTTAGATAAAGACACTAAAAAAATGTGGCGTTAATTCAGTCAATAAAAATCTAACCTATTTTACAAAGTGTAATCATTAAATATAACTTGTATATATGATAACTTTATTAAAAATAATCATTAATTTAATTAAAAATAATGATTATTTTTATCTAAAGTTGTTATTAACAACTATTTGGCGAAACATACATTATACGAGTATTATACAGGATTAAATAATCATGAAATTGAATAAATTTGTAATGGGTGCTGTATTTGCATCAGGCTTTGCTTCGTTCGCAGCAATGGCTGCTTATACTGGTACACCTACTAACGGTACTATCGAATTTTCAGGTGAATTAGTGAATTCTGCTTGTGGTTTAAGTGAAGAATCAAGTCCTGTAAAAGTAAACTTTTATCAGATCCCTGTTTCTAATTTAAAAAATGGTGAGCGTGCAGGTAATATCAAGAAAGATATCGTTCTGCAAGGGTGTGATACTACCGTTGCACAAACTGCAACTGTAACTTATACACCATCAACTATTAACCCTAATGATAATACATTAGCGGCGTTCACTTCAGGTACTGCAAGTGGTGCTGGTATCGGTTTAAGAGACAATGGAAATAAAGATGTTGTTTGGGGACAAGCTTCTACAGCAGTTAATTTAACTGATGGTAAAACTGCAATTCCATTCGTTGCTTATTTAAAATCTGATAATGCATCTAATGCAGTAACTCCAGGTAGCTTTGATTCAACCATCAATTTTAAAATTGATTACCAATAATTTGTAATTGATTTTATACCAAGATGCGGAGTGTTAAATACTCCGCATTAATAAAATCTACCAATAACTAAATGGTATTATCCATGACTATTCGGGTTGCAAAAATAGCACTAGGCTCTAGTTTGCTATGGCCTCTATTAAGTTGGGGAATGATCGCCAATAACACCCCTGGTGATATTGTAATGCAAGGTGAATTAATAGAAGCCTCATGTACGATTGATCCTGAAAGCCGAGAACTTTGGGTTAATTTTGGTGAAATCAGTGCCCGAGAGATCACTCCTGAAGTCAATATGCTGGTGAGTAAGAATTTTGCTATAAAGCTCGTTGGATGTACGTTGCCTTCTAATGATAAAGGTAGTGCATCACGCGCGCAAATAACCATGATGGGAACATCTGTTAATGATGATCAACTTTTACAAGTAAGCGGCGATTCAGAGGGGTTTGGAATTCAGTTTAGAGACTCTCACGGCGAAATACTTAAACTTAATAGAAAAATGCCGGATTACACATTATTAGAAGGGCGCAATAGATTAGATTTTACTGCAATTTTAGTTGCTTATCAAAAGCATATTAAGGCAGGTGATTTCGCTGGAGTTCTAAGGTTTAGAATGGATTATTTCTAAAGCTAATAATAATTACATATAAAAGAGAATTGAGCTAAATCTCTAGCCTAATGAGTGAATACTGAGTAACTAAAATGATTATTTTAAATGGAAATATAAATAATATAAAAAAACTATTTGCAATATATATTGCAGTACTTTGCTATTCACCAAATATGTCTGCAAATGATCTTGTTGAGTTTAATGTTGACGTATTAGATGTTGGTGACCGTAACAATATTGATTTAACTCGATTCTCTAAAGATAATTTCGTATTTCCTGGGACATATTTATTAGATCTCTATATTAATGGACAATCATTGTCTCAGCAGAAAGTCACTTATATTACCGATCCTCACGATAGTGAAAAATCATTAGTTTGTTTTACCCCTAAGCAAATTGAAATGTTAGCGCTCAAAGAAGATGCGTTAAAAAAAATCCAAGCCATATCCCCTGAATGTTCAAATATTTTACCTATTTCAGGCGTTAAAATTAATAATCATGAAGGCAAACTGGATATCACTATTCCACAGGCATGGATGAAATATTCCGATCCTAGTTGGGTGCCGCCTGAGCGTTGGGATTCTGGGGTTTCAGGCCTTATATTTGATTATAACCTGACCGGGTCAGTTTCTCGTTCTTTGACGACACATACAAATAAACACTCATTATCAGCATATGGCCAAACGGGATTTAACTTGGGGGCATGGCGTTTTAGAGCTGATTATCAAGCTAATTATAACGAGCGTGGCGATAGAAAATTCGATTGGAACCAGTTTTATGCATATCGTCCTCTGATCCACATGGCGGCTAAGCTGACACTGGGTGAAATTTATCTAAGTTCTCAGGTTTTTGACACGATTCGCTTCACTGGTTTTAACCTTGCCAGTGATGAACGTATGTTACCGCCGAATCTACGAGGATATGCACCACAGATTAATGGTATCGCGAAAAGCAATTCAAAAATTGTTGTGACTCAAGCTGGGCGTGTCGTTTATGAAACGACGGTACCTGCGGGGCCATTCAGTATTCAAGATTTGCAAAGCTCAATCCGTGGAACCTTGGATGTCAAAGTTGAAGGTGATGACGGCGAGGTATCGACTTTTCAAGTTGATACGGCAAATATCCCTTATTTAACTCGCCCGGGTTATGTGCGTTACAACGCTTCGGTCGGTAAGCCATCTCGATTTAATCACAAGCCTGAGGGGCCAATGTTTGCCACGGGAGATTTCTCTTGGGGGCTGAGCAATAACTGGTCACTCATTGGAGGCCTACTTTTTGCGGGTAGGGATTACACCGCAATATCTGCTGGGTTAGGGCGCGATTTATCTATATTTGGTGCACTTTCTGCAGATATCACACAATCCATTAGCCGAATGCCGGGTGATAATACACAAACGGGTTCTTCTTATCGTCTGAGTTATTCAAAGTCATTTGATGAACTTAACAGTACGATTACTTTTGCGGGTTACCGCTTCTCGCAGGATAAGTTTAGAACGCTGTCGCAATATTTAGATGAGCGTGAAAACAAATATCTGGGTATTGGCCGTCAAAAAGAGATGTATACCGTTACAGGGAATAAAACTTTTTGGGCGGATGATCCTGATTGGAGAACGACAGTATTCTTAACTTATACCCATCAGACCTTTTGGGACCAAACATCTCAAGATAGATATGGCTTATCCGTGGGGCGAACATTTCGTCTAATGGGCATCAATGGTGTCTCAACCAATATTGCGGCTTACCGTTCTGACTATCGAGGTCGACGTGACGATAGCATTTCACTTTCGGTTTCAGTGCCTGTTGGTGATAGCCGTTGGGCTGGATACGACTTGCAAAATAGTGGTAGTAAGACCAGCCATATGCTGTCTTACAGTGATAACAGGGATACGAATAATTTATGGCGAGTTAGAGCTGGCCGAAGCAGCGATGATCGCGTCCGGTTTGATGGATATTATCAAAAACGGACGCAACTTGCTGAAGTTAATACCAATGTGAGCTATCAAGAAAGACAAACGGCATCGATCAACGGGACATTGCGCGGTGGCTTCACTGCTACTAAGCATGGTGCTGCATTGCATAACAGCACCGGTACAACGGATACAGCAAGAATTATGGTCGATACCAACGGTGTTGGTGGCGTGCCGTTTAACCATGAAAAAACGCGAACTAACTGGGCTGGTATTTCTGTTGTGCCTGATATTGTCAGCTATTACAGCTTCGACACACGTATTGATGTCGATAAGTTAAAAAATAACGTTGATACCAATAAGGCGATCGCAACCTCGACATTAACAGAAGGGGCAATCGGTTATCAGCGATTTGATGTTGCACAAGGTGAAAAGCTCATTGCCACCATTCGTTATAACGATACGGTACCTCCGTTTGGTGCTGATGTGACAAACGCGGATGGAATTAACATTGCCATGTTAATGGAAAATGGGTTGGCGTACTTGATGGCAGTAAATCCTAAAGAAACGTTAACAGTATCTTGGGGTGGAAAAGCGCAATGTAAAATTCAACTGCCTGAAAAAATAAATTCGGGCATGTCAGTTTTGCTGCCTTGCCAATAATGTAATGACAGTTTGAAAAAGTATTCTATAAGGTAGAGAAAATGGCGATTCGTATAAATAAATGGGTAGGTGGTTTGCTAGTTATGATGGTTGGCGTAGGGCAATCATATGCAGGTATTTCACTGGATAGAACGCGACTGATTATTACAGGCGATGAAAATTCTGCGAGTGCTAATTTATCAAACACCAGCTCAAGTATTCCTTTTCTTGCTCAGTCATGGGTTGAAGATGCCAATGGGAAAAAAATTACATCGCCATTAGTTGTATTGCCACCATTACAGCGCATTAATGGGGGGCAAAAAGGGGTTGCTCGTGTTTCAAAAACAGCCGAGATAGATAAGTTACCTCAAGATCGTGAAAGTCTATTTTATTTAAATGTGCGCGAAGTTCCGCCAAAACCCGATAAACCGAATGTTTTACAGTTAGCGATGCAATCGCGTATTAAATTATTTTATCGGCCGACAGCCATTATTCCTAAATCTAGAAGTGCGGTTTGGCAAGACCAAGTCATATTTTATAAACAGGGAAATAACTGGCGTGCTGAAAACCCAACACCTTATTTTGTAACCATTATTAGCCTTAATAATAAACCAGTGGCAGAAGGTGGAAAAAAACTAACCGATTTTCCAGGAGTGATGATTGCCCCTAAATCGCATCTCGATATTAAGGTCAATAGTTCAGGCGAGAGTTTCACCATGATGTATGTGAATGATTATGGTGGTCATCCAGAACTTAAATACAGTTGTAGCGGAAATACGTGTAAAGCGTTACCACCAGAGCAACAGATTCGCTAGGAGTATTGATATGAACATTAGGTGCTTAGGGATCGTGTTATTGGGATTAGGAAGTTTCTCCGCAGTTGCAGAAATTGCGGATGAAAAGCTGTCTCGCCAAACATTGCTAGACGTACATAGTACTGTGCATTTGACAGGAAGCGTTTATGCATCACCTTGTGTTCTTGAATTAGAAACACAAGAGCAGTATGTCGATTTAGGTGACATCAATGCCAGAGAATTTCACCGCATTGGCGATAGAAGTACTCCTGTTGCATTTAATATTCGGCTCAAAGATTGCCAACGCGGGGCATCCAAGTCATTTGTGAATGCTGCTGGAGAGGCAACTCAAAATGCTCAGCGTTATTACTTGACGGGAGAAAGCGCAGTTTCATTGAGTATTGCGGGAGATACGGATTTTTTTAACCCTGATCTTGTGCGAGTTACAGGCGATGTTCGAGGCGCAGGATTACGTATTTCCAGTAAAGATCATCAAAACTTAATGGTCAATCAGCCAACAAGTTCATGGGTGATCAAACCTGGTGATAACAACATTACACTTAATGCCTCATTGGAATCTACAGCACAGTCTGTTTCAGCGGGAACTTTTAGCGGATTAGTTAGGCTAAAACTGGAGTATTTATAACCATGTTTGTATCCAACAACAAAAAACTAAAAGATATGACTATTGTGGCCGGTCTACTCACAATAGGGTTAATGCCGTTATCTGCTTTAGGCTTTCCTCACGGCTCCGCTATACCTGATGGGGGGACTTACACATTCGAAGCGACAATGAATAATCAGCTACTGGTCAATGAGAAAGATGCTGAAACAGTATTCAATTTTGATGTGGGTAACTGGCCTTTTTTCGATATTTACTGCCAAAGTTATATGAAGCCAGGAGGTCCTGGAAATTCAGATCCTGATTCAGGAATGACATTTGATTTAATGTCAACCATTCCTACATCAATGCAAAACCCAGGGTACTTGAACCTTAATGAATATTTTGATGTAAAAGTTGAAATTCAAATAGGGGGAAGGGTTGGTCAGAAAGTTACTGTCCCAGTGAAGGATATGTGGAATGGGGGATCGGACCCAATAGAGTGTACACCACCGAGTGTTAATAGCCGTGACTATGGCGTCGAGCTACGGACAGGGTCGAGTGGGACAATCACGTTTAGGCTGAAAAAACCGATTATTAATGGCATTACCATCAACCAAGCTGAGCTGGTACAGGTTTTTGCCAAAAAAGGCAGCCCAGCGAATGGCAGTACAGCTTATGCGCCAATCCCTTCAACTCGGGTTGTTTTAGGAGCAGGGATTATCACAGTTGCTGATGAGTGTACGATTAATGAAGGTAACCCAATTAATATTGATTTTCTTGATGTAGCAAATACGAGTGAACAGTTAAATGGAATTAATTATGCTCAGCCCTTTAAGATCCCAGTTAAATGTACCGGTGGAAGTTTTACGACAGGTGATTTAAATATCAAGCTGTCACTCTTACCGGGGGCGTCAGGCAGTGCGGATTTTAACCCTGATTATTTCGGTACGTTAAAAAACGGCGTGAAACGCACAAATCTTGGCATTGTGGTGACTGATAATGTGGCGGGTACATTGGTAAAACCGAATCAAGCATACCAAGTGCCTGACTTTATTAATAACCAAGGTACCTGGAACTTAACGGCTGCGCCAATAGCTGCGCCTGGTAGTAGTGTGGAAGAAGGTGAATTTACAAGTACCGGGACAATCCTTGCTGAATTCCAATGAGGCCGATCATGCGAAATAATAATCAGATAAAGCGTACAAAATATTTATTGTCGATTGGCTTATATTTATTAGTCTCGGGGCCGATGAGTGCGAGTGTGATCCCAACTAATATGGGAAGCTATTCATTCAGAGGCATGGTTATTGCTACGCCATGTCAGATAGCGCCTGGAAGTGAGAAGGTCCCTGTTGATTTTCAACAAATCTCGGTCAAAGATCTTTATAAAGAAGGCAAATCGAAACCTTTAAATTTCTCAATTCATTTAACGAATTGTAATACGACTATATTTAAATCGGTGACAGTGACTTTTAATGGAATTGAAAATAAGAATCTTCCTGACCATCTTGCGATTAGTGACCAAAGTGAAGCTAGCGGAATCGGTATTGGGTTATTAAACTTAAATGAAACACCCATAGAATTGAATACGCCATCATTAGCACAAAATCTGGCAACAAATAATACGGAAATTCAATTTAAGGCTTATGTCGAGGCTGAGCCTGAAGCGAGAATTAACCAAACGATTACCTATGGGAATTTTTATAGTACTGCGTACTATACATTAAATTATCAATAACGAATGAAAACATGATGTTTGCAATCAAAATTAAAGGTAATAAAAAAGAACGTTATCCATGGGTTCTTTTAAGTTTTGTCGTTATATTTTTTGGCATTATATTGCATATTTATCTGCCGAATATGGGCGGAACAGGTTTGTCATTACCATTCAATATAATTAGTAGTTTTTTTATTGCTTTTTTTATTGTAGTGGTTAGTTTTACACAAATTAAAAATTCAAGCTTATATTACTCTAAGTCGAGTAATTATATTACGATTGGATTGGTCTTATTATTAGGCTTGTGTTTTTTTGCGCCTAAAGATTACCAGTTTAATGCATACTTGACAGCATATTGGTTATTGGGCGCGTTATTTTTTTATCAAGCTTTACTGCAAATAAATATTTCAGAAACTGTATTGAAAATAATTGTTTGCAGTATATTATTTTCTGCTATTGTTGAGAGCCTATTTTCAATAGCACAAATTTTTAATTTTTTTCCGATATCAGGGGATAGGCCATATGGCGTATTCCAACAAGTTAATGTTCTCTCTAGTTTTATTTGTGTTGGCATTGCCAGTGCAATAGGTATGTTTATTTTAATGAGAACTGTCACATGGTATGCGTCAGCCATTATCATTGTGAGTCTCGTTTTAATGAGTGTGGTA
Source organism: Providencia sp. PROV182 (assembly GCF_028480325.1). Classification (NCBI taxonomy): domain Bacteria; kingdom Pseudomonadati; phylum Pseudomonadota; class Gammaproteobacteria; order Enterobacterales; family Morganellaceae; genus Providencia; species Providencia sp. PROV182. The sequence continues at coordinate 177,045 of NZ_JAMPOL010000014.1, read as the reverse complement.
TTGCCATTGTCTCAATCATTAACTGGATATTTAAATTTATTATTAATTGTTATTGTTTTTTATTTTTTTGCAAAGTATCATCGTAAATATATTTTTTATTCTTTAATGTCGATTGTTATCGGTCTTATTATTGGCTATGGAATAAAAATTGGTTTTAATATTTCTGACTTTTCTGAAAGTAAATTACAGACATCGTACATTAGATGGGTGTTATGGCAGCATAGTTTATATTTATTTAGTGAAAATATTTTATTTGGTACGGGTGTTGGTAGTTTTGAATCTGTATTTTTAGAGCGCTTTGGTGGTGGGTTACTTGGAACCAGTGAAAGGGTCATATCACATCCACATAATGAGATATTACGTTGGATGGTTGAAGGTGGGGTAGTTGGCATTGCTGCGATATTGTTAGTTATTATTGGTAGTGGGTATCTACTTTATTCTTCATTAAAAAATAAAAATAATAATTATGTTTTTTTAGTTATTGCGTTACCAATTGTTTTTCATATGATGACAGAGTTTCCATTGTGGCTATCAATACCTCATGGGGTGGTATTGATACTACTAATACGTTGTGCCGATATTCCAACTAAAAAGTATCATTTAAATAAAATTGCAGGGTATTATTCGAAAACAATTATTGCGTTAGGTGGTTTGTTATCCATGGGGTTGCTGTATTTTACTTTGCAAACGCAGCAATATTTAACGTATATCGAAAAAACAGGGCAACAGTTTCTTCTTTCTATGAATGAGCCCGATTATAGCGAGTGGAAATATTACTTAATCAATGATCGTTATAAATTGGATCTCAATATGGGGTATTTGTTACGCTATAACGAGACACAGAACCCCTATTACTTGAATTTATTTTCGTCTTGGGCAGAAAGCTATTCTCGTTCTTGCCCAGATATTAATGTTTATTTTTCTTGGATCCTTGTTTTAAATGAATTAGGTGAGAAAGAGAAAGCAAAAATCGTCAAAGGAAAAGCGATTTTTTTATTTGATAATAATGAGAAATTAGAAGGATTGAATTTTTAATTATTCACGTGGTAATTCGTGTGTTAATTAAAAATCTAAAGGATTTATTGGTGTTAATTATCAATAAATAGGGCGTTTTATTAATTAAAATCTATATTAAAGGAAATAACATGAAAAAGTTAAATGCTATCGAAGCTGCTGCTGTAGTTGGTGGAACAAAACAAGTTTGTACTGATTCTTACGAGAGCATCACTGTTGGTGGTGTTAAATCTTGCCAATTAGTAACGACTTGTACTGATAAGCACGGTAACAAAACATACAAAGCGAAAGCTGTTGGTGCATCAAACTGTGATGTAACAGCTCCATAGTATTAAATTTAATTTTTATTAATTGATACATGGGGAGTTATCCCCATGTATTTTTCGTACCTGAATGGAATTAACTGTTATGAATACTCGTTTTAAACCAATAACTATCACACTTTATACTCTATTTGTTATTATTGCTTCTTCACTCATGACGGTTTTGTTCTATCATATTTTTGTTTTTAATACTTTCTCAAATGATGATGCACAAGGCTCTTCTTTTATTGAATTTAATAGTGAACAAGTTCTGTTGAGTCCAATAAAAGAAAATAATAGCATCATAGAAGTCCTTTCTTATGGTTGCCATTATTGTGCAGTAAATCATGACAATGTCAGCCAATTCGAAAAAACACTCCCTGAGAATGTCAACTTTAAAGTCGTTCATTTAGCCATGGATAATAATATGGGGCTGGCTGCCTATGCGCCTATTTTTGCGACATTGGAAGAGATGGGGGTGGAATCTCAATTACGTCAGGATCTTTATACTGCCGTTATCAACGATAAGCTTGATTTAGCTAATAAAGATGTCTTAAACCAATGGTTAAAACGGCACAATATTGATTCAACCCAATACCTAAAAACCAGTGAAAGCCAAGCCGTTCAAGAACGTCTAAAAAATATGCTTGAAATTAGCAAATTTTATCAAATTACTGGAACACCTGCCTTTATTATCAATAAACGCTATGTTGTTTACCAAGACCGTGATTTTGCAGACTTTACTGCCTATATGCTTGAGTTATTAGATAAAAGTAATAAGGAGTTACGGTGATCCGGTTTTTCATTGTCTGGACGGTATTTACAGCGAAAAACTGTTTGATGCCGTTTAAAAAAGGATATCAAAAACTCAATCATAGTGGACTTGCCTTTTTACGGTTGTTATTGCGCCGAGGCTATATCACATCGGTATTATTTGTTTCTAATTTATTATGTCGTGTAGGTTTATTAGGTCGTCAATATCGTAATCGGAATAAAGTCGCCACGGAAAACTTTCGTAGTTTAATGGAAACGAAAGGGCATATTAATATGGGCTGGATAGCCGTTCGACGCTTCATTTTGGAAGAGGCAGCCACATGGGGACAAAACCAAAAAATCATGGCGCAAGTTCGAGTTTGTACACTTGAACTTGATAGCGTCGTTGCGCCCTTACACCAACAAAATAAACCCGTTGTACTTGCTCCGTTGCATATGGTTTCTGATGTTTTAGCCACCATGGTTGGGGCGGGGGTGACTCCTGGGAATGCGACGGTGGTGGTTTCGTCGAGCGCAGAGCAGCAAAAGTATAACGCTTCGGCACGTGAGTTAGGCCAGGTGAATTTATCTTATTGTTCTATTCATCAGGGAAATAAAGTATTAGCTAGCCAATTAATGACTGCGATGACAGAAACGGCGGCAGGGCAAAAAAATATGATTGTTTTCCCTGATATTACCCCTGATTACACGGTTCAAACAGAGGAAGGGGCGTCGAGCAAATTATCGTGCCATTTATTTAACCGTGCAGCAAAGCTACACAATGGTGTCGTGCGTTTGTCCAGTGCGATTTCGGCACAGGTAGTTTTTTATCATCTGTACTACCAAAATGGTTTACAAATCAAGGTTTATCCGCCTGTTGCAGCAAAAGATGTTGCAACTCAAATGCCAGCCATCATTGAAAATGCGGTTCGTCATTATCCCAATGATTGGCTTTTATGGCATAGCCATTCACTTTATTTTATTAGCCATTAAATAATAATGAAAAATATTATTCCAAATTTTGTTTCTCAAGAAGAAACCAATGAATGTGGCTTAGCATGTATTGCGATGTTAGCACAAACCCAAGGTCTCAACGTTTCTCTTGAAACTCTGCGAGAGGTCTATCCAGCATCGGATCATGGAACTTCTTTGATTGACCTTTCGTCCATTTTAGCCAATTACGGTATTGCGACGACACCGGTGTTATTTGAGCACCAAGAGCTCAATAGTTTACCACTTCCCGCTATTTTACATTACGGAGCAAGCCATTTTGTGCTGCTTGCTTATCGCAAGGGAAATAACGTGTGTGTGATGAACCCTGCAATTGGGCAGCAGTGGCTACCTTTCTCTGCATTAAAAGCGGAAATCAGCGGTTATGCATTAATTTTAGAACCGGATACCGCGCTGGAAAAAATTGAATCATTAGCACCAGAAGACAAAAATGATGGGGCTGGGAAAAAAGCCCCTCATGCAATGAGCCTGAAAGAAACCTCAGAGATTCGCGGTGTTTATTGGTTGATGATATTCGCTTTTTTGGTTTCTTTAACGCTATTTTTAATGCCAGCCATGGTGAGCAATGCAATTAACCAAGCCTTTTCCGACGCCAAAAATGCCATTTTCCCTTATGGATGGTTTATTGTAGCCTTTGTGGTTGCAACACTATTAGCCCTTGGTGTGAGAATGCTGAGTGAGAGATTCGTAAAACACTTTGTGTTGATTAAAAGTGGGGTTGGTTTCTCTCGTTTATTGAGTAATCCATTGCGCTTTTTTGAGAAACGCGCACCCGGGGATGTTTTTAGCCGTTTTGTCGCTTGGCAGGGGGCATTAACCGAAAAAATTGAGCTGGATAACGGGCTACGAACGGATTGGGTTATTTGTGCGATAGCATTAGGTACCATGTTTTGGATTGCACCCGTATTAGCGGCTATTTCAGCTGCGGGTGTTACCGTGATGGGCTTAATTAGCGTATGGGCGATTATTCGTGATCGGTGGTATACCCAGCAGTTACAGCTAAAATCGGCAGAATTAAATGACTTTTTTATGGAGACGCTGCAAGGCATTCTGACCATAAAAACAGCAGGGATAGAAAATCAGCGTAAGGCGCAATTTGCATGGCTAAGCCGTGAATTGTTTACCTGTATACAACGCAGAAATGTGTATCAACAAATTAAAGATGGCATCTATCAATTAACTGGTAGTTTGGAGATGGTCATTTTTATGTTGGTGGTTTTACCCATGGTGGCCAATGAGTTAATTTCGTTGGGGGATTTCTTTGCTTATAGTTTCTTGCGTCAAATTTTTACCAATTATGTGACGCGTATTTTTTATGCGATTATACATAAGTCGCAACTGCATATTATTGATACACGCGCCCATTCTTTATTCCCTAAGAAAAGCGAGCAGGACACCGCACCATTCCACGAAAAACAAACCTCAGTACAAGGAAAAGCACCACACTTATCTTTCAAGGGGATCCATTTCAGTTATGACCCTGCAAAACCGATTTTAAATAATGTGTCATTAGACTTACCTTCAGGCACGCAGGTTGCCATTGTTGGGGAGTCAGGGGCAGGAAAAAGCACATTATTACGGACAATCGCGGGTTTATTCAGCCCACAGCAAGGAGTATGCGAGTCCAACGGTGAGGTTGTCAGTGTGCAGCAGCTTACGCAATTGGTTTGCTTGCAAAGCCAAGAAGATATTTTATTTAATGCGACCGTCTTAGATAACATCACGCTATTTGACCCTAACTTCCGCGAAAAAGATAAAAAAAGAGTCGAAGTGCTGCTTGATAAATTGGCACTCGGCGCAGTGATTACTCAATTACCTGGTGGGGTTAATGCGTTAATAAGAGAAAGCCATGCGGCGCTGTCACTTGGGCAACGTCAACGTTTGTTATTGGCTCGTTCGTTGTACAGTGCCCGCCCTATTTTGTTATTGGATGAGCCCACCGCCAATTTGGATGAAGAAACGGCGAAAATAGTCATGGCAACCATTCAGTCACATTGCCAGAAAACAGGTAAAACATTGATTGTTGTCACTCATAGTGAAGAGTTAGCGGCTAATTTCGATGCACTTTACCGAATCGTGGATGGGGAATTAAGTCTTGAGAACAGCACCAATAAAGCCCCTTGTGTCACAGCAGGCACGCCTCAATCTGAACCTTCTTTGTTAGCGGCAATGGAAGGAACTTCCTTATGACCTCCCGCCATGTAGCACCAAAATTGGGTTTAACGACCCAACGATTACGCACTTTAGGTGGGTTAGTGGCATTGCTTGTGCTGGTCGTGGTGATCGGCCGTTTTGTGTGGCAATCACCCGCCCCAGCATTGCATGAAAACGTAATTTTATCGGTGGAACGTGGCGATATTGAAAAAGTCGTCATGGTAACGGGGACATTAAAGCCCTCAATGCAAGTTAATGTAGGTGCTCAGGTTAACGGGCAAATCAGAAAATTATATGTAAAACAAGGCGACAAAGTGGTTAAAGGGGAGTTATTAGCAGAAATCGACCCAACTATCCAGCAGTCTGAGCTCAAAAATGCAACCGCCCGGTTATCCAGTGCTCAGGCGCAAAAACGGGCTGCGGAAGCAACTTTAATACAGTACATCAAAGCCTATCGGCGTCAGGTAGTGATGCAGCGAGATGGTTCTGGTATTCGCAGTGAATATGAACAAGCGCAAGCACAATATGAGGCGCAATTACAGCAGGTTAATGTCAATGAGGCGTTAATCACACAATCAGAAATGGATGTACAAACTGCACAAGCTAACCTCAATTTTACACGAATCATCGCGCCGATTAGTGGCGAAGTACTGGGTATTGTGGCGAACGAAGGGCAAACCATCGTTTCTTCACAGACGGCACCGACTATTTTAGTGTTGGCGAACCTAGATAAAATGCAGGTTCAGACACGAATTTCGGAAGCAGATATTCAAAAAATCCACCCAGGCCAACCCCTCACATTCTATGTGATTGCGGACCCTGAAACGCACTACGAAAGTACGATGGGATATGTTCAACCCATTCCCCCCGAAGCACTTGATGAAAGTAATAATAATTCTGGGGGGCAACAGAACAGTGCAATTTATTACAACGGAACGTTCGAGGTTGATAACGCCGATCGTGCATTAAAGACATCAATGACAGCGCAAGTATTTATTCGTGTTGCACAAGCGAAAGATGCTTTACGACTCCCCGTTAGTGCTCTGGGGCGAGCTGTAGGTGCAAACCAATATGAAGTGACCGTGATCAACAATGAAAAACCGGAAACTCGCACCATCAAAGTGGGGATTAATGATCGCCATTTCGTCGAAGTACTTGAGGGCATTAGCGAGGGCGAACAAGTTGTTATTCAATCAGATAATGTGGCGAGTTAATGATGGCGACGACACGAAATGTATCTTTTACCCGTCCTCTGATTGAACTTCATCATGTTTACCGTGAGTTTTCAGCCGGTACGCAAACTATTCCTGTTTTGAATGATATTTCGCTATCAATTAACCAAGGGGAAATGGTCGCTATCATTGGCGCATCAGGTTCAGGTAAATCGACTCTGATGAACATCATTGGTTGTTTAGATAAGCCTTCTCAAGGAGAAGTGTTGATCAATGGGATTGCGGTTCATGAGGTGAATAGCGATCAGTTGGCAGAATTACGTAGCCAATATCTTGGGTTTATTTTTCAGCGTTATCACCTAATGCCTTACCTGACTGCAGAAGAAAATATTGCGATCCCAGCTTTATATACGGCGATGCCAGAAGATGAGCGGAGCGCTCGAGTTGCTTTATTAGCAGAAAAGTTAGGGTTACAAACGCGCTTGGATCACAAACCTTATCAATTATCTGGTGGGCAACAGCAGCGTGTCAGTGTCTGCCGCGCCTTGGTTAATGGTGCGCAAATCATTCTTGCGGATGAACCTACAGGGGCATTAGATAGCGCTAGTGGCCACGCATTGATGGATATTTTACATCAACTTCATCTCGATGGTCACACTGTTGTGATTGTGACCCACGATAAAAATATCGCTCAGCAAACTCAGCGAATTATTGAAATTAGTGATGGAAAAATTGTTTCTGATAAGCAGAACCAAGCTCAGACAGACACAAAACAACGGAACCAGCTTCCTTCTGTTGAAGATAATGGCCGTGCATCGGTGTGGCGCAATATTATTGAGTCTATTCGTATGGCATGGCGGGCCTTACTCGGTCATCGCATGCGTGCATTTTTGTCGATGTTGGGAATTATCATCGGTATTTCTTCTGTGGTGTCATCAATGGCCGTGGGGGAAGGGGCAAGACGCTCCATCATGGATGAAATTGGGAAGCTTGGCAGCACGACTCTGGAAATTCGCCCCGGTACTGGGTGGGGGGCTAAGCGGCCTGATATGGAGCGTGCGTTATCGTTAAATGATGTTAAAAGTCTAAAGCAGTTGCCATGGATTGAGTCTGTTTCCCCCGTCGCGAGCAGCATGACGATGGTCGTTAATAAAGGCTTGGATAACTCCATCATGCTTAATGGCGTTTCAGAAGAGTATTTTGCGGCACAAGGGTTTCAGCTTTTACATGGCAGTTTCTTCAGTACGCTCGATATGGCAGACAGCGAGCCCGTTATTGTGTTGGATGAAGGAAGTCGAGAGGTACTTTTTCAGCCAGAAGAAGAGCCGTTAGGGCAAATTGTGCAGATTGGTCATTCACCATGGCGAATTATTGGTATTGCCCGTAAACCGGGGCCCAAAATGTCGAGTGGCTTTGTTATGGGGTGGGTGCCTTACTCATCGTTACAGCAACGTGTGGTCGGGGACAAACCCATTGAATTTATTTCGTTGCGCTTCCCTGAAAACTTAACTTCTCAACAAGCTGAATTACAGGTTGAGCGTTTGTTATTACGCGAACATGGTAAAAAGGACTTTTTTATTCAGTCGGATGACCAGCTCGCAAATGCATTACAAAAAACATCCGACTCAATGTCATTACTGATCACTTCGATTGCCGCTATTTCCTTATTGGTTGGGGGCGTTGGGGTGATGAATATCATGTTGGTTTCTGTGACGGAACGAACTCATGAAATCGGGATCCGCCTTTCCGTCGGAGCGCGTCCTCAAGATATTATGAACCAATTTTTGATAGAAGCCGTGATGATTTGTTCGCTTGGCGGGTTAATTGGTATTGTCGGTGCATGGTTAGCGGGGTGGCTTTTCTCTTATTTCACCACTGAATTTACGATGGTATTTACCCTGTTCCCCGTTTTATTAGCGTGCGGTTTCTCCGCTCTAATTGGTTTGGTTTTTGGTTATTTTCCTGCTCGTCGGGCTGCCAAACTCAACCCAACGGAGGCATTGGCACGCGAATGAATATCAAATCACTTTATATTATTTCTGCTTTATTTTTGCTAAATGGTTGCGGCAGTTTTACGCGTACGGAATACCAACGCCCTGAGCTCACTTTGCCACAGCAGTGGGATGATAAAATACGCCAATCCGGTGCAAATGACGTGATGACATCAGTTCAGGCATTGAACCTAACTGAAAATTGGTGGGATAGCTTTAAAGATCCTCAGCTATCCCAACTGATCAATCAGGTATTAGAAAATAATAATGATTTAGCCACAGCGGCAATTAAATTAAAGCTGGCGCGAAGTACGGCTGGGCTAGCAAATACCAATATAACCCCAGATTTCTCCCTTGGGGGCTCAGCAAGTAATACAAAATCTATACGTCATGGAACCTCCCCCCAAGAGAGTTATAGCTCAAATCTAACTTTAAATTATGAAATCGATTTATGGGGAAAACTGGCACGTATTCGTGAAAAGAATGAGTGGGAAGCAATAGCAACCGAACAGGATTACCATGCAACAGCATTAGTGGTTATTAATACGACTGCACAATTATATTGGAATATTGCACTGTTAAATCAACAGATTGATAACCTGATTGCGAGCCAAAAGATTGCAGAAAAAAGCCAGCAGCAAATTAAGTCATGGTATTTAGCAGGAAAAGTTAGCCAGCTGGATTTCTTACAATCACAGCAAACTGTGATTAGTCGAAAAAATGAATTACGACGGCTCATTAAAGAACGTGACAGCTCCCGTAATGCATTAGCGCTATTGTTAAACCGCCCTGCAGAGCAACATGTGCGTGAGCTCACCGCACTTAATCGAAATCAACGGATTGAAATTCTTAACGCGACACCGTTGGCCGTATTAGCACAGCGGCCGGATATTCAAGCTGCCGAGTCACGTTTACGTTCCGCGCTTGCTGATTCTGACGCTGCTAAATTGAGCTTCTACCCGACACTGTCTTTGCAAGGTGCGCTTAATGCGGGTAGCCAGCTGTTTTCTCAATGGTTTAGTGACCCGACACGTGTTGTTGGGGGTTCGATTTCTTTGCCATTTATTCAGTGGAATACGGTGAAATTGACCATTGAACAATCCGACTTACAAGTGCAACAAGCGGCGGTGGCATTTCGTAGTGCGGCTTATACCGCCTTGTCAGAAGTCGATAATGCGATGGAAGCCCGTTTTGCTGCGGATGAAATTCGTCAGCAATTACAACAGTCATTATCACTTAGCCAGCAGCGGCTAAAGCTAACCAGCAGCCGTTACCGAGCAGGTGCCGTGGATTATCAAACACTGCTTAATGCGCAAGATGACCTTTTAACTATTGAAAATTCATTAGCTCAAAATCAATACGATTATCTTTATGCAACGCTACAGCTTTGGTTAGCACAAGGTGGCGGTAGCGCCCAACAGGAGGACAACCCATTATGAACCAAAAATCTCACTTTAAGCGCGTTGTTGTCACAGGTTATGGGGCTGTCACTCCTTTGGGGGATACGGCTTCAGCATGTTGGCAAGCGATTATGGATAAAAAGCTCGGTTATCGTTACGTTGATAAAACTGCACAAAATATCCACAGCCATTTTTTAGGGCTTATTGATAATGAACCCAGCTTAAAAGGGGTTCCTGCGGCTATTCGTCGTCGTTTACCACGCCATACGCGTTTAGCCTTGGGGGCCGCGCGAGAAGCCATGGATATGGCCTTCGCAGGCACGCCATTAACTGATTTTTATGACCCACTGATGTGCGGTGTCATTATGGGAACAGGATGGGCAGGGCTTGATGAAAGTTATATGTCAGTCAGTGAATTCGAAGCGACAGGGATGACCTCGCCTTTCAACTGTTTTTATGCAATGCCAAATGTGACAACGGCGGCTTGCAGCCAGTTTTGGAACCTGCGTGGATATCAAAACACGACCATCGCGGCTTGTGCGACAGGCACTATTGCGATTGGTGATGCTTTTGAAACGATTCGTCATGGACGAGCCGATATGATGCTCGCTGGTGCAGGAGAGTCCTTGCGGACAGATTGTGCTGTATGGAATATCGATATTCTTGGAGCTTTAACACGTGAAGCGGAAGACTCGACTCGTGCCAGTTGCCCATTTAGTGCAGATCGTAGTGGTTTTGTCCTTTCTGAAGGTGCGGCCGTGTTGTGTTTAGAAGAGCGTGAGAGCGCTATTTCTCGTGGGGCCACCATTTTGGGCGAGATTACGGGGTATGCAAATTTTTCTGATGCCTTTGATTTTACATCACCAGCAGAAGATTGTGTTGCTCGGGTGAAAACTATTGAAATGGCTTTACAACAAGCGGGAGCCGCTCCTGAATCTCTCGATTATATCAATGCCCATGGGACCTCAACAGCTCTTAATGACTTAAATGAAACAGAATCATTGAAAAAGGCATTAGGTGTGGCAGCTTACCAAGTCCCAATATCCAGTACGAAATCCTATACCGGACATTTAATCGCCGCTGCTGGTAGCTTTGAAACCATTATTTGCTTGCAAGCGATGGCGCATGGTGTGATGCCCGCAACCGCTAACTTACATCACCCGGACCCGCAATGTGACCTCGATTATATTCCTAACGAACACCGTATTGGTGAAGTTAAGCGTGCACTAAACCTGAGTTTTGGCTTCGGTGGGGCAAACGCGGCGCTGATTTTAGAGAAAGCGTTATGAGAACGTTACGTTATACCCTTGAGGATGCAAAACAGTGGGCATCATTTTCTGGTGATGATAACCCGATTCATTTCGACCTTGAATGGGTCAAAGCGAAGGGCGGAGATCAACTGAGTGTGCATGGCATGCGTGCACTACTCGATGTGAAACAATTCGCGAGTGAGTCATTAAATCACCCATTATTGGCTTCACAAGAGGTTACCGCCCCTGAGTTTATCAAATGTGTTGTACGGTTACGCAATCCGCTATGGAACGATAAAGATTATCAATTAGTTGCACGAAATAAAGCGGGATCGGTGGCTTTACTCTCTTCTGATGAGCAACAAAACTGCTTAACTTGCCAATTGTCGCTCACCCCTCCACCGGTATTACATGAAATCGCGAATGAAATAATGATTTCGACCGCAGAGATGGTGAAATTGCAGTCAATATTTTCTCAGTTTTCCAACGAAATGTATGAATGGCAGTTTATTGACGCAGTTTTGTTCTGGTACTTAATTCATGATAGCTCGTTATTTGAACAACAAGAGATCGCACAATGGCTGCCGGTCGGCTCAACATTGAAAGATATTTTTTGCCGTTATCCTATCGTACAAACCCACCAAGAGGTGGTGTTTGACCGTGAACTTCTAACGAAATGGGCTCCTATCACCTCTCCTGAGCCTATTTACCTACGTATTTTGCCGGCCTTAGTGATCGCGGATAGTGAGAGTGGTCGATTAGTGAGTATTAGTATCGCTGCCCGCTACAGAGAAAAAATAATAAATAATTCAATAACATTGAAAGTTAATTCAATAACTCAATAAGAATGCAAGGATAAAACAAATGAGCCAATATCAAGAAATTTATATCAAAATTAGTGACATGATCTGTGATGCAAAAGATTTAGAAGCAGAAGAGTTGAATGCGGAGATGACTTTAGTCCAGTTAGAGTTCGATAGCTTAGATTATGTTGAACTTATGGTGCTTGTTAAACGTGACTTTAATGTTGCTTTAGATGCGGAATTTTTCCTAGAACATCCAGAAATTTCGGTGAAAGCGCTGTGTGAACATATTGATAAGGAGTCGAAATCTTAAAATGGCAAATAATCAATGGATACTCGTGACGGGAGGAAGCCGGGGAATTGGGCTCGCACTAGTTAGTGAATTGCGACGCCACTGGAATGTGGTTTTTACTGGGCGTAGCGTTGATGGCGTTAATGAAACACAAGCGAATCTTGAAAACCCCAATTTAGATACATGGGTGAAAGGATCCCCGTGTGATGGTAAGAATGAAGCACAAGTTGACGCGCTTTCTAGCTCGTTATTGGAACAATTTGGGGCTCCTACGGCTATTATTCATAATGCGGGTATCACTAGGGATGCCTTACATATTCATCAAGATGCTGAAATCTGGCGAGATGTGCTAGAGAATAACGTCATTTCCGTGATGAATTGGCACCGTAAATTATTACCTGCAATGTTGATGGCGGGGAGCGGCTCAATCGTATTGATGTCATCAATTACTGGGTTAAAAGGCAATATTGGCCAAACAGCTTATGCGGCGAGTAAATCAGCGATGATGGGGTTGACGCGTTCATTGGCTCATGAAGTCGGGCGTTTTGGGTTACGTGTGAATTGTATTGCTCCGGGGCTTATTGATAGTGATATGACCCGTGCAATGCCTGAAGCTAAATTAAAAGCTATGTGCCAAAACATCCCGTTACGCCGCTTAGGGCAACCCCAAGAAGTGGCAGAGCTAGTTGAATTTTTGATTGGCAATAGCAGCCAGTACCTAACAGGTCAAACATTGGTCTTAGATGGTGGATTAACGGCGTAATTGCCCGTTTTAAGTGCTGTTAGCAGAACAAATATTCACTCGATAATTCATATTTTATATTTCCCCTTAAACGTTTTAGTCGATTTTCGTTTAAGGGTTTTTTTATGAATTGAGACTCGGAAATAAATGAAAAACAGTAAACTCAAGTTAAAGAAGAATGAAATTATATTTATTTCAATTTAATTCATTATTAAACATTAAAAATAATTATATTAATTTTAATTTGGCTTGAATGACTCGATATAACGCATTAAAACCACACAATTTGTATTGGATTATTGATCGTGCACAATACCTCACGGTGCCTCGGTTATAGAATGGTAATTGGAAGTCGATAAATAAATTAAAGATAAAAATAAATTTCAAAAAAGCCATTTTAAAACTTTGAAGCAATGTTAAGTGAGGCAGATATGAGTAAAGCATTATCTGAGGGAGTACTCCAATCGGAGATCAGCCGCAGGAAGCTAATGCAAACCAGTACCGTCGGGGGACTCGCACTTGCAAGTGGAGCGCTAAGTTTACCTTTTAATAGTGTTGCTGATACCAGTGAAATCACACCCAAAACAGCCATACCTGAAGAAAAAATAGTTTGGAGCGCATGTACCGTTAACTGTGGGAGTCGCTGCCCACTGCGTATGCATATTGTTGATGGTGAAATAAAATATGTCGAAACCGACAACACCGGCGATGATGTTTACGGAAATAAGCATCAAGTTAAGGCCTGTCTACGTGGGCGCTCAATGCGCCGTCGTGTCTATAACCCTGACCGCTTGAAATACCCGATGTTGCGCGTTGGGGCACGTGGTGAAGGTAAATTCAAACAAATTAGTTGGGATGAAGCCTACGATTTAATCAGCGATAATCTAAAACGGATTATTGCCGATTATGGCAATGAAGCGGTGTATTTGAACTATGGAACTGGCACATTAGGTGGCACAGTCGCACGTTCATGGCCGCCAGCGAATTCACCTATCGCCCGTTTGATGAACTGCATGGGCGGCTATTTAAACCATTACGGTACCTATAGTACAGCACAAATCAGCTGTGCGATGCCTTATACCTATGGTAGTGGGGCAGGTAATAGCGTTTCCGATATCGAAAACTCCAAGTTGGTGGTTCTGTTCGGAAACAACCCTGCCGAAACCCGTATGAGCGGTGGTGGGATCACTTATCAATTAGAGCAAGCGCGTGAGCGTTCTAATGCAAGAATGATAGTGATCGACCCGCGTTATACCGATACTGCTGCTGGACGAGAAGATGAGTGGATCCCGATCCGCCCCGGAACAGATGCTGCATTAGTGGCAGGAATCGCCCATGTATTGATCACTGAAGATATGGTTGATCAACCCTTCTTAGACCAATATTGCGTGGGTTATGATGAGAAAACGCTACCCGCAGATGCTCCGAAAAATAGCCACTACAAGGCATATATTTTAGGGCAAGGGGATGACGGTGTAGAAAAAACACCACAATGGGCTGCGCAAATCACCGGTATTCCTGCTGATAAAATCATCAAATTAGCACGTGAAATCGGTTCCGCAAAACCTGCTTATATTAGCCAAGGTTGGGGGCCACAACGCCATTCGAACGGCGAGCAAACCGCACGTGCGATTGCGATGTTACCGATTTTAACCGGTAATGTTGGTATAAATGGGGGAAATACGGGGGCTCGTGAAGGGAACTATGATATTCCATTTGAGCGGATGCCAACGTTAGAAAACCCAGTCAAAGCAAGTATTTCCGTATTTTTATGGACTGATGCGATAGAGCGCGGCCCTGAAATGACTGCAACTCATGATGGGGTAAGAGGTAAAGATAAACTGGATGTTCCGATTAAGTTTATTTGGAACTACGCCAGCAACAGTTTAATCAATCAACACTCTGATATTAATAAAACGCATGACATTCTTCAGGATGATAAAAAATGCGAAATGATAGTAGTGATTGATAACCATATGACGGCTTCAGCGAAATATGCGGATTTAGTCCTGCCAGATTGTACCGCGTCTGAACAGATGGATTTTTGCTTGGATGGTGCCGCTAGTAATATGGGCTATGTGATTTTCGCTAGCCAAGCCATTGAACCACGTTTTGAGAGCAAAACGGTGTATGAAATGTGTACACAAATCGCACGCCGTATGGGGGTTGAAGAGAAATTTACCGAAGGGCGAACCCAAGAAGAGTGGCTACGCCATTTGTATGAAATTTCACGACAGAAGTTACCTGAGCTACCTGATTTTGAGACATTCCAGCAGCAAGGGATTTACAAAAAAATGAACCCACAAGGGCATGTCGTGGCACACAAAGCTTTCCGCGAAGACCCAATTGCGAACCCATTAAATACCCCGTCAGGAAAGATTGAGATCTATTCATCACAATTAGCGGATATCGCGAAAACATGGACGCTAGCGGAAGGTGATTTGATATCAGCACTCCCAATGTATTCCCCAGGCTTTGAAAGCCATGATGATAAGCTCACCGAAAAATATCCACTGCAATTGAGTGGCTTCCACTATAAATCGCGCGTTCACTCCACTTACGGCAACATTGATGTGCTTAAGGCTGCTTGTTTACAAGAGATGTGGATCAACCCTATTGATGCAAAACGTCGCAATATTAAAGATGGTGACATAGTGCGTATTTACAACGATAGAGGGGAAGTGCAGATCGCTGCCAAAGTGACTCCACGCATTATCCCAGGGGTTGTTGCAATGGGGGAAGGGGCTTGGTACGCACCTGATGAAAACAAGGTGGACCATGGTGGTAGCCTAAACGTCCTGACGACTCAACGCCCGTCACCGTTAGCGAAAGGTAATCCGCAACACAGTAATTTGGTTGAAGTGGTAAGGGTATAGGGAGATAAATCATGACAACACAATATGGTTTTTATATTGATTCTGCACGGTGCACGGGATGTAAAACTTGTGAATTAGCGTGTAAGGACTACAAAAATTTATCTCCTGCGGTGAATTTTAGGCGCATTTATGAATATGCGGGGGGAGATTGGCAAGAAGATAACGGTGTGTGGCATCAAAACGTATTTAGTTATTATTTGTCGATTTCATGTAACCACTGTGAAGACCCTGCTTGTGTGAAAGTGTGCCCAAGTGGCGCGATGCACAAACGTGAAGATGGCTTTGTCGTTGTGGATGAAAGTGTGTGTATTGGTTGCCGCTATTGCCATATGGCCTGCCCATACGGTGCGCCGCAATTTGATAGCGAAAAAGGGCATATGACCAAGTGCGATGGTTGTTATGAACGTGTTGCCGTCGGTAAAAAACCGATTTGTGCCGAGTCTTGTCCACTGCGTGCATTAGACTTTGGTCCTATTGATGAGTTACGTGAGAAACATGGCAATTTGGCAGAGATTGCGCCACTACCAGAAGCGCACTATACCAAGCCCAATATTGTCATTAAACCCAATGCCAATAGTCGCCCTGTCAATGATACGACAGGCCATTTAGCCAATCCTCGGGAGGTATAACATGGGCAATGGATTACACGAATGGCCGCTGATTTTATTTACGGTATTAGGCCAAAGTATTGCAGGTGGCGTGATTGTGACAGGGCTTGCTTGGTTATCGACAGATGATAAGCCACAAAAACAGCGCATTGTGAACGCAATGTTCGCGTTATGGGTATTGATGGGCTTAGGATTTTTGGCATCGATGATGCATATGGGCTCACCGATGCGTGCATTTAACTCGATGAACCGTGTGTTTGCGTCATCATTAAGTAACGAAGTGTTGTTTGGCTCCATTTTCTTTGCTTTGGGCGGCTTATGGTGGCTGTTATCTGCAATGAAAAAGATGCCAACAGGGTTAGATAAAGTGTGGTTAATCATCACCATGTTGATGGGGCTGTTATTTGTTTGGGCAATGACACGAGTTTATATGATAAGCACGGTGCCAACATGGAACACACCACATACCACTATCGGCTTCTTTATGACCCTGTTTGTTGTCGGACCAATCTTAGGCACTTTGCTATTACGAGTAGCTAAATTTCCGTTTAATAGTGGTAAATTAGCGGCGATTAGTATCGTGGCTTATATTGTGACTATCGCGTCGGTACTACTGCAAAGCGGAGAAATTGCGCTAATTGCCACTTCTGTACAAAAAGCAGTGGATTTAGTCCCTGATTTTGGTGTTTTACAAGTGATACGTTTAGTGGTGACCAGTCTCGGGTTGCTGCTATGGATTTTGCCTGTTGTGCGACAAAATCAGCCTTCGGTATTGAGTTTACTTCTTGGTACCGTGCTGGTACTGATTGGTGAATTTATCGGTCGTGGGCTATTCTATGGTTTACACATGACAGTCGGCATGGCTGTGGCTTAATTGGTAAACCTTTCAGCGCAGGAGATGGTTTCCCTGCGCTGATAACTTCAGAGACAATCAAATATGCAAGAAGCACGCTTTCTTGAACACGTCGCAGTGACAGGGCGAGTTCTGGGGTCCTTATTTTATTTCTCACCAGAAAATGAAAATAACGCAGAGATTATCACGATTCTTCAGGAGCCGACTTGGCATGAAGAATGGCCATTTGCCTTACCTTCTTTAGCGAAAATTAGCCAGCTTTTGCAATCCAGTGCTCAGGAGAATGAACCACTGAGTGAAGCATGGCAGCGCTTGTTTATCGGGCCTTATGCTTTACCCGCGCCTCCTTGGGGCTCAGTCTGGCTAGACAAAGAAAGAATTGTTTTTGGTGATTCAACCGTTGAGCTGCGCCAATGGATGCGAGCCAAAGGTGTTGAACCCGTAACGACACAAAAAGAGCCAGAAGACCACTTTGGGCTGATCTTGATGTTAGCGGCTTGGCTCGCTGAGCAAAATCGTAGAGCTGATTTAGAAGAGTTACTCGCTTGGCATCTATTACCTTGGTCGGCACATTTTCTCGAAGTATTGATAGATTCGGCTAACAGCGATTTTTACCGCGCATTGGCGATATTAGCGAAAGAAACATTGGATGGATATCAACAACAGTTAACTTTACCTATATTAGAGAAAAGCGTGTACCTCAGTGGAAATGGTACCCTGTAGCATTTTGTTTTTCATTGGCAATAAATTTATCTAATTCAATTGCCTGCAATTAATCTATGGATAGTGGTACTATGGATTATTGCTGCGATTTTTAGGTGACTAACTCAATATGAATGATGCGCATTTATCTTTGATCCAACAACTTTGTACCCGTCTTGCTGAAATAGACAATACACCTTTATATGTAAAATTTGCTGAAACGGTGAAATTTGCCGTGCGAACAGGGGTTTTACATCAAGGTGATATGCTGCCCAGTGAAAGGGAGTTAGGTCAACAAACAGGCGTGTCGCGTATTACCGTTCGAAAAGCGTTAGAGTTACTTGAGCAAGAAGGCGTTATCATTCGGTCACAAGGCTACGGTACCCAAATTAGTGATAAGTTTGAGTATTCGCTCAAAGAAGCTAAGGGTTTTTCACAACAAGTTGTTTTACTTGGAAAAAAACCAAACACACTTTGGGTCAATAAAAGTATCGTGCCTTGTTCACAGGAAGTCGCAGAGTCGCTAGCGCTCCCCATCAATAGTGATGTATTTATGTTAAAACGCATTCGTTACGTGGATGAGCAGCCTGTCTCTATTGAGGAATCATATGTTCCTATTGGGCTGATTGGTGACGTAGACGATATTGGTTTATCTTTGTACGATTATTTCCGCAGCCAAAATATTTATCCTACGCGAACAAAGAGCAAGGTAAGTGCTCGAATGCCAGATGAAGACTTTCAAACGCACATTAAATTAGAAAAGACCGTGCCTGTTTTAGTGATTAAGCAGGTGGCTTTCGACCATAAAAATGTCCCTATTGAATACAGTTTCAATCAATGTCGTAGTGATATGTATGTATTTGTATCTGAAGAATAAAAAGAGGGATGACCTCTTTTTATTCTAATGATTAATATTGCTGTAAATACGCGGCGAGTTGCTCAGACGAAGGCGCACAATCACCTCCTCGATGGCTAACAACATAGGATGCGACAGCATTTCCAAGTAATACGGCATCTTGTAGTGCCCAGCCGGACGCCAATGCAGCAATCACGCCTCCTGCATGGCTATCCCCTGCACCAATGGTATCGACAACGGTAGTTTTAAATGGTGCCACCCAGCCTGATGAACGACAACTTTCTTGAAAGAACGCGCCTTCTTTGTCGACTCTAACAATCACGGAAACTGAAAATTGAGAATGCCAAATATTGGCTAATGCTTCTGTATCCATTCCTTGGTGTGCGATATCAGGGAACAGCGTGACGATATGTTCGACTTCTTGACGGTTCAATGAAATGATAGGTTTTAAAGCCATCAATCGTAATAATTGTGTTTTCGAAAGGTCGGCGATCCGAGGGCCAAAATCAATAAATAAAGTGACGTTATCGGAGAGTGATTCCAGCCATGAAAGCAGAGTTTCGCCACATTTTGCTGCTAATTGGTAACCAGAAAGATAGATAATGATGTTAGATGTAATTGGTAAATCATCTAATGTATGGCGTTCCCACTGGTTTTCCACACCGCTAATTGAAAGAAATGTCCTTTCTCCATCGGGTTCAACCAAGGCTAAACACCAGCCATTATCACCTTTATTCGTTTCTATAACTGAACTCACACCTTTTTTATTGAGTTGGTTGCGGATGATATCTGCCCATACACCTTGCCCAATAGGTAATGCATTGAGTGATTGGATACCAAGGCGTTGCAAGGCCACAGCAATATTCAGAGCACATCCACCGATATTGACACTTTGTTGGTGCAATTCGATGTCACTTCCGCGATAAGGCAGTGAATACGCATCTGCAATCACATCAATAACGGCTGCGCCAATCAGGCAGACAGGACGATGCTCTGCTTGCAATGGAAGATGGGCAATAAGTTCAGCGGTTTTCATAAGCTTTTTCTCTTGCAGTTCTCAATGCCATAAAGGCTTTGCTATACTGTGTAAAATCAAGTTGATTCACATCATCTAATTGTTTTTTAAGTTGTTTGTCGATGGCATCAATGCCATGCAGTGCGCCACAAATGGCGGTGGCCATTGCCCCTATAGTATCGGTATCTCCCCCTAAATTAGCACACAGAATGGCACAGCGGTTGGGATCGGTTTCCGCTAATTCAACCATAGCAATGGCGGCAGGAACTGACTCAATGGTGCTAGTACCAGCGCCAACGAGTTGATAAAGCTGTTCCATTGCTTGCTCGGTGCCAATTGTGTTTTTCACCGTGTGTAAAGCAAGTTCAATACGTGCAGCTATTGATGGGCTAAAGGTTGTGACGTGTTTTTCTTGTGCTAATTTCGCAATAGCGGGTAATTGGTCGCGAATTTGCGACCAATTTTCGCCATCTATCGCTTTAGATATTGCCCAAGCGATAGCGACCGCACCTGCAATTGCTACATCCGATTTATGAGTTGGCGATGAGGCGAGTGTAATTTCATCAATAAATTCATTAATAGAATGAGTTGGCAGTAAACAACCGAGTGGGGAAACTCGCATTGCGGCACCATTTGTCATGCCGTTGTTTTCTAACTGAGAAATTGGAGTCCCTTGTTTTATTGCATTTAATGCAATTTTAGAGGTTGGCCCTAGGACATTTTTGTTAAAGGCATCAAATTGCTCTGCCCATTTTAGAATATTACGTCCAATAAATTCAGGGTTTACTTTGCCACCACATTCTATAATCGCGTCCGCAAGTGCGAGGGCCATTGAGGTATCATCTGTAAATTCTGCCGTATTGAAGTAGCAAGCTGCATTATTTTCTTTTGGCCCAGGTAAGAAGCGGTCTATCCAACCAAAATGTGCTTTAACACGAGAACGAGGCCATAATTCAGAAGGCATTCCCATTGCATCACCTAAGGCTTGGCCATAAAACGTGCCTAAAATACGGTTCTCTTTGTTCATTATAATTCCTTCAATTTTGGCTAAAAATAGCGCCTTCATGTGTTGGTTGTTGGTTAATAAAGGCATTTAATTAATGATTGCTTGACTAATTGGATGTGGGTTTTACGCCACTTTTATTAATATCAATTTCTTGAATATCACGACTCGACTCTTTAAACATCAACATGAAGACAATCGTGATTACGACGATCATGGCAGCGCCGAAGCCCCACATACCGGCCCAGTTAAAGGTCTGGCCGTTGACAGGTTCACCGTAAGAAAAAAGTTTTTCCATCATTTGGCCACCTAGGCTATAACCCAGTAAGCTACCAAAGCCTTGGCAACAGAGCGTAATTAAGCCTTGAGCCGCTGTTCGCATATGCACAGGGGTCTTTTTGTCGACATAAATATATGCAGTGACATAGTAAAAATCGTAGCTAACTCCATGTAATAAAATACCGAGGAAGAGTAATCCATAGGTAAATAAGTGGTCTGCATCACCATAGATAAAGAAAGCATAACGGATAGCCGCAGTGATTAAACCAAGAAGTAATACCTTTTTGATACCAAAACGTTTGGTAAAGAAGGGCAAAGCAAGCATAAAAAAGATTTCGGAGAATTGCCCTAAGGTCATCCACCCCGTGGCATTTTTCATCCCAACTTCAGTAAGGTAGCCGTTAGCAAAAATATAGTAAAAGGCTAAAGGCATGGCGAAGAGGAATGAGCACACGAAAAATACTAAGAAATTACGGTCTCTTAATAGTACAATGGCATCCAATCCAAGCATGACTTTAATACTCATTTTGCCTGTTCCTTTTGGTGGGGTGTCTGGCAAGAAATAGGTAAAAAAGCCCAGTAAAGCCGAGCTAGCGGCTGTCACTAAGAGTGGAATATTGGTCGCAGAAATATCACCAAAGCCCATCATGGAAGGTAAAAAACCACATGCAATACCCGATGCAATCCAGCCGATAGTCCCCATTACACGAATACGAGGGTAATCACGTTCCACATCTTCCACATTGGAAAAAGCAATACTATTGGTGAGCGCAATGGTTGGCATGTAAGTCAGTGCATACGCTAATAGTAGAGGGAAAAAGCTAGAAAATTCAGTTTGCTGAGCTGCGAAAAACATAAAAACTGCCCCTGCAAACATCAGTACCGCCAGGACTTTTTGTGCAGCAAAAAATCGGTCAGTAATTGATCCTACAAGGATGGGAGAGATAATTGCAGCAATGGCTGTACAGGCGTAAGACCATGCTATTTGAGAAGGGGTAAAGCCACTTTTATTCAAAAATAGCCATAAGGGAACAAACCAAGCTCCCCATATAAACCATTCAATGAACATCATGAATGAGAGTTTTGCTGTCGTTTTTTTCATCTTTCATTCCTTTATACGGCTAATTATAGGTATTGTAGGGTACGCAAATAACAATACCATTTAATAATACCTTTTAAATACCATTTGATGAAAACTTTGAGCTAGATAACATTGTTTCGTATAAATAGGAAACAGAAACTTTTTAAGTAATAACACAGTGAGGAAGAGGTGTTCGATAATGTGAATTGCTGTGAATACAGGTCAAGTCAGGGTTGTAGGTAGCTTATACGGCAGTGTTATATAAAAAATAGCACCGTTATTATTTGAACGGTGCTATTAGTTTTTTATATCAATCAGCTATTGATATTTACTGTTGTGACTCACTTTGTTGCACATAGGGTGTATATACCCCTGTTAAACTCTTAAGGAAGGCAACAATATCATCGACATCTTTTTGTGGCAGCTCTTTACCCACTTGATAACGCAGCATCAGTTTCACTGCTTCATCTAAGGTTGCTACATCGCCGCGGTGGAAATACGGTGCGGTTAGCTCGACATTACGTAGTGTTGGGACTTTTTGGCGTAACTTATCGCGCTCATCAGAGGTGACATTCATACGACCAATATCTTGAGCAGTGATTTCACCGAACTCATAGTCTTTTTTCAGACCCAGAGGTTCGAAGGAACGACCACCTAAGATCACGCCACCATGGCAGGTTGCACATTTGTTCTCTTTAAATAACTGGTAACCATGGAGTTGCTGTGCGGTTAATGCAGTTTTGTCACCTCTTAACCAATTATCAAACGGAGAGTCTGGAGTGATTAAGGTTTTTTCGAACTCTGCAATCGCATCGGTGATGGTGTCACCCGTGAAACCTTCTGGGTAAACCGCATTAAAATCTTGTTTTAAGACAGGGTCTTTATCCAATTTTTCAATGATTTCATCCCATGACTTTGATGCCATTTCGATAGGATTTAATGGTGGGCCACCGGCTTGGGCTTGTAAATCAGGTGCTCTACCATCCCAAAATTGCTCGACATTAAATACAGAGTTAAACACCGTTGGCGCATTGATTGGGCCTACTGCGCCACCAACACCAATTGATGTTTTACGGCCATCAACACCACCTGCATTGAGTGCGTGGCAGTGTGCACAAGAAATTGTGCTATCCCCTGACAGGCGTGCATCATGATACAAGCGGAAACCTAATGCGACTTTTGCATCATCAACATCCAGTGATTTTGGAATTGGTTGAATTGGTTCGTTGCGATGTTCAGCAGCGGTATCTTGGCTGGCATAGTGCTCTTCCCGCTGTTTAGCTATCCAATTCAATAGGTTATTACGTTCTTCATCACTGACACTGCTGGCCCAATGAAGTGCAACATAACGTGTTGGAGGCATGGTGTGGTTCTGCATAACCCACTCAATTTTATTTAATTCACTTTGTGGTACAGGTTCTCCTGCGATGAGTGCAGCGCGAGCAGCCTCAAGGTTGAATGACTTATAACCTAGCTGAATATCGTATTCCATCAGTTGCTTAGCAATGGGGAATGATGCGTAGGCAGGTAAATCAGTTGACGGTGTGTGACAGTAATCGCATCCCTTTTCGGCAAAGAATTGGAGGACTTGATTATTTTCTGCAATTTTAGATGTCTGAATGTCATTATTTTCTCTTCGTTGATTATCGTGATACCACACATATCCAGATAATCCAAAATAACCGAGTAAAAGCAAAAATATGACAGCGACCGTAATGCGAGTAAGTTTTTTCATTACACTATCCTTGAAAGATTGCGGTCAAATATATTTAAATATTTTTTAATTAATATAATTCTACAGCCGGACTATGATGGATAAATAAGTCCGAGAGGTTCTTGATTTTTATCAATGATGGCCATCGGTTTAAGCGATTGTTTAAATAAGATTTACCTATCAATGAAATGATAGTTAAAAAAATAAGCTGATGATTAAATTTTATTATATTGAATTTAAAGGATATTGTTTCAAATTAATCTTGCTGCAATAGGTTTTTAGTTCAATTTAATAGGTGGGTATTTATAAATGAATAATTCTTAATTATTAAAATAAATTAAGTAAAACTAATCGAAAAGTTTAGTTTTTACCTTTTTAATTGTTGTGGACTAAATGCATATTACAAAATAAGTAAAATATAAATTATTTAAGAAAACAATATTCCTGGAAATTATTGATTTTAGATAACCATAATATTGGCAAATCAAAAGTAATGATCTACATCATCATTTTTGTACTTTCACCATTTTGTCATAAAATAAACATATTGTTGTTATGAATCTGACTTAAGTTCGTCGTAACTCAGTTAGGAGATAGCATTATGTTTAGTGTCGATACCCTGCTGCACGATATTTTTCCTCATCAAACACCAGGCAAATGGAAACGTCGCTTATTAAAAAAGCTTTTGTTTGAACAGGAATTTCACCAATTTGCTCAAGATTATCCGCACTTAAAGGGCTTGGATCTTATTGAACAAATCATGGAGTTCTTTGATATTTCTAGTGAAATGGTTGAGGGTGACTTAGAAAATATTCCGACTCAAGGACCTGTTGTCTTAGTTGCTAACCATCCGATAGGTTCACTCGATGGCCTTGCATTATTACGTGTGGTTGCTGCCGTTCGTCCTGATGTAAAAATAGTGGCAAATCAGTTTCTCAATTATATAGAACCACTAAAAAGCTTATTTATTTCAGTGGATAATATGAATAACCGAACCAGTCGACAACAAGTTGAAGCCATGCAACAGCATTTGGATAAACAAGGGGCATTAATTGTGTTTCCTGCGGGGGAAGTTTCTCGATTTGGTCGCAAAGGGGTTCGTGATGGCCACTGGCGTACAGGTTTTTTGCGTTTAGCCGCAAAGGCTAGAGCCTCTATCGTTCCCATCCATATTCAAGGGCGTAATAGCCATTTATTTTACTTAACTTCGCTGGTTTACAAGCCATTATCTACTTTAATGTTAGTCAGGGAAATGTTTAAGCAGCGAGGAAAAAGATTAAAAATTCGTATTGGTGGCAGTATCCCATTTATTCATTGGCATGATGGTCATACGGCGGCTCATGAGTTAGCAGGGCGCTTTCGCCGCCATGTCTATTTGCTGGGAAAAGGTAAGGAAGGGCTATTTACCAGTGAATCGCCAATTGCTTTACCAGAAGATAGAATTGAATTAAAAAAGGCCTTAGTGGCCTGTGAGCGGCTAGGAACTTCTCCTGATGGGAAAGCGATTTACCTTTATCACCGAAACCAAGAGGTAAGGTCACCGATCTTACGAGAAATTGGTCGATTACGCGAAATTGCATTTCGTGCGGTAGGGGAAGGTTCAGGTAAGCGCCGTGATTTAGACAGCTATGATGACGATTATTATCATCTGGTTTTATGGGATGAAAGCGAACTTGATATTGTTGGCGCTTATCGGTTTATACCGACTAAAAAGCAAATTGAGACCAAAGGCCTTGAGGGTATTTATAGCTCTAGCTTATTTCACTATGACCAAGCCATGATGCCAATATTAGCGCAAGGTATTGAGCTTGGTCGGAGTTTTATTCAGCCCAAATATTGGGGAAAACGGGGTTTAGATTACTTATGGTTAGGTATTGGCGCGTATTTGGCAAAATATCCACACTATCGTTATCTTTTTGGTCCTGTATCTATTTCGGGCTCAATGCCGATTGCGGCGCGTGACTTACTGATTACTTTTTATCGGCTCTATTTTTCAGCGCCACACAGCATTGCACAGTCACATCAGCCGTACCCGGCTTCTTTGCCACAGGTATTAGCCCAATTTTCAGGGGGCAATTACCATGAAGATTTGGTTAAATTGAAAAGCTTACTCAATAACATTGGCTGCTCGATCCCAACGCTTTATAAGCAATATACCGAATTATGCGAACCTGGCGGCGTACAGTTTATGGATTTCGGTACAGACCCCGCGTTTAACGATTGCATCGACGGGTTGGTGCTGGTGGATTTAACCAAATTAAAGCCAGCACGTTATCAAAGATATATAGGGGGACATTTGGTTTCACAAGAAGAGTATAAAGGGCAAGTGTAAGAGGGGGACTAGCCCTCTTACACTATTGGGGCATTACGGTATAGGAACTGCTCCGTTTTTATAGGTAACTATCAGTTAATAAAGTTATTATTAGCAATTCTTGCTGTACTTTATTTATTTAACATTCATATTAGTAATGTGTTTGCTAATTGAAAGAAAACAAAATAACTGCATTAGCCTTAAACTTGCCTGCTGATGTGAACTTACCTGTTGTAGTTGCCTTAAAATTAAGTGGCGCCATTTTCCCTCGAGCAACGCTCTTATTATTGATATCCAGTGAAACTTGATTGACTGAAATATCAACCGGAAGATTACTTAAATAGGGAGTGGCTAATAAGCTTGCCCTTATATCAACAATATTGGTGCAGCTAAAAGTGCCTCTAGCTTCTCCAGACCAAGAGCCATTTTGGCCACTAACTGCGGAACCCAGATCAATACTTGTAGGAAAGCTAAAATTACAAGAAGTGTTTGATGGCGGTACTACCCCACAGCCAGCATTAGGTAATAAAGTGCCATAAGATTTCCCCCAAGTTGATATTTGAAAAACTTGGAATCCATAACAAACTGATGCAAAATCTGTATTTGGATAACTTCCCCAAAAACTAATAAGCGTTTGGGTATTGGAGGTACCATAATTTAGTTTCCAAGCATTAAAAGCATCCACTGCTGTTCCATTATTGCGGATTATGACTTTTTGTTGCATGCCATAGGGTAAATTTATACCTCCAAATGTTTTGGGGTCTGCGCTAGATCCCCGGTAATCATATGGGCCGACGGTTACAATACAACCGGATGGATTAAAGCAAATTACACTATTGCTATCTTCATTTTGCCATCCCCACTGAATAGTGACATCATTACCATTTCTTTGAGTAAATGCGCCCCAACTTATAGAATAAGCATTTATATTATAAATAAATATTAATACAGTAATAAAAATTACTTTTATTACTGTGGCTTTATAATCGCGAATTATTGCTGAGATTTTCATTTTTGAATACCTATAATTTAGATGTAGCTTTTATATTTTTTAGTTGTATTCTAGAAAGAATGTTAACGTTGATATAAATGTTCCATATGAAATTGTTTTATTTGTCAATGCAGAAGGCTCTCCTTGAATAAAGGCTTTAAGTCTTATTTCGTTATTACCAGCTGACAATTTCTGTGTGTGATTTTTTGTGTTTATATCGATTTTTTCTCCGGTATCTGTTTCTAAACCAATTGCAATACCATTAGCTTGGCTTACTGGGTCTAATGCAAGATAACCAGATAAAAACGAGTTTTCATTTCCATTAAATGAAGCATTAATTTCACGACCTAAAGATAAATCGCAATTAATTAATCGAATACTAAATGATTCACTTAAAGTACGGCTATTCAAATAAAGATATTTATCTGCAATTGTCCCAAAGTCTAATGTAATTAGTTCATCTCCGGGGTATAAATCACAAGCATCTTCGACAAATATACCATCAAAATTAATTGTCTCGGCTATCGATGGTAACGAATGACATATAAGCACGGTTAAAAATAACAAGATATAAAATTTTATTATCGAGAACATTATGATTCCTATTGAAATGAAACGGTTAATGTCGCAATAGCATTGAATGTATCTCCAACCAGTTTAGTTCCTGCTTTTTTGACAATAACAGCGGATAAAGTGGGTAATGTCTCTTGGTCAATCACAAATGCTTTATTTAAAGCGATAGGTTGCCCATCTTTTTGAATCTGGATGCCTACATTATTTCCATTTTGGTCAGACTTTACTTGTAGTGTTGCATCATCAAAGCCTGTCCCTGCGGTTGCGCCAGATAATGTTAATGATATATTCCAAGGTTGCGTTAGGTCACCATCACAAATAAGTTCATAGGGGATTTCTTTTTTATATTGTATTCCATCAACCTTATTAACACCGACTTTACCAAATGAAACTTTGATAGGATCGCTGTGACTTAATCGGCATTTTGGCGGTATAATTAACGAACCATCAAATCCCCAATTAGCATAAGCCATATTTGCTAAGAATATCAAAAGAAAACAACATATCTGATACTGAATTTTATTATTGGTTGAGTTTTTTTTCATTATTGATAATCCACATTAAGTGTTGCAAGTGCAGTGAAATCTCCACCATCAGTATCATCAAAACTTGAGTTTGTATTTTTTACTGGAGAAACTTCTAATGATGGTAATTCTAAATAGTTAAAATTTATTTTTTTATTAATATCTTGTTTTATGCCATTAATATAGAAGCTTAATCCTAGCTTTGGGTTACTGGTCTTAAGAATGCCATTATTAAAGTTACTAGGGTCACCTTGAATACTTAACGCTAGGTTATTCATGGCTAAATTAGTACAAGTTAATTCAAAAGGTAATGTATGCTTATAATTTACTCCATCAATCCTGCTTAATAAAATATCGCCAAAATGAACCATTGACTTTTGACTGTTATTTAAAATACACTCAGGAGGCGTGGAAATTAGATTCCCATTAAACCCTACAGTCAGTGAAACGGAATAAGAAAAAGTACTAAAAACTAGTAATGTATATAAAAATTTAATTTTCATATTGGCTCTTAATTTATTGATATTCAATCGTCATAATCATTTCTGCATTAAAATCCCCAGCGTCACTTAGCATTGAACCACTTGGTTTTATGGGAACGGCATAAATAGATGGCATAGCACCATAAATAAAATGAATGTTTGAATTGTTGGATACTATATTATTATCTTGATAAATGGCGATACCAAGGTTATCTCTATTCGTTTTTATTGCATCAACACCATTAACTCTAAAGTTAGTCCAACTCAATTTCATTTTTAATAAATTAGTAGATAAATTTGTGCATTGTAAATTGTAGTTAATATTCGTTTTTTTATATGATGACCCATCGATTAAATCTTGCTGGACATCAGCAAAATCAATATTTAATGCACTCCCTTCTACAAAACTACAGTTAGGGGGTTCTATGACCGTAATCGTTAGACCAATAGAAGCCATTGAAGCGCTGGCTGTATTAAAACATATTAATATGAAAATAATGCTAATAAAAACCTGCGATTTAAATAATAGGTATTGATATGATGGTTTCATATTTTAATCCTAGTCATAGACTAATTGGAATCTTATATTTGCTTGATAGCTACCAGCATTAAAATGACTATTAATTCTCACTGGAGTAATGTAATAGGTTAATTTATTACTGCCCATTGATAATAGTTTTGGCCTCGTAAAAACACCTGGTTTAATTGTTTTAAAATTTTCATCATTTAACTCAAGAGCGATGCCTTCAGCACCATTTACTTTTATTAATTTGCTATCCGTATTATCTGATACAGCAAGAAAACGAATTCTTACGGCAGGCATGTCAGAGCTCCAAGTTATGTTACCTTGTTGATCGTGATTGCGGCTTTCACTCCTTAAACAATCTTCTAATTGAATATTGAAAGGAATAGGAGTGCCTTTATGCCCTAGAAATTTAAATGCTGAAGAACTATTTGTGCCCAAATCTACTGTTTGGAATGCAGATTGCATGGCTAACCTACATGCACTTTCGGTAAGCATCCCCTTAACCTGTAAAACACCATTGGCACCATCAACATCCCAATTATCAACTTTGCCAATATCAGTAGCTAATGTCTGAAAGGCAAGTGTACTGAAAATAATCCCTATTAAAGGAGCTCTATAACTCACTTTTTTACTCATACCTTCCTCTATTACTATTTAATAAATAGATTATTTATTACTTGGAGATACCTTGCATTCATTTGCTTGGCAGTTAAAACTAAGATTAGGGCGGCCACCATAGTCATTGATATATGTTAGTACTGGGGTATTGCCTAATGTAGCAACATCGACACCTAATGGCTGGCTATTTTTAGGAGCGATCATAATCGGCTCGAAGCCTTTTACCGTATCCCCTTTAATTTTTGTTGCCGCATCAATAATGGTTATATAATAAGGCGTTGGATTAAATGCAATATATTTACCCCCTTGCTGTTTTAAAACTAATTTTTCTTGCCATGGATTATCGATATCATTCTTAGTTGGAATGATAGATGTTGGTCTATAAAAAAGCTTTATTCGCGTTTGTAATGCAAGTTGTAAAGTATTTGCTTTATCACTTCTCGGTGGAATCTCACGTAAATTAAAATAATATACTGATTCAATATCTTGTGGTAATTTTGCTACGTTAGCTAATGGTTGAATTCTTATTTGGCTTTTATCACCAGGTTCAACACGTTGAACCGGAGGTAATACGGTGAATGGCTCATTAATTTTTTCACCCTGTACATTTTCAATCCAGCCTTGAGCAAGATAAGGTAATGTTTTATTTTCATTACTAATATTTAAGCTAATAGATTTATCATTGCCATTAATGATTGCTCGAGTACGATCTAATGAAATAGCTGCATTTGCTGTTGACATATTCATTAAAAAAACTGTTGCTAATATAATTTTAGAACTATTAACCAATTTTGGGGTAGGATAGGTATCCTTTTTACTTACATTTAACTTATTCATAAACGATATAATCTCTTTAAGTTTAACTTGATGATGTTCATCATTTTTTTTGATTTAAATAATTAATATTAATAATTTTCTAAAAATATTAGTAAAGTGTTATTTCACACATGGTAGCAGTAATGTGTTTGCTAGATTTATTTCTGATGAAACGCTATCTGGCAATGTTATATTGCACTGTATTTCATCATCCCAAAAAACACTCAATTTTTCTTTAGGATTTAAGCCTGACAAATAAACACTGCCTTCATCACTAATTATTCCAACTTGCTGTTTACGTGTATTTAATACAATGGCACCAAATGGAGGTGCATTATTATCCGATAAGCGGATATTTGCCATTGCACTACTACCCGCTATAACATCAAATTGGCGATAACCAATAGCACCCTCTGTTAATGTTCCTTGCTTTACAGAATGGGTAACCTCTGCGTTACTAGGCAAAAGATTCAAATCCACATTGATATTACTACGGTAATAACTATTAACATCAGCAACAACAGCCTTACCAAAATAATTTGACCGTGTCACAATTCCATTACCACGCAAAGGAATATTCGCTACACCATTGGTATCAACAAAAACGCGCGAAGCGCCGAGTTGGTTACTTCTATGGAGTACAACCCCATGTTGCGTTGCCGTCAATCCACCTTGCAATGATAGTCCGGCAGAACGGTAACGATTCTGTTGGTATGTTGCATTTGCATTAAACTGAGCCATATCGCCTTGATGTGTATAGTACCCACCAAGAATTGCTCCCGACTGTGTGATCCCAGTATTAATTTGGTAATTGCTACGCTCATTAATACGGTCATAATAATTTACATTCTGTGTTGTATTACTTTTATCCCAGTTACTGTTAAAGCTCACTGTAGAGGTTTCACCCCAAGGCATAGATAACGCAATATAAACCCCATCATCATTTATATTTCGATAGTTATTACGGAATGCGGTTAAGTTAACACTTAAGTTTTTAAATTTTCCGAGATCTAAATACTTTGCTAATGATAAACTATAGCGATTATTGTCAGGTTGATTCCAATATGTCTGATGGTAAAAATTTAAATATGTGCTTAGTCCACTGCCGCTAAACTGCTGGTTATAAGAAATGGTATACATTTCTTTGCTATTATATTGTCGAACGCCACTTATTTTGGCATCGAGATATTCAGACATACTCATAAAATCTTTTTCTGAAAAACGATAGCCAGCAAAGGTAATTTGGCTATTATAATCTTCAAAACGTTTTGAATAGCTCAATCTATAAGAATTACCTTTATAATTAGTTTCATTATTTGAAGTGATTTCTTTAATTTTTGCATGTGTTCTTGTCACATCAAATGAAAGAGCCCCAAACCGCATTAGATCGCGACCAATTCCCAAAGTCGTTGAGAGATATTTTTGTGAAGCAATCATACCGCTATATAGGGACCAACCATTATTAATCCCCCATGAATACTCACCACTAGCGAAACTATCACCATTAACACGATGATTGGAATCACTAGGCCGTCCTGCTGCAAATTTATAACGAACTTGCCCTGGGCGAGTAAGATAGGGAATACTTGAGGTGTTCACTGTAAAAGTTTGCGTTTTACCATTTTGTTCCTCTACCCTTACATCTAATTCACCCGATAAAGCATCATTAAGGTCTTGAATGCGAAAAGGGCCAGCAGCGACTTGAGTTTGGTAAATAGTACGACCTTGCTGACTAATAATGACGGTTGCATTACTATTTGCCACCCCAGTAACTTCAGGTGCATATCCCCTCAAATTGGGTGGTAACATATTAATATCAGTAATTAAACTGAGTCCTGTGAATCTAAAGCTATCGAAAATATCGGAGGCTAAGTAAGATTCACCGAATGTTAGTTTGGCACCTAATGATTTAATATCTCGAAAAATGTAAAAACGATTCCAATCAAAAGAATGGGTTGACTCAGAAGATGGGTGCTTCTCAAATCGTGATTGCCAATCAGCTCTGAATCTCCATGCACCTAAATTCATTCCTACCACACCGTTACCATTGGTGGTATAGCTCGTACTTTGGTGACTACGTATTTGTTGATTTACTTGCGCGTTCAGATTGTAGTCAAATAAAGCACCCGATATACCATCTTCCCAACGAGTGGGTGGATCCCAATTATCTGCCGTATATTCTAAATAGGCTTGAGGAATATTAATATAGAGTGTTGATGTCGATAAATCGGCTTTTGTAGTTGCTCCAGATAAGCTGTTTAAATCTAAACAGGAGTCATTATGCCACCAGACCAGCGATGATATTATTTTGGGCTTTAGTCCAAATTTCTCAACTAAGCTTGGATCTAAACATACTTTACTGTCATCAATATCTTCATCTGAGTTATAATAAAAAACACTTTGTTCAGATAATATATTTTTGTTTACATGAATGCTAAAAGTGTATTCCCCTGGCATGAAATAACCAGTTTTAGAGAAACGGCTTAGAACAATATTAGCGCGATCATTTATATCTAAAATATCCGTATTAAATTCTATGTTAGCAGCGGCAAATCCGGTATTACAGATAATAGTTATCATGCTAGCTAATATATATAATCGACTAACTGATGATAATTTAATATGGATTTTATGATGCGCCATAATACTTGACCTTATTCAAACTCATTTATAATAAGAGAAAGTATCTCCTATTTAGAAAAATGTTCATGTGGATAGAGTTGTTTTTTATATCACTCATAATCTAATTTGTATTTTATTAGACCAAAATAATTGCCTGATTTTAAAGATTTATTATTTCTTTTTATTCGTAGTTTGTAATTTAAATTACGAGTGCCATCAGTTAATTCTTGTGATGACATTGCCTTTCCTGGATATACTACTTCACCACTAGTACTGCTAATTTCAATACCAATCCCTTCAGCTTGCCCATTGGTAGTAAACAAACTACCATTATGAACTCCATCAAATGTTATTGTAAAATATTGCCAGTTTGGTTTTTTTGATTCAGGTCTCTCAAGTACGCAGTTAATTAATTTAATTGAAAAAGTTCTTGCATTGCTTTGACCATCTCGAGTAATTTGAGATATAGATAAGCTTCCCATTTCAATGGTTTGATCTTTGCTGTTTATATCAATAGAACAGGCAGTTTCAATAATACTTCCATTCATTGTGATTAATGATTCAGCCGAACAATATGATGACAAACTAGTTTCTAATAATAGAATGAATGTCAACCATGAAAATTTATATAGCATATATTCGCTCTATTATTATATTTAATGAACCTAAAAACCTATCCGTGTGTTTTTAGGTTGAAATTAGAAGGTTGCTAATTTTACTCGTATGATAAAGTGAAATCTGCTACAGAACTGAATTCACCCGCAGTGATAGTTGAAACATCACCACCATTACCTTTTAAATATGCAGAGAATTGTAATGTATTGCTACCATCTTGAATTTGTTGGAATGGTGTAGCTGTGTTAATAGTAACAATTTCGCCATTACCACTAGTAATTTGAACTCCAGCACCACTACCTGTACCAACGATACCTAAGGTTTTACTATCTTCATCAAATGATGCGGATGCACCAGTAAAGGTTAATTGAACACCTTTAGTTAAGCTGCTAACGTTACAGTTTTGCAGTGCGATATCAAATGTTTTAGGTGATGATTTTCCGCCATCGGCTAAAGCCATATTAGAGATTTGGCCTAATTCAATCGTTTGGTCAATACTTTCTGGTGCAATTGAACATGGTGCTTCAATAATAGCACCTTTAAACGTGACTTTACCGTGGCCTTGGTCAGCGGCATTCGCAGCAGAAGCACCACCTAAAACTAATAAAGTTGCCATTGCAATACTTTTAATTTTCATCAATCTTTTCCTTTACGGTTAAATATATAAATATGATTATTGTTAATCTCATTATGTTAATTTCATAGTGAGATTAATTAATAACAATCAGAGTTAATTGTTATTAATTAATAACAGTGTTATCTGCCATTAAAGATTAAAATAATTCTCTTGAGTCATTGATATATAAACTTCTTTTTTTTCAATTTCTGATTTTAATTTAGATAAATCCAGATCAAGATAAATTGTTA
The DNA here is from genome assembly GCF_028480325.1 of Providencia sp. PROV182. Taxonomy (NCBI): domain Bacteria; kingdom Pseudomonadati; phylum Pseudomonadota; class Gammaproteobacteria; order Enterobacterales; family Morganellaceae; genus Providencia; species Providencia sp. PROV182. Next base: position 142,229 of record NZ_JAMPOL010000014.1, on the reverse strand, counting down.
ATTCGATTAATTTTTCAAAACTTAGTTTTGTTGCTCCTCGTTCATATCTTGATACTTGTTGTTGACTTACATTTAGTTTTTTTGCTAATTCAGCTCCACTAATTCCTTTTTTCTTTCTTAATTTTTTTATTAAATAGCCTAATTTTATATTTACATTTTCTTCATCATTCATTCGCACTACCTTAATATGAGAGATAAAAATATAATGAGTTAATCTTTTTTAAAGAAATAACAAACATCTACTTTAAAATATACGGATATCAACATGATTTTAGATGTTGATATGTCACTAAGACCATTTTCGTAACGTGATAATTGTTGTTGAGATATACCTATAATTCTGGCTAAATCAGACCCACTTAAGCGATATTCTGATCTTAGCAGTTTAATTTTTTTACCAATGTTCTTGGCAACTATGTTTGTAATGTTTTTTTTGTTTTCTAAAACAGTTAAGCAAGTAAAAATAGAGTCCTTCATTTATTAGGATACCGATTTAAGTTTCAATTTTTGGATAGCTGTTTAATTTGTGAGTATAGGCTACACTTGATAGGGGTATTTTCTAAATATAAATAATCAGTATGTTAAATCGATAAAATCGATTAATTACAATATATGTATCTAATTACAAGCTAAATAAGTAGTACTCTAATAATGACTTGTTTAATGGCTTGAATCTTAAATAAAAATAAGAAACATTATTAATTGAATGGTTATTTTTATAACATATTGTTAATATAATTTTATTTGAAATAAAATATCAATATAAGATTATTCTCACTAAAGTAGTCGCGAAATTTGTATTTATTAAGATATTTTTGTCCATTTTGGAATGTTTATTTTGGTGGTGTACTAATAGAATTAGTGCTAATTGTATAAATAAGACGGTCTAAATATGATTTTTTACTTTTGTATTTAGATATTTTAATTTTAATGGGGATATTTTATTTAAGCAGTTGTGACCTTAACCAAGGATGTTTGATTTTAGGGGAATACTGAGACTTAAAACCGATCAATCTCAGTATTAATAAAGGTAATAAACTTATGACTTAACTTATATCACTCGCATCGTGGCGTTCGCGTACTTGCTGTGCGGGGTCACCTTGTAGGCGATTAACACGGCGGCCGCGCTGTACCGCTGGGCGTGCATAGATTTCATCAGCCCAACGAATAACATTTTTATATTCATGGACAGATAAAAATTCTGCAGCATCATAAAGCCAACCTTTCACTAAAGCGCCATACCATGGCCAGATAGCGATATCTGCAATACTATAGTTCTCGCCTGCGACATATTTGTGTTCTGCTAAACGCTTGTCTAATACATCTAATTGACGTTTAGTTTCCATCGCAAAGCGGTTAATAGGGTATTCAAATTTTTCAGGGGCGTAGGCATAAAAATGCCCAAAACCGCCACCTGCAAAAGGTGCTGAACCCATTTGCCAGAATAGCCATGATAAGGTTTCAGCACGTTCTGGTTGAGTTGTGGGTAAAAAAGCAGAAAATTTTTCAGCTAAATAGGTCAGAATGGAACCCGATTCAAATACTCGGATAGGCTCTTTACCGCTTCTGTCGACTAACGCCGGGATTTTTGAGTTAGGGTTAATTTCAACAAAACCCGAACTAAATTGGTCGCCTTCACCAATATTAATTAACCAAGCGTCGTATTCAGCCTCTTTAATGCCAAGGGCTAATAGCTCCTCTAACATGATAGTGACTTTTTGTCCGTTGGGAGTTCCTAATGAATATAGCTGTAGTGGGTGCTTACCTATAGGTAAAGATTTTTCGTGAGTTGCACCAGAAATTGGGCGATTAATATTGGCGAACTTTCCGCCATTACCTTGCTCCCATTGCCAGACTCTCGGGGGAATATAGGGGGTGTTTGCCATGAGTTATCTCCTTAACCATTTTCAAAGGTGGCGATTATTTTCTCATCAATTCTTTAATTATAAAGGCCCCCCACTGTAGCAATCTGTCGTGAATTCTCCACTGTTTTTATCATATTTGCTTTGGTGGGTAGGATAAATAGCACAGAGTGCAAGAACACATAGGGGATAAACGAAAGAGTTAATTATTAGTTCTAAACTATTTTTGGGTTTATGAGTAATTGTATATACGCACAATGATGACCGAGCTATTCATAGGAATTTATATGTTTTTTGGGATGGCTTGATAATAACAAAAGGTAAATATGTTCATTTGCAATAAAAACCAGAGCTTAAAATGAGACTTAAGTTAAAAATTTGTTAACAAGCGAATTGTGCAGATCACTAATTCAAATAAAAAAAGGGTGTGAATAATTTGTGAAGATTGGCACTAATTTATCGGAGTGTATTTTATATATTGATAGCATATCAGTCATATTCAGGTGTATCGGAGTGTGTCCATGCTTGCGCCAAATTCAAACATCTACCAAAGCTTATTACAGAGAGCAAAAGTGCAGCCAGACGCTGTTGCGATTGTATTTGAAGAGCAAAGTTGGAGTTATCACCAATTACTTGAAAAAGTAAATAAAACAATGTATTGGTTAACTACTGCAGTGCAGTTGAAAAAAGGCGATCGAATTGTACTTGGCTGGGGAAATACGATTGAGTTTTGCCAATTATTTTATGCCGCGGTAGGTCTGGGTATTCAGGTAATTCCTTTGAGTACCAAAATGAAAGAGTTTGAAGGTAAAGAGCATTTGTCTTGTATTAATGCAGATGCTGTTTTTTGGGATGATACATATCAACCATGGTTAGCACAGCTCAGTGCAAAAGGGATGAGTCTTTCTCAGTGGCGTAATGTAATATTCACTGATGAAATTAATTTTATTAACCAAGTTAATGAAGAAGACCCTGCTGTTATAATATTTACCTCGGGTACAACAGGGGCGCCAAAAGGTGCGGTGATCACGCATAAAAATATATTGTCTGCAGTATATGCCTATCAGGAAACATTAAAGTTATCTGAACACGATAAAACAATTTTAGCAGTGCCGATTTATCATATTACTGGCCTCTCTGCTATTTTGGCGTTATTTATCCATATTGGTGGGACGATTTATCTTCATAAAAAATTCAATGCAAAAGATATTATTTCAACAATTGCAAAAGAAAAAATAACATTTTTACATGGTTCTCCAACAGTATTTATATTGTTAATTCAGAAAATAAAAGAAAATAAAAGCATTAACCTAGAAAGATTTAATTCATTAAAAATGATTGCTTGTGGTGCAGGGCATTTAAATGAAGGTACGATTAAAGAGCTTTCTTATATATTTGCTAAAACATCCATTCATTCTATTTATGGTTTGACTGAAACCTCTTCACCAGCAACTGTATTTCGTGAAGATATTCGTTATAGCGATAAGAAGTCTAGCTCTGGTACACCAGTCCCTGGGTTACAGGTGACCATACGTAATGATAAAGGTGAAAATCTTCCCGCGAACTGCACAGGTAATATTTGGGTTAAGGGGGATGTTGTTATCCAACGTTATTGGCCGGATAGTCCTGCGAATACCACATCATTTAATGATGGTTGGTTTTTCACAGGGGATATTGGCTATATGGATAATGATGGTTTTCTTTATATTCAAGATAGAATTAAAGATATGATTAACCGTGGTGGTGAAAAAATATATTCTATTGAAGTCGAGGATTTAATTTCTAATTATCCAGGAGTTAATGAGGTCGCTGTTATTCCAATTGAAAGCACAATTTATGGTGAAGAACCCATTGCATTTATTATTCCTGAGAATCAAGTGTGTTTAACCAGTAAAGAAATTATTGAGTGGTTAAAAGATAGGGTGCCAACGTATAAAGTTCCAGTAAGAATTATGTTTACGCGTAATTTCCCTAGAACTTGGAATGGGAAAATAAGCAAGAAAGATTTGAAATTACGATATTACTCTTTAAATAACTAAAATATAAATTAGTTTTTAATTAATCAAAAAGGGGCTATGAAATATTAGCCTTCAGGTAGGTTTTATCATGAATAATAAATTTATTTCTAAACAAGATGCCGCTAAATTAATTAATAATGGCGATACAATTTGTACTGTGGGAATGACATTAACCAGTGCTGCTGAATCTATTTTATCAGCAATTGAGCAACGCTTTTTATCCGAGGGTACACCAAATCAATTAACACTGGTTCACGCAGCTGGGCAATGTAACCGTATTCGAGGGAATCAACACTTTGCCCATGAAGGGATGGTGAAACGGATTATTGGTTCCCATTGGGGGCTAGCACCTCGATGGATGCAAATGATTAATGACAACCAAGTTGAAGCATATTGCCTCCCTCAAGGGCAAATGGTGCATTTATATGGTGCAATGGCCGCGGGCTTACCGGGGCGCTTATCCAAAGTAGGGTTAGGAACATTTATCGACCCTGACCTTGAAGGCGGTAGGATGAACGCTAAAACGTTGGTACTTTCCCCTTTGGTTGAAAAAGTGAATTTCAAAGGGGAAGAATGGTTATGGTATCCAGAAATTCCCTTAGATGTGGTGGTGATCAGAGGAACTCACGCTGATAGTAAAGGCAACCTCACCACCGATGAAGAGGCCATGGCCCTAGAGGTCTTGCATGCGGTACTGGCGGCTAAACGCTTTGGTGCCAAAGTGATTGCACAAGTGAAATATTGCGTTGAAGAAGGGACTTTACATCCCAAGCGTGTCACTGTTCCCGCGAGCTTTATTGACCACATTGTCGTGTGTGATAACCCTGAAGAAGACCATCGCCAGTCTTCGAGCTGGTTTTTTGACCCAACGCTATGCGGTGATATTCGCACGCCTATCCAACAAACTACGCCATTACCTTTAGACATTCGCAAATTGATTGGGCGAATTGCATGTCGTTATCTATACGAAAACTGCGTGATTAACTTAGGAACGGGTATTCCAAACGATGTTATTGGCTCAATTATTCAGGAAGAAAATGCAACCAAGCGCGTCGATATCACCGTGGAGTCAGGGATTTGGGGGGGCGTCCAAGCAGGCGGTATTGATTTTGGTATAGGTCGTAACTTGTCAGCGATGATTAGTCACCAAGACCAAATGTTGTACTACAACGGTGCAGGCGTTGATATCACTTATATGGGCGCAGGGGAAATGGATGCCAGTGGCCATGTCAATGCGACGTTGTTAGGCAATATTTGCCCTGGTGCAGGTGGGTTTATTGATATTACCCAAAATGCTCGACACGTAGTGTTTTGCTCAACGTTCACAGCAAAAGGGTTAGATATTCGTTGTGAAAATGGGCAATTAAATATTGTGCGGGAAGGGGATATTAGAAAGTTAGTTAACCAAGTACGGCAAATTTCATGGAATGCGGATGTCGCGCGAAATATTAACCAAACCATGCATTTTGTCACGGAACGTGCGGTGTTCACTTTAGGGGGAAAAACCCCGGTACTGGTTGAAATTGCCCCCGGTATTGACCTAGAGCGTGACATTCTTGCCCATATGGACTTCGTACCTGAAATTTCTCCTGATTTGAAAGTGATGTCTTCTTCATTATTTGAAGAAGCGCCTTTTGGACTGGTTTCGTATTTATAGTTTCAATATTAAAGAGGAATTTATCCATGTTAGTAAAAGATAAAGTCGCTATTGTGACGGGTTCTGCAAGAGGTATTGGTTTTGCGATTGCTCAGGTACTTGCGGAAGAAGGGGCAAAAGTCGTTATTTCTGATTTAGCCATGTCATCAGGTGAAGAAAGTGCAAAACAGCTACAAGAGCAAGGTCATCAAGCCATTTTTATTCCTTGCGATATAGCTAAACGTGAAGAGGTGAATGCCTTATTTTCTAAAGCGTTATCACATTTTGGGGCGATTGATGTACTGGTGAATAATGCGGGGATCAACCGAGATGGCATGCTGCATAAGTTAACGGAAGATGATTGGGACAAAGTGATTGATATCAATCTGAAAGGGACATTTAACTGCATGCAAGAGGCGGCAAAGTTAATGCGTGAGCAAGAAAGCGGCCGAATTGTCAATATTTCATCGGCGAGTTGGCTTGGGAATGTTGGGCAAGCCAACTATGCTGCATCCAAAGCCGGGGTTATTGGCCTGACTAAAACGGCTTGCCGTGAACTAGCCCGTAAAGGGGTCACAGTCAATGCGATTTGCCCAGGGTTTATTGATACGGATATGACCCGTGGTGTGCCTGAAAAAGTGTGGGACATCATGATCAGCAAGATACCTGCGGGTTTTGCAGGAGATCCGCGCGATGTTGGCCAATGTGTTGCATTTTTAGCCTCTGATAAAGCGCGTTATATCAATGGCGAAGTAATCAATGTTGGCGGCGGAATGGTGTTATAGGGGGAAATAATGAAACAAGCGAATGATATTGTCATTGTGAGTGGTGTGAGAACGGCAATTGGCACGATGGGGGGAAGTTTTGCAAATACGCATCAACATGACCTCGGGGCGGTGGTTATCCGTGAAGCCGTGAAAAGAGCTGGAATTGCTCCCGAAGATGTTGATGAAGTCATTGTGGGTAATGTTGGGCAAATCGCAGAAAGTGGTTTTATCGCTCGTATTTGCCAACTGCGAGCAGGGTTACCAAAAGAAACCACCGCTTATTCTGTTAACCGCCAATGTGGTTCAGGGCTACAAGCGTTAGCCGATGGCATGATGTTGTTGCAGACCGGCCAATCAGATGTTGTGGTGGCGTGTGGTACTGAAAATATGACAATGCTGCCGTACTACTTACGCAAAGCGCGCTATGGCTATCGCATGGGAAATGATGTACTGGAAGATGGGTTAACGTCCATCCTAACTTGGCCAGAAGGCCCTTATCACAACGGAATGACGGCAGAAAATGTTGCAGAGCAGTTCAATATTACCCGTGAAGAAATGGATGATTTTGCATGGGATAGCCAGCAAAAAGCGTTAAAAGCGATTCAAGCCGGTTATTTTTCTGACCAAATATTACCAGTAGAAATACCCGAAGGCCGTAAAGGTACACGTATTTTTGATACCGATGAACATCCGCGTGATACACCACGTGAAAAATTAGCAAAATTGCGCCCTGCATTTAAAGCTGATGGCGTGATTACGGCAGCAAACTCTTCAGGTATCAATGATGGTGCTGCGGCATTAGTGATGATGCGTCGTGAAGAAGCGGAAAAACGTGGTCTGAAGCCAAGAATGAAAGTGGTTGATTGGGCTGTAGCAGGTTGTGAAGCGGCCATTATGGGCTTTGGACCCGCGCCAGCAACCCGTCGATTAATGGAAAAGCTCAAAATGGATGTAAAAGACATTGATTTAATTGAGCTAAATGAAGCATTTGCTGCACAAGCCATTGCAGTTATGAATGATTTGTCTCTTGATAGCACTAAAGTGAATGTGAATGGTGGGGCAATTGCTCTGGGTCATCCAGTGGGTGCCAGTGGGGCTATTTTACCTGTGAAGTTAATGTATGAAATGGAACGCCGTCAGGTTACTACCGGGTTAGTGACTATGTGTATCGGTGGTGGTCAAGGGATATCAATGTTGTTCGAAAGAGAATAAGAAAAGCTGCAAGCAGAAAGCCCGACGTGGGGCGTCGGGCTGTTGCTGAAGTAAAACAACAGGTATGTCACTTATTGCCAAGAGCCGTACCTGTTTCACTACAACATGAGGATCTTATCTATGTTTTCTACAAATGCAAAGTTAGATTATGTGGCTCAGGGGAAAAAAACCAACGCAAAGATATACCGTAACCTGATGCCGTTGTTGATTTTAGCGTACATTATTAGCTTTATTGACCGAACAAATATTGGCATGGCAAAAAATGCGATGTCGATTGATTTAGGATTATCTGCAACCGCGTTTGGTATTGGTGCGGGGCTTTTTTTCTTAACCTACTCGATTCTTGAGATCCCAAGTAATTTGATAATGGAGAAAGTAGGCGCGCGTTTTTGGATCACGCGGATCATGATCACTTGGGGGTTATTATCTGCGGCGATGGCGTTTGTGACGGGGCCGACTTCTTTTTATATCTTGCGGTTATTACTGGGAGCGGCTGAAGCGGGCTTATATCCTGGGGTTATTCTATATATGACATATTGGTTTAGCCAAGAAGAACGGGCTAAAGCAACAGGGTTATTTTTACTTGGGGTTTGTCTTGCAAATATTATTGGGGCGCCGCTGAGTGGTTTATTGCTGAGTATGGATGGCTTATTAGGCTTCCATGGTTGGCAATGGATGTTTGTTATTGAAGGCTTGCCAGCAGTTATCCTAGCATTTGTTGTGTGGTTCGTGTTGCCGAATAAACCAGAAGATGCAAAATGGTTAGATGAAGATGATCGGAATTATATTAAATATAAACATGATCAAGACAAAAACAGTATTAGTGTGAATAACAGTAAATTCTCACTCAAGGCGGCATTTAAGAATAAAGCCTTTATGATGATTGTTGCTATCTATTTTACTCACCAGTTCTCGGTCTATGGTTTAAGTTATTTTTTACCGACTATTATCGGTGAATATGGCAAATTAACACCTATTCAAATTGGCTTATTAACAGCGATTCCATGGATTTCAGCCGCAATTGGTGGCATTTTTGTCGCGAGAAAAGCCAATACACCGCGTCGTTCATCACGTATTTTAATTTCAGGTTATGCAGTAATGGCCGTAGGGTTAGTGATTGGTGCACTGGGTGGCCCAGTTGTCGGTTTAATTGGCTTTTGCTTAACGGCATTTATGTTTTTTGTGGTTCAATCGATTATTTTCTCGCTTCCTCCGACTTATATGAGTGGCAGCATGTTAGCGGGAAGTTTGGCACTATTGAACTGCTTAGGGCTGTTTGGCGGCTTCCTTGGCCCGTTCATTCTTGGCTTTTTTGAAGATTATACAGGAACAGCCACTTCTGGATTATGGTTTGGTGTCGGTTTGCTAGTTATCGGAACTATTATTGCGTCACGAGTGAATACTAACGGTATGAGCGAAGCTGAGCCATTACAAGTATCGACTTCAGTGGAAAGCAAATAATTCAACATCGCCATTTACAATAGGAAAGTCTGCATGAAAATTGTTATCGCACTTGATTCCTTTAAAGGAAGTTGTTCTGCAAGGTTAGCATGCCAAGCCGTTGCTGAGGGTTTCAAGCGTGTATCCTCTGAGTTAGATATGACGTTATTACCCATATCTGATGGCGGAGAAGGTTTGTTGGAGTCACTGGAGAATAGCCCCGCGCTTTCTGGTGTAACACCTTACATTTTTAGCTGTACTGGGCCTTATGGTAGTAAGGTTGATGCAGGGTTATTAGTATTGGAGGGAAAAACCGCTTTTATCGAAATGGCGCAATGTTGTGGGCTGGAACTCGTTCAACGTGAGCATCGTCGAGTTGAAAATGCCTCAACTTATGGCTTGGGTGAAATGGTCAAGCATGCACTCGATATGGGTTGTTCTCGTATTGTTATCGGGATAGGAGGAAGTGCAACTAATGATGGTGGTGCAGGGTTTGCTCAAGCATTGGGTGCTCAGTTTTACGATAAAAATTCTCAGCTTATTGAGACGCCAATTTGCGGAAAAGACCTCATTAATATTGCAAAGATTGATTTTGATAAATTTGACTCGCGAGCCGCTAAGGTTGAATTTAATGTCTCTTGCGATGTTGAAAACCCTTTATTAGGCAAAAATGGTGCGACTTATGTTTATGGTCCCCAAAAGGGGGCCGACCAAGCCACACTTGACCAGCTTGAAATTGGGATGGCTCACTATGTGAAATTAATGTCAGCAATAACGGGAAAAGATGTTTCACTGGAGGCTGGCAGTGGTGCAGCGGGTGGATTAGGTGCGGGGCTTCGTTGGTTTGTTTCGGCAAAGCTCGAAAAAGGAATCGATCTCGTTTTGGGACTCCTTGGCGCAAAATCTTATATTCAACAAGCGGATTTAGTCATTGTAGGAGAGGGGCGGCTTGACAGTCAAAGTGCGAATGGTAAGGCTCCTGTGGGAGTGGCTCGTATGGCCAGTCATTATGGTGTGCCTGTCATTGCGCTTTGTGGGGGGTATAGTGAAGATAGCCGTATCTTATTCCAACATGGCATTACCGCAATGTGGTCGCTTTGTCCGGGGCCAGTTTCCCTTGAGCAAGCCATGACAAATGGTGAACGTTATTTGGCAGATACAGCAGAAAATTTGCTGCGTACCGTACTCGCAAATCCGAATACGCAAATAAAACCCTAAAGTGAGGCGGTAATATGCTACTGACTGAAAAACTAGCCAATGATATTGTCACGCGTGCAATGGGAATTATCCATCACAACGTCAATGTGATTAATAGTCAGGGCGTGATTATCGCTTCAGGTGAAAAAAAGCGTATTGGTGAAACCCATGAAGCCGCAGTGGAAGTGATCCGCTGCGGCAAACGGATCACCATCTATAATGAAAATGAAGCACGAGCTTATTCGAATGTGGCGCCGGGGATAAACCATCCGATTGTTGTGGCTGATAAAGTGGAATTAGTGATTGGCGTGAGTGGTGACCCTGTTGTGATCCAGCGTTATGCCGAGCTCGCTATACTGACGGCTGAGCTGCTAATTCAACAAGAAATTGAGCGGCGTAGTATTAACTGGCAGCATCGTTTGCGTGACATGCTATTTGTCCAGTTTATAGAAAGCACAACGCCAGCACAGGGGCGCAGTGCATTACTAAAATTGCATAATTCCGGTTTTGCGTTCACTTTACCGACTATTCCTGTGATTATTAATATTGAAGCTATTCAGTACCGCCCTGAAATACTCGATACAATCATTACTGAATTATCAGCTATGGAAAAAAGTAATGTGTTATTACTCAATAGCCGCGAAATTTTGATGCTATTCCCATCAACGCATTATCAAAATGAATCGTTTATTTCTAATCTTCATTTCATTCTAGATAGCCAGCTTAGCCAATATTATATTGGTGTTGGTGTTCAGGCAGATACGCAAGAACATGTGAGGGATGCAGTACATTTTGCACGTTCAGTTATTGAAGTTGGACGGCTAACGGTTCCCGATAAACAAGTCTTTTTATTTAAAGAAATGGCATCTTTATGCCTCTTTAATGAATTGGAAAATAGCTATCTATTTAATTTCTTTTTAGATATTTGCCATAAAATATTGTTGCATGATTCGGGCGATATTTTGCTTGAAACCCTTGAGCTGTTTTTATCGCAAAATGGTGAAATAGGTAGCACCGCGCAGCAATTAGGCATTCACAGAAATACATTAAGTTATCGGTTACAACAAATTAAAAAGCAAACCAGTTTGGACCCGACAAGGTTTACGGATCTCATTCAGTTATCTGTTGCGATGCATGGCTACCGTCGACGTTACCCAAAACAACAGCCATGGCTCGATGCATTAAGTTAAGGAGCCGTATCATTACTTTTGTTGTAAAACCCAAATAGCGGCTTCAACGCGCGATTTTAAATTAAGTTTCTTTAGTAAGTGTTTGACATGGACTTTGACGGTGCTCTCTGTGATTTGTAATTTATTCGCAATCATCTTATTTGATAGCCCCTGTGAGATTAAATCTAAGATATGGGTTTCTCTTGGGGTTAGTGCTGATAGATTATGCTCTGTAGGGGCTCGGTTATCTCTTAAAGATTCAGCTAAAATGGAAGCGAGCGTTGGGCTAACGACCATTTTACCACTTGCGGCTTCTTTTAATGCAATAATTAATTTTTCAGGCTCCATGTCTTTGAGTAAATAGCCATCAGCACCTCGTTTTAACGCATTAATTAAGTCTTCGCCATAATTGGACACCGTAAATAAGATAATACGGCCCGAAAGTTCGCGGTTACGTAAATTATCGAGTACTTCAAAGCCATTCATACTAGGCATATTGAGATCTAATAGGATTAAATCTGGGTCTTGTTCTTCCGCAATTTTAATACCCGTTATTCCATCGTCTGCTTCACCAATTACCTTTAATGTGGGTTCTAAACTAATTAATTGTTTAACACCATTACGTAGCATCGGGTGGTCATCAATCAGTAAAATGGTAGATTGCCCAGTCAGTTTATTTTCATTTTTCATTAGTGAGTTACTCCAATTTAATTAAGCCACAGTCAGTGGAAATACGACATTAACAATAGTGCCACCCTGAACTCTTGGGGAAATTTGATATTTCCCATTTAGGCTTAGCGCTCTTTCTCTCATAATAATCAATCCATAATGGTTATTTTTTGTTGGCTGAGGCTGAATACCTTCCCCATTATCTTCTATTGTCATGGTGATTAATCCGTTATTTTCGATTAATGAGACTTGTGACCAGTTCGCATTAGCATGTTTGAGAATATTGCTTAAAGCTTCTCGGATTATCTGGATAATATGAATAGATTGATGTGGAGAGAGGCTTTTGGCTGGAATTTGGTAATTTAATCCAATTTGAAAACCAAGGCGCTGACTGAATTCTTGGATTGTGCTTTCTAAGGCAGGGAATAGGCCTGGTTCAGTTAATTTTAGTCTGAAGGTTGTTAAAAGCTCACGTAATTGACTATAAGCGGAATTTATTTCATTGCGCATTTCGTTTAATAGTTCTTGGTGCTTAGTTGGCAATGTTTTAGGTTGCATTTGCAGATAACTAATTTGCATTTTGAGGCAAGATAATGATTGTGCGATGGAATCATGCAATTCTCTCGCAATCGCCGATCGTTCATCCATAATCAGTAACTGCTGTTGTTGCTCTAATTGGTGCTCCATCGCTAGCATTCCAGCGATTTGTTTAACTAGCATCAGCACTAAATTATTTTGTTCTTCAGATAATGGCTGATTTATATCCATTTCAGCTAAAATCATGCCATAACGCTGTAAATTATCAGAAATCTCCCATGATATTACTTTAAGGTGTTCAGCCATCTTGGGTGACTTGAGAGAGTGCTCCTCGTTTTCTGGACAATGAATTTCATGAAAGCAGGCATCATTGTTTTCTTCGTATAGCCTCAATCTAATATTTTGCAGTGGGATTAAGCTTTTAAGCTCAAATAACACTTTTTCTAACCTTATTGATAGTGGCCCAATGGCATGTAGGGTTCGATTAGATTGGTATAAATAGAGTAATACTTTATTTTTCTTTTGCAGATCGGCGGTTTTTTCGATAACTCGAGATTCTAATTGATGGTAACTCTGTGCGAGCTCATCCGACATTTGATTTAACGTATGGCCCAGTGAATTTAGCTCATCTTGTTTTTTGCCTACAGGAAAGCGCTGACTAAAGTCTTGGTGACTAATCGCGTTCACCATATGAAGTAACTTAAGCCAAGGTGTATAAATTTTCTTTCTAAAATGGCAGATAGCAAAAATAAGTAGCAATGAAACGAGGCCAATAAATACCATTTGAGTGATTGCTACATAGGTTATTTTTCGTTCTGTTTTTTCATCAATATTACGAACTAATGCATCGAGTTTATTAACAAAGGTAACGACCGCGAGACGTGCATCATTAGGAGAAACTGCATGGTTAAGAGCAGGTTTTAATTCTGTAACCCAATATTGATAAAGCTCAGCAAATTGCGGATTTAAATCTTCTATATCGACAACTTGTGTTAGTTCATTGCTTAATAAATTTTTTTCAAGCTCACTAACATATACGTCAGAATATTGGTTGAGTGGTACTAATGAAAGTAAATGATAACTTTGCATCCGCAATGAGCCTGATTTATTTATTGCATGTGCATTTCCTTGCACACTAATAATCATACTATTTGAAATTGTCATGCCAATAATACCGAGTACGGCAATCAATAGCATTAAACCAATAACTTGGTTAATGATTGAAAATCGGTGATAAGCAATAGACATAAATGATCCTTTCTACTCTATACGTTTATTTATTATTTTTGATAACGTAGATATTGTTTCTCTATTATATAAAATTGAATATGCCACTTCGGTATTACTCCTTAATATCCCATTGAATTATTCGCTTTAAATTTCAACAAATAAAATTACCTGGCAATGAGTTTTTTTGTTTTAATTCAATCAATTATTGTTTTGTACTCCTAATACTCCTCTGGTGGTTAACGAGAAAAATCACGCATATTTCATTTAAATCTCTCTTGATTTAGATCAGCTTCACGGTGGTCTATTCGCCACACACTGCGAGCAGAAATTGTATTTATCGGGGTGATTTATGTCTCAACGAGATAATGTTAATAGTGTAGCTGCACAGTCAAATAATGGTGTTATACAGGATTGGCGTCCTGAAGATACTCGGTTTTGGCAGCAAACAGGGCAGCGTATTGCCAATCGTAATTTATGGATTTCTATTCCATGTTTATTGCTCGCATTTTGCGTATGGATGTTATTTAGTGCAGTTGCGGTTAATTTAAATAAAGTGGGTTTTAATTTTACGACAGACCAATTATTTTTATTAACCGCATTACCTTCCGTTTCAGGTGCTTTATTAAGAGTCCCTTATTCATTCGTTATTCCTATTTTTGGTGGGCGCCGTTGGACTGCTATTAGTACGCTGTTTTTAGTGATCCCATGTATTTGGCTAGGTTATGCGATTCAAAACCCTGCCACGCCTTATCAAGTCTTTGTCATTATTTCCCTACTTTGTGGTTTTGCCGGCGCTAACTTTGCATCCAGCATGGCCAATATCAGCTTCTTTTTCCCTAAAGCTCGCCAAGGCGGTGCACTTGGCCTGAATGGTGGGCTAGGAAATTTAGGGGTCAGTGTCATGCAATTAGTGGCGCCTTTTATCGTTGGTGTTGGTGTATTTACTTTCGTTGGTGGGACTGGAGCGGCTCAGCCTGATGGCTCAACGTTGTGGTTAGAAAATGCTGCTTGGATTTGGGTGCCATTTCTACTGCTTTTTACGGTAATGGCTTGGTTTGGCATGAATGACTTAGCGGCTAATAAGGCATCTCTTAAAGCACAATTACCTGTTTTGAAACGTGGCCATCTATGGGTATTAAGCCTGTTATATCTGGCGACATTCGGCTCGTTTATCGGTTTTTCTGCTGGTTTCGCGATGTTATCGAAAACCCAGTTTCCAGACGTCATTATCTTGAAGTTTGCCTTTTTTGGCCCTTTCCTCGGTGCGTTAGCTCGCCCAGTCGGTGGCATGTTATCTGACCGTTTTGGTGGTGTGAAAGTCACATTACTGAACTTTGTGGTCATGGCTGTTTTCTCCGGCTTGCTGTTTTTTACGTTACCAGAAAACGGTCAAGGAGGCTCTTTCGGGGCGTTTTATGGCGTATTTATGGTGCTGTTTTTAACGGCAGGGCTAGGCAGTGGCTCAACCTTCCAAATGATTGCTGTTGTTTTTCGTAAATTAACCATGGACAAAGCCATCTTAAGAGGAGCTTCAGAGCAAGAAGCCCAAAAAGAGGCGGTAACAGAAAGTGCTGCAGCTTTAGGGTTTATCTCTGCTATTGGTGCAATAGGTGGCTTCTTTATTCCAAAAGCGTTCGGTACATCATTAACACTGACGGGTTCACCGGCAGATGCAATGAAAGTATTTTTTATATTTTATCTTTCCTGTGTGTTTATCACATGGCTGGTATACGGCCGTAAACACAAATAATAACAAGTCATAAAAATCAATTTTAGCAATGTACGGCGCCGGTCGCCGTCTCTTTGGAGGCAATCCGATGAGCAAGTTTTTAGATAGATTTCGGTATTTTAAGCAGTTGGGCGAAACCTTTTCAGGTGATCACGGGCAAGAGTTAAATGTAAACCGTGATTGGGAAGATGGTTATCGTAGCCGCTGGCAGCATGACAAAGTCGTGCGTTCCACCCATGGTGTCAATTGTACGGGCTCTTGTAGCTGGAAGATTTATGTCAAAAATGGGTTAGTGACTTGGGAAACTCAACAGACGGATTACCCACGAACTCGCCCAGATTTACCTGATCATGAGCCGAGAGGATGCCCTCGTGGTGCGAGTTACTCTTGGTATTTATATAGCGCAAACCGTGTTAAATACCCAATGATGCGTAAGCGCTTACTTAAACTATGGCGTGAAGCAAAAGCGGAGCAGCAAGACCCTGTTGCAGCGTGGCTATCTATTATCAATGACCCACAGAAGGCACAAAGCTATAAACAAGCTCGTGGTCGTGGTGGTTTTGTTCGCTCAAGCTGGCAGGAGGTGAATGAACTGATTGCGGCAGCGAACGTCGCGACGATTAAAGAATTTGGTCCTGACCGCATTGTTGGCTTTTCACCAATTCCCGCGATGTCGATGGTTTCCTACGCCTCGGGTGCTCGCTATTTATCGTTAATTGGTGGCTCATGCTTAAGTTTTTATGACTGGTATTGTGACTTGCCACCTGCGTCACCCATGACGTGGGGCGAACAAACTGACGTACCTGAATCAGCGGATTGGTACAACTCGTCTTATATTATTGCTTGGGGTTCTAACGTACCGCAAACGCGTACGCCAGACGCACACTTTTTTGCAGAAGTGCGTTATAAAGGGACGAAAACGGTCGCGGTGACGCCAGACTACGCGGAAATTGCCAAATTATGTGACCATTGGTTGAACCCGAAACAAGGAACGGATAGCGCCATGGCAATGGCGATGGGGCATGTGATCCTCAATGAATTCCATGTAAAACGTGAAGCGGAATACTTCCGTGAATATGTGCGCACTTATACCGATATGCCGATGCTTGTCATGCTAGATAAGCGTGAAGATGGTTCTTATGCCGCAGGCCGCATGCTACGGGCATCTGATTTACATAATTCATTAGGCGAAGAAAAAAATGCCGAATGGAAAACTATTGCGATTGATGAAGAGACAGGTGAATTATGTGCTCCACAAGGTTCAATGGGATTCCGTTGGGATGGTGGCCAAAAATGGAATTTAGAACCGCGTGCTGGACAAGATGCACATAACATTAAAATGAAACTCAGCTTGGCAGATAGCCATGATGAATTTGTCGATGTTGGTTTTCCTTACTTTGGTGGATTAGAAAGTGAGCACTTCCAGCATGTTGAACTTAAAGATGTTTTATTACATAAACTGCCCACTAAACGTATTCAGTTAGCTGATGGTAGCGAATCATTGGTTACTAGTGTTTATGATTTAATGCTAGCGAACTACGGTATTGACCGTGGTTTTGGTGATGAAAACTGTGCGGTTGATTACGATGATATGAAAGCGTATTCACCTGCGTGGGCGGAAAAAGTCACTGGGGTTAGCCGCCAAAATATTATTCGCATAGCGCGTGAGTTTGCCGATACCGCAGAGAAAACCCATGGCCGTTCTATGGTGATTGTTGGCGCAGGGATTAACCACTGGTATCACATGGATATGACCTATCGTGCGATTATCAATATGTTGATTTTCTGTGGTTGCGTTGGGCAAAGCGGCGGCGGCTGGTCTCATTATGTTGGGCAAGAGAAATTACGGCCACAAACGGGTTGGTTACCTTTAGCCTTTGGTTTGGACTGGCAGCGCCCACCTCGCCATATGAATAGCACATCTTTCTTTTATAACCATTCAAGCCAATGGCGTTATGAAACAGTCGCAACAGAAGAGTTGTTATCGCCTCTAGCCGATAAGCAAGCCTTTAGCGGCAGTTTGGTTGA
Source organism: Providencia sp. PROV182 (assembly GCF_028480325.1). Classification (NCBI taxonomy): domain Bacteria; kingdom Pseudomonadati; phylum Pseudomonadota; class Gammaproteobacteria; order Enterobacterales; family Morganellaceae; genus Providencia; species Providencia sp. PROV182. The sequence goes on along the minus strand of NZ_JAMPOL010000014.1, from coordinate 124,735 downwards.
TATGAATGTACGTGCAGAACGCATGGGGTGGCTGCCGTCAGCACCACAATTAAATGTCAACCCATTAAATATTGCGAAGAATGCTCAAAGTGAAGGGATGTCACCCACTGACTATACTGTTAAGCAGTTGAAAGAAGGGAATATTCGCTTTGCTTCAGAGCAACCTGATGACCCTCAAAATTTCCCACGAAATCTGTTTATTTGGCGTTCAAATTTATTGGGTTCCGCAGGGAAAGGCCATGAATACTTACTGAAATACTTATTAGGAACTGAAAATGGTATTCAAGGCAAAGACTTAGGTCAACAAGGCGGCGTCAAACCAGAAGAAGTGGAATGGCAAGATAAAGCGGCAGAAGGGAAAGTTGACTTAGTGGTGACTCTCGACTTCAGAATGTCGAGCACCTGCCTGTTCTCGGACGTTATTTTACCGACTGCTACTTGGTATGAAAAAGACGATATGAATACCTCGGATATGCATCCATTTATTCACCCATTATCAGCTGCAGTCGACCCAGCTTGGGAATCCAAAAGCGATTGGGAAATTTATAAGGGGATTGCCAAAGCATTTTCTGAGGTCAGCGTTGGGCACTTAGGCAAAGAAACGGATGTGGTGACGCTGCCGATTCAACATGATAGTGCAGCCGAGATGGCACAGCCTTTTGATGTTAGAGATTGGAAAAAAGGGCAATGCGAGCTTATTCCAGGGAAAACAGCGCCGCATATTATCTGTGTTGAGCGTGACTACCCAAATACTTATGCACGTTTTACCTCTCTTGGCCCATTGATGGATAAATTGGGTAATGGTGGTAAAGGGATCAATTGGAATACACAAGATGAAATTGATTTCTTGAAAAAACTCAATAAAACCCAGCCTGATGGTACCAATGCTGGGCGGCCAAAAATTGAAACGGCAATTGATGCCGCGGAAGTCATTTTAACACTTGCACCTGAAACCAATGGGCAAGTGGCAGTAAAAGCATGGGATGCGTTAAGCAAAGTAACGGGCCGCGACCATACTCATCTTGCTCGTTATAAAGAAGACGAAAAAATCCGTTTTCGCGATATTGTTGCGCAGCCGCGTAAAATTATCTCAAGCCCTACATGGTCAGGGCTGGAAGATGAACATGTTTCTTACAATGCCTGTTACACCAACGTGCATGAAATGATCCCATGGCGGACGCTCAGTGGTCGTCAGCAATTGTATCAAGATCACGAATGGATGCGCGCCTTTGGGGAAAGCCTTGTGGTGTATCGCCCACCAATTGACACTCGAGCGGCTCAGCCACTTATGGGGAAAAAATCCAATGGGTTCCCAGAAAAAGCACTGAACTTTTTAACACCGCACCAAAAATGGGGGATCCACTCTACTTACAGTGACAACTTATTAATGTTGACGTTAGGTCGCGGTGGTCCAGTTGTTTGGCTGAGCGAAGAAGATGCCCGCGAACTGGGTGTTGAAGATAACGATTGGGTTGAAGCTTTTAACAGTAATGGTGCATTAACCGCTAAAGCGATCGTTAGCCAACGTATTCCTGATGGCATGATCATGATGTATCACGCCCAAGAACGGCTGATCAACTTACCAGGCTCTGAAATTACGGCTCAACGTGGCGGAATTCATAATTCGGTCACGCGTGTTTGCCCGAAACCTACGCATATGATCGGTGGCTATGCGCACCTTGCCTATAGCTTCAATTATTACGGAACCGTAGGTTCTAATCGTGATGAATTTGTGGTTGTTCGCAAAATGAAACAGGTTGACTGGCTGGATGGTGAAGGTGATGCCTACCAGCAGACCTTGAGCGGAAAGGAGAAAGCATAATGAAAATTCGTTCTCAAGTCGGCATGGTGCTAAACCTTGATAAATGTATTGGTTGTCACACTTGCTCAGTGACCTGTAAAAACGTGTGGACTAGCCGCGAAGGGGTAGAATACGCATGGTTTAATAACGTCGAAACCAAACCAGGTATTGGTTACCCCCATAATTGGGAAGACCAAGAAAAATGGAAAGGAGGCTGGATCCGCACCATTAAGGGTAAATTGGTTCCACGTATGGGGAACAAAGTTGGCGTTTTATCAAAAATCTTCGCTAACCCAGATGTACCTGCTTTGGATGATTATTATGAGCCGTTTAATTATGACTACGGCCATTTAAAAAATGCTAAAGAAGATAAGCACGTACCGACAGCACGCCCTCGTTCATTAATTACTGGTGAGCGAATGAGTAACGTGAAAATGGGACCAAACTGGGAAGATGATTTAGGCGGTGAATTCGCCAAACGAGCCCAAGATAAAAACTTTGAACATATTCAAAAAGAGATGTATGGGCAGTTTGAAAATACGTTCATGATGTATTTGCCACGCCTGTGTGAACATTGTTTAAACCCAGCTTGCGTCGCGACCTGCCCAAGTGGTGCAATTTATAAGCGCTCAGAAGACGGTATTGTTTTGATTGACCAAGACAAATGCCGTGGCTGGCGTATGTGCTTAACTGGTTGCCCGTATAAAAAAATCTATTTCAATTGGAAAAGCGGTAAATCAGAAAAATGTATTTTCTGTTACCCACGTATTGAGTCAGGTATGCCAACGGTTTGCTCTGAAACCTGTGTTGGTCGTATCCGCTATTTAGGGGTATTGCTGTATGACGCCGATAAAATTGAGTCGGCTGCCAGTGTCGAAAAGGAAACCGACCTTTACCAGAGCCAACTTGATGTTTTCCTTGATCCCCATGATCCAAAAGTGATTGAAGAAGCGCAAAAACAAGGGATCCCATTAAGTGTGATCGATGCGGCACAGAAATCTCCAGTGTACAAAATGGCGATGGAATGGCGCTTAGCTCTGCCATTACACCCTGAATACCGCACGTTACCAATGGTGTGGTATGTACCACCTTTGTCACCGATCCAGTCAGTGGCGGATTCAGGGCTATTAGCTAATAAAGGTGTATTGCCGGATGTCGAAAGTTTACGCATTCCAGTGCAATACCTTGCGAATTTGTTAACCGCAGGGGATACCGAACCGGTGTTATTGGCGTTAAAACGTATGTTAGCGATGCGCCATTTCAAACGGGCAGAAACCGTGGAAAACCAATGTGATACCAGTGCATTAGAGCAAGTCGGCTTAACACAAGCTCAGGCACAAGAAATGTACCGCTATTTAGCCATTGCTAACTATGAAGACCGTTTTGTCATTCCATCCAGTCATCGAGAATTGGCGCGTGAAGCATTCCCTGAAGCGAAAGCTTGTGGCTTTAGTTTTGGTGATGGTTGCCACGGCAGCGATAGCAAAGCGAATTTATTTAATAGCAGGCGCATTGACGCCATTGATATCACACCAAAAAATAATCAGGAGAAAGCACTATGATGACACTAAAAGTGATTTCTCGGTTATTGGAATACCCTTCGGAAGCGCTTTGGTTACATCGTGATGAGCTCATTGAAGCGCTAGAACAGGCTGATGAGCTGCCTGTCACACGGGCTGTTCAACTGATGGTGTTTGTGCGTGAGTATCTCAACGAAGACTTACTTGATATGCAGGCGCAATATTGTGAACTGTTTGATAGAGGGCGCGCGACATCATTATTGCTATTTGAGCATGTACATGGCGAATCCCGAGACCGAGGGCAAGCGATGGTTGATTTAATGGCTCAATATCAGCAACAGGGTTTGCAAATTGATTGCCGTGAATTACCCGATCATTTGCCCATTTATTTGGAATACCTCACGGCATTACCGACCGATGAAACTATCGAGGGGCTACAGGATATTGCGCCAATTTTAGCGCTGTTAGGGGAAAGGTTGAAACAGCGAGAAAGCCGTTTCTCTGTTTTATTTGATTTTTTACTTGAGCTTTCCCATAGCGACATTGCTGCGGAGCAATTAAGCAAACAAGTCGCAACCGAAGTACGGGATGATACCCCAGAGGCGCTAGATGCAGTTTGGGAAGAGGAGCAAGTGAAATTTTTTGCCGATGAAAAAACATGTGGTAGCGAAGTTGCAGCGCATCAACATCGCTTCGCCAATGCGGTGGTACCACAGTATTTGGATCTCAGTGTGGGCTGCCATGTAGGAGTTCAAAAATGAATTTTATCAATCAATTTTTCTTCGATATTTACCCCTATATCGCTGGGACGGTATTTATTGTCGGTAGTTGGTTACGTTACGATTACGGGCAATACACGTGGCGAGCGGGTTCCAGCCAAATGTTGGATAAAAAGAACATGCGTTTGGCATCAAACTTATTCCATTTGGGGATTATTGGGATTTTTGTCGGGCACTTTTTAGGTATGTTAACGCCTCATTGGATGTATGAATCTTTTCTGCCAATGCACATTAAGCAGTTAATGGCGATGATAGGTGGGGGATCAGCAGGTGTGATGATGTTAATTGGTGGCGCGATGCTATTGAAGCGCCGCCTGACAAACCCACGAGTGAGAGCAACTTCATCCTTTGGTGACATCATGATCTTAACCTTGCTGGTGGTGCAAGTTTGCTTAGGGTTACTTACCATTCCATTCTCAGCACAACATATGGATGGTAGCGAAATGTTGAAATTAGTGGGATGGGCACAGTCTATTGTGACATTCCATTGGGGGGCATCCAATTACCTTGAAGGGGTTGGCATTGTTTTTAAACTGCATATTGTGTTGGGGATGACGATATTTTTACTCTTCCCATTCTGCCGTTTAGTGCACATTTGGAGTGCACCTATCGAATACCTGACTCGTCGGTATCAATTGGTGAGAAATCGCCATTAGGTTTGGGTTCCACAAGGAGGTGGGCCAGTACATTGCTTTTGCACAACTTGTTCTTGTGTAAACAACAAATATTGCTATTTTGGCGCCCCATCTCATAGGAGATGGGGTTTTTTGTTTTATTTAGTGTTGGTTGGCTCAATATAGCCAAGGCGGCGGGAAATCAGTAAGCAAACGTGGGCAAGTTCTTCATTAACACGGTCTATTTTGGAAACCATTCTGTGAGTCGGCCCAGCGACACTAATCGCGCCGATAATATTACCGGTATAATTAAATATCGGCCTTGCCACACAGGTGAGCCCTTCTTCATTTTCTTCATCATCTAAAGAAAAGCCTTTTAAACGAATATCAGCCAAAACTTCATACAGTTTCATGCGATCGATAACTGTTTTTTCAGTGTATTTGGTTAATGGTTTATCTAGTACAGCATCAATTTCTTCTAACGGCTGGAAGGCTAATAAAGCTTTCCCTATACCAGTACAATAAGCGGGTAGTCGAGCACCCAGTTTTGCGGAGGTTTGAATGGATAGCGTTCCTTCACTTTTATAGAGGTAGACCACATGGCCACTGTTATAAACTCCTAAAAAGCAAGTTTCAAACGTTGAACTCGACAACGTTTTTAAATAAGGGATTGAAACTTCAACTAAATTAACATTCATTAAGCCTTTAATGCCTAATTCGAGGCTTTTTAAGTCAAGGTTATAGCGTTCTGTAAGATGGTCTAAGCTGACATATTGACGCTCTTTTAGTGTTTCTAATACGCGAAAAGCCGTGGTTTTTGGAATCTCCGTATTTTTGACCAATTCGGCCAAAGAAATTCCGTCAGAATGGTTACTAATCTCTTCAAGTATGGTCAGTACTCTGTCGATACTCGACGAGTTTGCTTGACTTTCTTTCGTCATCGTAGGTTCCTCACTCACGCTAAGCCCTCTCATTGTACTCATTTTTTAAACGCCGTTCCATTTTTACCTCGATGTTACCTTTTTCTCTGAAAAAACATGCAGTACGTAATGTATTGATCTTCATTGAGTTTGACTTTTTGATTGTGATCGCTGTCGTTATTCTTACAAAATCGGAACGACATTCCTAATTTTTAATGTATGTTATTAAAAAAAGGAACGATGTTCCGTTATTTTAAAGGGATAAACATGTTGATAGTGACCATTGATACAGGGACAACGAATACCCGAGTTAGAGCATGGAAAAATAACGCGGTTGTTCGTGAACAAAGTGTTGAAGTTGGTATTAGGGATTGTGCAAAAAATGGCGATAAAACGCTGTTAATTCAATCGATAAAAACAGTACTAGATAAGCTGTTGTCAGGGGTGAGTGCCGAAGAAAGAGAAAATTATCAGCTCGTTGCATCAGGTATGATTACATCCGAAATTGGGCTGTGTCACTTACCTCACCAAGTGACCCCCGTTTCAATGCAGCAACTTGCTAAAGCCACAATGCCTTGTGTTATCAAAGAGATCAGTGAAAAACCGATTATTTTTATACCAGGCGTTAAAAATAACGTGGCAAATATGACGTTTGATTCAATTGAAAGTATAGATGTAATGCGTGGTGAAGAAGTTGAAGTTTTTGGCATTCTAACACAGCAACCGGATCTTGGCCCTGCCTTAGTCATTTTACCTGGGTCACATTCTAAGTTTGTACGTCTTGATGAAAAAAATAATGTGGTTGCATTGGCAACAACGATGGCTGGGGAAATTTTCGATACATTAACGCACCAGACTATCTTAGCCAGTTCTTTAGAACACCAGTTTGTTCAATATTTAGATAAAGAATATTTACGCAGAGGTGCTGAACTTAGTCTGCAAGTAGGGATTGCGAGAAGTTGTTTTTCGGTGAGGCTACTAGACCTTTTCACGGAAGCGACACTTGACCAACGCTCAAGTTTTTTATTGGGAGCTATTTTGGCGTCAGATTTACTCGCAATAAAACATAGCCAAGCTCTTAATATTACTAGCGATATAAAAATTGTTATTAGTGGAAAACCTATTTTAGCGGATGCACTTAAAGAGTTAATTAAAAATGATAGTTACTTCACTGGGGAAATACACCTATTAGACGATAAAAAGGAACAGCCTTTTTCTGGATTGGGTGCAATTTCAATATTAAAAGAAACGCAATGCAAATAAATACTATTAATGGTTTTTTATTAGGTGATTGTTATGAATTCTAAAAATGAAATACCGCTTATTGCAATATTACGGGGAATAAAACCTGACGAAGTTTTAGAACATATCGCTATCCTTGCAGATGAAGGTTTTAATTATATAGAAATTCCTCTTAACTCTCCCGAGTGGGAAAAAAGTATTCCATTAGCGATTGAAAACTATGGAGATAAATTGAAAATTGGTGCCGGTACTGTGCTCAATAAAAGCAATGTTGAAAAGTTGGCAATAATGAACGCTAAAATTATTGTCACTCCCAATATTAACGTTTCTGTGATCACTACTGCTCTTGAAAATAAGATGGAAATATTTCCAGGTTGTGCAACAGCAACAGAAGCTTTTACCGCGATTGACGCCGGTGCTGTTAATTTAAAAATTTTCCCTACAGCGCCTTTTGGGGTTAATTATGTGAAATCGCTGATGTCAGTGCTCCCAAAAAATATTGCTATTTATGCGGTAGGAGGCATCACTCCGAATAATCTGCATGAATACCTAGGTATTGGCTGCCATGGTGCAGGACTGGGAAATGATCTTTACCAAATAGGCCAAACACCAGAGAAAACCAGAGAAAAAGCGAAAGCATTTATATCTGCATATATCGCATTTAAAAATCAAACTAATTAATCCTAAAGAGATATTAAAATGAAATACGATTATGTTTTTAAAAATGCCACTGTAATAGATGGTAGTGGTAAAAGCGAGTTTGTCAGTGATATTGCAGTTAAAGATGAACGGATTATTAAAATATCAAAAAATATAAGTGAAGATACTGAAAAAATAATTGACTGCTCAGGCTTGATTTTATCACCTGGATTTATTGATGTGCATACTCATGACGATTTAATTGTGATTGATAAGCCTGAATATATTGAAAAAACATCACAAGGTGTAACGACAATTATTGTTGGTAATTGTGGTATCAGTGCAGCGTGTGCAACATTAAAGGATGAAGTTCCTGACCCAATTAATTTATTAGGTGAGTTAAACGAATTTCAATTTTCTGATTTAGCCAGTTATAAACAAAAAATTAATAATGTGATGCCAACCGTTAATGTTGCGACGTTAATAGGGCATACAACCTTAAGAAATAATTGTGTGACAGACTTATTAAAACCAGCGACACAAGACAATATCGCTCATATGAAGCAAGTATTGGCCTGTGCGTTAGATGAAGGGGCTTTAGGATTAAGCACTGGTTTATCTTACGGTAACGCAATTAATTCTTCGACTGAAGAAATTTGTGAGTTGGCTGAATTATTAGCAGAGCATCAGGGAATTTATACCACTCATATGCGAACTGAATATGACGGTATCATTGATGCGATGCATGAAGCCTTCCATATCGGCCGTCATGCAAAAGTTCCTGTGCAAATTTCCCACCATAAGTGCGCTGGTGCAAAAAACTGGGGACGTACAAAAGAAACGCTTGCCCTCATTGAAAAATACCAAGCCATGCAGGATATCAATTGTGATTGTTACCCATATCGTGCGGGTTCATCAAACTTAGATATCACACAAGTTACTGAAGACTATGACATCCTAATAACTTGGTCGACACCATTCCCTGACGTTGCGGGTAAGACATTAAAAGAAATAGCCGCTATGTGGAGTAGCGATGTTTTCCAAGTTGCTGAAAAAATTGTTCCTGCGGGAGCGATTTATTTCCAAATGCACGAAGATGATGTTCGTCGTGTGTTACAGCATCCAAGCAGTATGGTGGGTTCTGATGGCTTACCACGTGACCCTAATCCACATCCACGCCTTTGGGGAACTTTCCCACGAGTTATTAGCCACTATAGCCGTGATGAGCAGCTTTTCCCAATGACCACCGCGATTTACAAAATGACAGGCATGTCAGCACAACGTTTTTCTTTAAAGGATAGAGGCCTTATCCAAGAAAATTATTTTGCAGATATCGTTGTATTTGACCCTAAAAAAATTAATGAAACAGCCACGTTCCAAGACCCAAAACAAAAAGCGGATGGTATTGAATATGTGTTTGTTAATGGTGTTCTGACCTATACCAAAAAAGAAATGACAGGGAATAGAGCAGGTAAATTCTTAGAAAGAAATAAATAAAAGAGAGATAAAAATGATTAAAAGATTCGGAATTGAAGGCTCAAAAGGTACTGGCGGGCAATCTTTGCCTTTTGCTAAGGCCGTGTTAGCTGACGGATGGCTGTATGTTTCAGGGCAAACACCCATGATTGACGGGGAAGTGATTGATGGCGGAATTATCGCTCAATCTAAATTGGCTATCGAGAATTGTTTAAACATTATGAAAGATGCGGGATTTGCGACGCAAGATATTGTGCATATGAAAGTGGTATTAAGTGATGCGCGCTATTTCCAATCTTTTAATAAAGTATTTCAGCAATTCTTTGCAGATAATCCACCTGCACGGGTGTGCTTTGTCGCTGACCTTGTCGTCGATTGTATGGTTGAAGTGGATATTACCTGCTTCAACAGCAAATTCAAATCTTAATTGCTAAGGCGATGAGAGGCTACTATGGAACATAATAATTTCTTAATGTGGTTTTTGTTATATGCATTTGTGATGATGTTTGTGGGTTGGTATGTCACAAGGCATCAAAAAACGGGTGAAGATTTCATTCTTGGTGGAAGAAAGCTCCCGATGCTACTCACTCTCGGTTCAACCGTCGGGACGATGGTGGGAACGGGCTCGAGTATCGGTGCAGTCAGTTTTGGCTATTCCAATGGCTGGGCGGGAATGTTGTATGGGATTGGTGGAGCGACGGGGATCTTACTAACGGCTTGGCTATTTGCACCAGTAAGAAATTATCGCTTTATGACCATGAGTGAAGAGATCTGCTATTACACAGGCGGCAGCCGTTTAGTGAAAAACTTGGTTGCGCTATTAATATTCTTGGCATCGATAGGCTGGCTCGGCGCTCATATTCTTGGAGGCGGCTTATATCTAGCATGGGCGGCAGATATTGATATTACTGTTGCGAAGATCATTATCGCGGTTGGCTTTGTTTTTTACGTGGGGATTGGTGGCTATAAAGCGGTTTCATGGATTGATACACTGCAATCAATTGTTTTATTCCTCGGATTTATCATTCTAGCGGTTGCTTCGGTAAGTTATGTCGGTGGTTGGGATGTTGTTGTTAAGAGCACAGACCCTGACGCCTTTACTTTATTTGGTATTGGTAAATTAGGCATTTTACCTGCGATATCATTGGCTGTGGTCATTGGTATTGGTGTGTTAGCGACACCGTCATATCGCCAACGTATTTATTCAGCGGCATCCACTAAAGCTATCCGTCAGTCCTTTATTATTACAGGTTTACTGTATATGGGCTTTTCGTTCCTACCAGCGATTATCGGCATGGCAACTCATGTGATGGAACCGAATTTAGAAAACAGCAGCTTTGCTTTCTTATATGCAACTAACGCTTTACCGCACGTATTAGCAATGGTGGTATTGATTGCAGGTATGTCTGCCAATATGTCATCAGGTAGCTCAGATGCTATCGCGGGTGTTTCTATTATCCTACGTGATATCTATACGATGGTAACTGGTAAGATGCCACCACCTGAGAAAGCGATCAATTTATCCCGTATCTTCTTACTTGGCGTCATCTTGTTAGCACTTGTCTTTGCATTAACTTCAAATGACATTATCGGCTACATTACAAAAATGATTTCAATGATTATGTCAGGCCTGTGTGTGACCGTGTTATTGGGTAAATTTTGGCATCGTTTTAACTGGCAAGGTTGTATTGCTGCATTGGTTGCGGGGAGTTCAACATCATTAGCGATCATTTTGACGCCAGAATGGTCTGCAAAATTAGGCAACCCAGTAATCCCTGCATTAGTCATCAGTTTGGTCTGTGCGGTTGTTGTGACATTGATAACACCAAAGAATAAACTCAGTCGTGAAGAAGTACTAGAAAACATTACTCACGAAAGAGAAAACACAGCCAAAAGTCAGCAACCAGCAAGTTGAGGGAAGAGAATGACGAAACTGAATGCATTGGCGGGCGTAGTTCATAAGTCAGCCATATTAAATCAGGATGGTATTTCGGTGAATGTCCTACATGAGGATGTGTGTTTACCAGCGGTGGTAGTAAAGCGTAATGAATTGGAGAATAACATTGCATGGATGCAGCATTATTCGAATGTGGCGAATGTTTCGTTGTCTCCACACGGTAAGACCACCATGACGCCTGCCATTTTTAAACGACAAATTGCTCAAGGTGCATGGGGGCTAAGTGTAGGAACAGCTTATCAAGCCAAGGTGGCAGTGGAGTCAGGTGTTAAGAATATCATTATTGCTAATCAAGTCGTGGGTAAAACCAATATTCGATTACTTGCGGAACTAGTGCAATTAAATCAAGCCAATATTTATTGTTGTGTTGATAATGTGATTCATGCAAAACAGCTGGCTGCCATTTTTTCATCATTAGATTTAACCATAAATGTTCTGATTGAGTTAGGGGTTAATGGTGGACGCTGTGGATGTCGAAGTGAAGAAGAAGCCATCACATTGGCAAATGAGTTAACCAAACTTCCTTCTTTAATGATTGCTGGCATTGAATTCTACGAAGGCGTTATTCATAGCGATGATGCCCAAAAGGATATTGAAGAGATACAGCAATTTTTACAGCGAGTGTTAACCACCAGTCAAAAACTGGATAACTTAGGTGTATTTGCACGCTATTCAGGGGAGTTATTAATAACTGGGGCAGGTTCAGTTTGGTATGATCTTGTCAGTAAAAAGATGGCAGAGTTTCATCTTTCTAAACCTATTCGGTTTGTGATCCGCCCTGGATGCTATATTACACATGACCACGGTATTTATGATGAAGCCCAGAACGCATTGAAAATGCGGGACAGTGTGGCCTGCCAGTTAGATGGCGATTTAATGCCAGCGATGGAAATCGTGGCATTAATTCAGTCTGTGCCTGAGAAAGGACGAGCGATTGTTAATTTTGGTAAAAGGGATGTCGCCTTTGATGCAGGTTTGCCTCAGCCTCTAATGCAATATCGAGAGGGTAAGCCAGTCTGTTTTCAAACTAATAGTGCAAAAACAGTCGGTTTAATGGACCAACATGCCATTTTATCTTTTGATGAAAATTGTGATTTCCAAGTTGGCGATATACTAATATTTGGGACATCTCACCCCTGTATTACATTTGATAAATGGAAAGTGATTTATCTTGTTGATGATAAATATGATGTTATAGAGGAAATGCCGACCTTTTTCTAATGTTGTATTATTAACTCACTTTATTTTATATCGGTCACTTGTTTTAAGTGGCCGATTTTTTTATTCATCACATTCTTGTGATCGAATTCATAACAAATTGTGCATTTGCACAATTATATTCAATTTTTCACGTTAAAAACTAGTCATTCTTACAATGCCTTCCTGATAAGCGAATTATATAATTTTATTAAATCAAAAAGTCTAATTGACATTCATTTTGTTGATTAATTGGGTGGTAATAAAAATGACAGTTAAAATCGTGTTTCTCGATCATGACACTTTCCCTGAAGGAATAAATATTAAGAAAATAAATAAAGAATATAGTTTAGAACTATATGGGAAAACATCGGAAGATGAAATTATTGAACGAGTGAAAAATGCAAACATTATTATTACCAATAAAGTAAAAATCACTAAAAAAATTATTGAATCTGCAAAGCAACTCAAATTCATTTCTGTCGCTGCAACAGGAACGGATGTGATTGATATTGGTGCTTGTAATGAGCGTAATATATTAGTTTCTAACATCAGAAATTATGCAATAAATACAGTGCCTGAGCATACGTTTACCTTGATTTTAGCCTTACGTCGTAGCTTATTAGCCTATGCACAATCAGTACGAAATGGTCGTTGGCAAGAATCAGGCCAGTTTTGTTATTTTGATTATAAAATTAATAATTTAGCTGGGTCGACGCTTGGTATTATTGGTGATGGTGTCTTAGGTAAGGCAGTTGCTGATATCGCAAAAGCTTTTGGTATGAAGGTGTTATTTTCCACATACAAAGGCACGAATAATATGGGCCCACTATATACACCATTTGAGGATGTTATTGCGAAAAGTGATATTATTTCTATTCATTGTCCATTACTCAAATCCACCAAGGATTTAATTAGCTTTTCAGAATTCGAACAGATGAAACCGTCTTGTATTTTAATTAATACAGCACGAGGTGGGATCGTTAATGAAGAAGCATTATATGGCGCTCTAATAAATAATAAAATATTAGGTGCAGGGTTTGATGTTTGCATTTCAGAACCACCCGAAAAAGAAAGCTATATGATGAAATTAACTCAGTTATCAAATTTTATTCTTACCCCTCATATTTCATGGGCTAGTTTTGAAGCCATACAAACCTTATCAGACATGATGATGGACAATATCGAAGCCTTTTTATCTGGCCATCCTCAAAATTTAGTTAATTAATTCACTCATTGATTTAAAGAGGTCATTAATATGTTTTTAGGAAAAGAAATTCGTTTAAAAAGATTATTAAATAAAAAATCTGGCCGCCTTCTTGCGATTACTATGGATCATCCGATTACACGTGGTGTATTACCGGGAATTGGTGATATTAAATCTGTCATGAAACAGGTTGTTGCGGGTGCACCTGATGCCATTACGATGCATAAAGGTATTATTGAAAAGGTTTATCCTCCGTATGTTGCTTCCGATGTTTCTATCATCATGAAAGCGACAAGTTATTCCATACCTTACCATGAAGCTTATGACACACCCGTTGCTGACGTTGAAGAAGCGATTCGTTTAGGAGCAGATGCAATTTCAGTTGGTTGTATTATGGGAGGACCTGAACAAGCACAGCAATTGACATTTTTAGGTCAAGTATCAAAAGCCGCTGCTTCCGCGGGACTGCCTTTAGTCGCGCATATTTATCCAAAAGGTCCAATGATTGAAGATAGTTTTGATGCGAAAAATCTCGCTTACTGTGTTCGCGCAGGCGCTGAGCTAGGTGTCGATATCATCAAAACACTTTGGTCAGGTTCCCCTGAGACATTTAAATCAGTCGTTGATAGCTGCCCAGCAATGGTTGCTTTAGCTGGCGGTGATATGGGGAGTGATCTTGTTAGCTTCCTAACAAATACACGTAAAGCATTAGATATTGGTGTTGGTGGTGTGACATACGGGCGCTTCGTATGGCAGCACGAAAACCCAACAGCAGTCATTAAGGCTCTGAATGCATTAATTAATGATGATTGTTCGGTTGACCAAGCTATCGCGGAATATAAGCAAGCTGGTGGCAAATAACTAACGTTCATAGCTGTTATGCATGGGGGAGGAAAAAATGAAAGCAGCGGTATTGTATGCGCCTAATGAACTTAGAGTGGCAGACGTTAAATATCCACAAGTTGGTAAAGGCGATGTGGTTATTAAAGTCAAAGCAGCCGCGATTTGTGGAACTGACGGACGGATTATTTCCGGTAAAAAAACTAAAGGTGTGCGTTACCCTTCTGTAATAGGACATGAATTTTCAGGGGAAATTGTCGAAGTCGGTGAAAATGTGACTGACCTAAAAGTCGGTGACGCAATCGCTGTTGATCCTGTAGTACCATGCCGTTCTTGCGTTTATTGCCGAATTGGTAAAGAAAATGTCTGTTTAAATCGCCAAGCTATCGGATATGAGTTTGACGGTGCTTTTGCGGAATATGTTCGAATACCAGAGGTTGCTTTGTCATCGGGTAACGTCTTTAAGATACCGCAAGGGATGTCTTTTGAAGCCGCAGCATTAGCTGAGCCGTTAGCTTGCTGTATCAATGGACAAAAAAATGTGGGTATTGAGCTTGGTGATACGGTGGTCATTATTGGTGCGGGGCCTATCGGGTTAATGCACGTGCAACTTGCGCGTTTCTCAGGTGCGACAAATATTATTGTGAGTGAACTCAATGAACAGCGCCAACAGGCTGCGTTAAATTGCGGTGCAACACGCGTCGTTAATAGCCAGCAAGAAAACTTACTGGATGTCGTAAAAGGCTTGACGGAAGGTGTGGGGGCAGATGTTGTGATTATTGCCATTGGCATCCCTGGATTAGTTAATCCTGCGTTGGAACTCGCTAGAAAAGGCGGGCGTGTTAACTTGTTCGCTGGTTTTTCAAAAGATGATATGGCGCAAATTGATGTCAATATTATTCACTACAACGAGCTTATTCTTACGGGAGCCAGTGCGTTAAGCCGGGAAGGATACCAACAAGCTTTGACACTGATTTCTTCTGGCTTAATTGATATTGAGAAATTAGTGACTCACCGATTTGTTTTAGATGAGATCAACGAGGCCATGGCAACCGCTCAAAAAGGTGACGCGATTAAAATTATTATACATAACAATTAAAAGCAGGCGTTGGAGGCAGCATGATGGACAGTGTCTATTTGGGAATTGATGCAGGTAGCAGTAGTGTGAAAGTTTGTGCGTTTAATTTCCATGGAGAATTATTGGCAAAGGCTTCACGTGATACCAATATTATTTCCAAATCTCCCAAAAATCATGAAATTGACTTAAATGATTTTTGGAGAAAGACCGCAGATGCAGTTAAAGAAGTGACTTCTCAAGTAAAGAATATCGTATCTGTGAGTTTCTCTGTTGCTTGCCCAACGCTGGTTTTATTGGATAAACATAATAAACCTGTCGCAAATGGGATTACTTACCTCGATGGGCGTTCCGAAGGCTTCATACAGCAAACACTCGGGGAAAATATAACGCATGTTCGGGCGCTTTCTTGTAATAGCCCAAGTCCGTCTGCATGTTGGGTAGGAACGTTAGGATGGCTACAAGAACAACAGCCGGAATTAATGCAAAAAGTTCATAAAGTCGTGCTACTTAATAGTTTTTTATCTTTAAAGTTAGGGAGCCAAAAAGCCGCTATTGACCCGACCCAAGCTGCGTATTCTGGCGCAGTGGTTTTGGCGAAAGCTCCTAAGTGGTCAAAAGAATTATTAAGGTATTGGAAGTTTAATCACGATATTTTGCCGCCGATTTACCAATGCACCTCTGTGGTTGGTAAAGTGAGTAAAGAAGCCGCTCAAGAAACGGGATTAAAAGAAAATACGCCAATTATTTTAGGGTCGGCAGATACCGCCGCTGCAGCATTCGCGGTTGGGTTACTTGACCCTGAAACGGCTTTTGAATCAACAGGAACATCGGGAGTCATTACGTTTTGCTTAGAAGAGCCAAATTTTGATCCTCGTTTTATGAACCGGTACCACATCGTCCCCAATCAATGGTTGGCCCATGGTGCGATGTCGACAACAGGGGGAACATTCAGTTGGTTAAATCAGGCTATTTGGCCGGAAGTTAATGACCATGAACAGTTGGAAATATTTTCAAAATCATCAGTACCTGGTGCCAATGGCTTAATTTATCTGCCTTATTTAGCTGGAGAACGTAGCCCTATTTGGGATGTTAATGCATCGGGAGCATGGATAGGCTTACGTCTAAATCATACTCGCGATGATATGGTCAGGGCGGCATTTGAAGGTACAGCATATGGTCTAAAACAGATCTTGAATATTGCTAATGAAAAATGGGGAGTGATATTAGATGAATTACTCAGCGTAGGAGGTGGATCACGTAATACATTATGGACTCAAATTAAAGCGGATATTCTTCAGGTTGAATATAATATTGCCCAAACAGCAGACGCAGCGGCTTTTGGCGCCGCAATGGTTGGTGCGACAGGAGCTGGTTTTTTCTGTGGCATTAATGACCCTGATTTACCGATTATAAAAACAGAAGATATCACATTCACACCAAATCAAGATAAAAAAACACAAGATACTTATGACAAGCAGTTTAATATTTACAATGGGCTGTATCCTTTATTAAAAGAAACAATGCATAGCTTGTCGAGTAAATAAAATTATTTGAAGTAAGTTTAAATTAAATAACGTTCCTAAATGTTAATTTTAATGAATTAGCAGGGATCGTTTCATTCTTAAAAAAGCAGGTAATAAAACGTGTATTAAATAATAAACTGCTCTGGAGCGAAAATAATGATAAATTCAAATCCGATTAAGCCAAAGACGAATTATCGTTGGGTGGTATTAGCCCTGATTTTTATCGTCTATGCTGTAAATTATGCAGACAGAAGTAATATTGGTGCGGTTCTACCTTTTATTACTGATGAGTTTAAATTAACTAATTTAGAAGCGGGATCTCTCGCGAGTATGTTTTTCCTCGGTTATGCTTTATGCCAAATACCCGCGGGCTTTTGGATGGCAAAACGTGGGATCAGAGGAATGGTGTCATTATCCATTCTCGGTTTCTCCGCCATGACTTGGTTTATTGGCTTAGCCCAATCTGCCTTTGCAATTAAGTGGTTGCGTCTCGGCCTAGGTATGGCAGAAGCGCCAACTCCTGTCGGGTTAACGTCGACAATTAATAACTGGTTTCCAGCAAAAGAAAAAGCAACTGCCACTGGGGTTTATATTGCTTCAACGATGTTTGCTCCGATTATTGTTCCACCATTAGTCGTTTGGATTGCATTAACTTATGGATGGCGCTGGGTCTTTATTCTGTTTGCTATTCCCGGTATTTTTCTCGCTATTATTTGGTATTTATTTGTTAGAACAAAACCAGAGGAAAGTCGCTTTGTTTCACAAAGTGAATTAGATTATATTCGTGCCGATAATTCAGAAATTGCAGAAAAGAAAATAGAAGGCAATATTGTTCTGAGTCCTAAATTTAATACGCTAGATAAATTTATTCGTGTTAAATCAGTCACGCCATTAAGTTCAGCTTCCCAAATATTTAAATCTAAAAATATTTGGTGTAATACCATTTCTTATTTCATGATGGTCAGTATTTTATATGGAATATTAACCTGGATACCTTCTTATCTGGTGAATGAAAAAGGCTTTTCATTTATGAAGATGGGCTTTGTTGCATCAATGCCATTTGTTGGTGGGTTTATCGGTTCGATTTTTGGTGGCTGGATTTCTGATAAAGTTTTTGGTCGTCGTCGTAAACCTACGATGCTATTTACCGCGGTAGCGACGATTGCCATGATGTTAGTGATGTTGAATGTTCCTGAAAGTACGACTGCAGTTGCGCTTGCCCTTTTCTCGGTTGGTTTATTCTTGAATATTGGCTGGCCTGCATTTACTGCTTATCCAATGGGAGTTGCTGATAATAATAACTACCCAATTGCGATATCTGTTGTGAATAGTGGAGGAAACTTAGGTGGCTTCGTTTCACCTATGATGGCAGGGCTATTGTTAGATATGACTGGTAAGTTTGATGCTGTTTTCTCTTACTTTGGTATCTGTGCGGTGATTGGCTTAATTATGATCCTGTTACTTGATGAACCGAAATAATAAAAAGTCGTATCAGGTGGGGCAATACCCACCTGAATTTTTAACTTATTGATAATAAAAATTTCTAAAGGATTATTTTTATGAAAATAGTCATTGCACCTGACTCATTTAAAGAGAGTTTATCTGCATTGAAAGTCGCAACGGTTATTGAGAACGGGTTCAAAGAGGTATTTCCACATGCAACTTATGTAAAGTGTCCTATTGCGGATGGAGGTGAAGGCACTGTTGTGACGATGGTTGAGGCTACCCATGGCGAAATCTATCACCTTGATGTTATTGGTCCTTTAGGCACGAGTGTTCAAGCATTCTATGGTTTATCTCAAAATAAGCAGCAAGCATTTATAGAAATGGCTGCGGCAAGTGGGCTAGAGCTAGTCCCTGTTGAATTAAGAAACCCGTTACTTACGACATCATATGGAACAGGAGAATTGATAAAAGCCTGCCTAGATACTGGGGTAAAGCAGATTATTATTGGTATAGGCGGGAGTGCAACTAATGATGGCGGAGCAGGAATGTTGCAAGCACTTGGGGCCAAATTATTAGATTCACATGGGCAACAAATTAAATTAGGAGGACAAGCACTTGCCGACTTAGCGTGTATTGATGTCAGTACAATAGACCCTAGGATAAAAGCTTGTCAATTTAGTATTGCTTGCGATGTTTCGAACCCATTGATTGGTAAAAATGGTGCATCTGTAATATTTGGCCCCCAAAAGGGTGCGACAAATGAACATATTGAAATGTTAGACAAAAATTTAGAACATTTCGCAGATATCATTAAGCGAGATTTGCATGTTGAGGTTCATTATATTGCAGGAGCCGGTGCAGCAGGAGGGATGGGAGCAGCTTTACTTGCTTTCCTAAAAGCGGAACTTAAGCCTGGCTTTGATATTATTGCACAAACCTTGAACCTTGAATCACATATGGTAGGGGCGAGTTTAGTCATTACAGGGGAAGGGCGATTAGATAGCCAAAGTTTGAATGGCAAAGTGCCTTTCGGCGTCGCTCAGTTAGCTAGAAAACATAAAATACCCGTTATTGCCATTGTTGGAAGCCTTGGTGATGACCTCAGTCATTTACAACAATATGGTATTGATTCAGCGTTTAGTATTTTGCATAAAATCAGTTCACTAAAAGAAGCACTGAATAACGCTGAAAGTAATTTATTTAATTGTACTAAAAATATAGCGAATACGTTGAATATTAAAATTGACAACAAGAATTGAAGTAATAATTTGAAAATTTAGCTTTGTTTGCTTTATTTTGAATTGAATTTATTTTTCTTGATTTTTTCAATGAATATTGAATACTGGAACCAATTAAATTAATAATAAACATTATTAAAACTTATAGTTTAAAATCTTGTTTCTATTTTACAGCACCAGTAAAAGAGGTTGAAATATGTATGATTATTGTCTTACCTCCAAATTAGCGCAAGAAATCGTTGATAGAACCATGAAGATTATTGATTGCAATATTAATGTTATGGATGAAACTGGATGTATTATAGGAAGTGGAGATAGTAATAGATTAGGAGAATTTCATGAAGGCGCTTTGCTTGCAATAAAGCAAAAGCGAACGGTTGTTATTGATGACGCCACTGCAAATCATTTACATGGGGTTAAACCAGGTGTTAATTTACCTCTTTATTTGAATAGTAAAATTATAGGTGTAATAGGATTAACAGGAGAACCAACCCAAATTAAACAATTTGGGGAGTTGGTTTCAATGACAGCCGTAATGATGCTAGAGCAGGCAGAGATTTATAACCATTTGAATTTAAACGATCGTTTTAAAGAAGAAATTATTCTAACTTATATCGAAAATGGAACAATTCCCGATAATATAACTGAATGGTCTAAAAAGCTTAATATTAATTTTTCTATTCCACGAGTTGCTATAATTATTGAATTAGATAGTGGCCAATTAGGTGTGAATAGTGCATTTAGTGAATTGCAAGAAATTAAAAAGCTAATTGAATATAAGAATCCTGATAACTTAGTCGCTATTCAATCTTTGACGGAAATTGTTTGTTTAACTCCTGCGCTAAATAAGTTCAATCGATGGGATATTGATAATGCAAAAAAGAAAATTATAAAATTAGAATCAGACATTCAGAAGTTATTTAAATTACAAGTGAAAATATCATTAGGTAATTTTTTTTTAGAGCCCGCAGAGGAATCGATTAAAAAATCATATGAGACGGCTAAAATTACCATGCAAGTAGGGAAAGCTAAGAAACCTCAGTTAAAAATTTACTGTTACCAAGATATTATGCTACCGGTTTTATTATACGGTTTAAATTTTAAATGGTCTTCAGAAGAACTATTAAAACCATTGAATACATTATTACATGAAGATTCTAATGGTGTGCTAATTAAAACATTAACAGTCTGGTTTAAAAATAATTTATTATCTCGTGAAACAGCTAACGAGTTGTTTATTCATAGAAATACATTAGATTATCGTTTAAAAAGGATATCTGAGATAACAAAATTAGATCTATTAACGATTGAAAGTAAGGTATTGTTGTATGTTGCTTTACAGCTGAAAAACTAATCCAATAACACTATTGAGGAG
The DNA here is from genome assembly GCF_028480325.1 of Providencia sp. PROV182. Lineage (NCBI taxonomy): Bacteria > Pseudomonadati > Pseudomonadota > Gammaproteobacteria > Enterobacterales > Morganellaceae > Providencia > Providencia sp. PROV182. The sequence goes on along the minus strand of NZ_JAMPOL010000014.1, from coordinate 103,883 downwards.
CAGTTCTCATAGCGTAATCGAAGAAATGTCATCCTTGTTGGGAATCGCCTCAAACTCTGATGCGACGAAATGGCAGTAAATTTTTAACTTCTTATCTCACATCCTGATTAGTTAGCGGTTATTTGCCGATTCGCAAGTGCTTCGAGCATGATAAGGCTTTTTACCTACATCACATGACCACCCAATGAGTAGCCTATCAGGAAAACAAAAACGTATTAACATCAAACTAAGCTAGCACAGATTGTTTTTAATCTGCTAGAGATCAATCTATCTTCTATTTTGCTCAATAACGTCTAATTTAATCATATTTTAATTCCAATATTTTTTATTGGTATTTTTACTTAAATGTATAGCCTCTATATTTTAACTATCACCATTAGGTCAGTGATGTAATTATCGAGAATAACTTAAGGTGTTCTGTTTATTCATGGTGGGTTTTCTAGAAACTGACTTTATCCAACGTATATTAATTTAGTTAGTTAATCTTAAAAAATAACCTGATTGTGATTATAGAAGCTAATTTTTTGGTTTTTTGAGGCTTAAAGATAAGATTTATATAATTATAGATTTATTGAAAATTACTTTTTATTACCATTTGAAATATTTTGCAATGAAATTTTTTTCTAGTAGATACTTATTTAATTCGTTTGTTCTTAATTGTTTCTATTTTCATTTCAATTTAAAAAAATGTTTTATTATATTATTGTTTTCTAGGTGTCATTCATATAAAAAACACAAAAATTTAATGTATCTATATGATATTTATTGTTTTATTTTTATTTTTCTTTTTGGCTTAAATGTAACAATCAGTGAATTGAGAAACATTATGAAAATATTTAATTGTTTTTTTTGAGATGTTTCTGATTAATTATTTTTCAGTAAACTTTTCGTTTTAATGATTTTATCTAATTCTAGTTTTATTATTATCTTCCACCTCATTTTTTTTCACTAATAAGAACCCGTTTTATGAGTATAAAAAACTTTATTAGTAATGATTGGGTTTATTTTGTGGTTTTTTATTAAAAAAAGGTCGATTTAATTAGATGTACATCACTCGTTTATCCAGTAATGGAGTATTTAAAATAGAGTATTCTCTGGATTATATATATATATCACTAACTTACAATGTGAGTAGTTAATTAATCTTCAGATTTGACATAACTAGAATGAGATATAATAATGGCACCGCATTGATGCATTGTTTAATTATTTTATTTATTAATGGAGTTTGATAAATAGGAATAGTTATTAGTGTCAATCCTTAATATTTACTAATCGAATATATTTTAAGAAAAAATTAAAATAATCAGATTGATAATAACTCATTATTTTAATTTGTGTCGTCTTTTTTATCTAATGGAAATGTATAAAATGAAATTAAATAAACTTGCTTTAGTATTAGGTTTAGGTCTGGCAGTAGTTGCTGGTTCTGCTTCTGCAAACCAAGGTGGCGGTCAAGTCACTTTCAAAGGTTCAATTATTGATGCTCCTTGCTCAATTCCACCAGGTTCTCAAGCATTTGAAGTACAAATGGGTGCTATCGCGACGTCTGCATTAAACGGTGGCGGTAAAAGTATTGCTCGTGACTTCAATATCCAATTAGAGCAGTGTGACATCACAACTCTGAAAACTGTTCAAACTACATTTACTGGTATTCCAAGTACTTCGGTAACTGATGGTTTAGCTATTGCTGGTACTGCGAAAAACGCGGGTATCGTGATCACTGATTACAACGGAACTAAAATTGCTTTAGGTGCTAAATCACCATCTCAAACTTTATTAACTGGTGCGAACACATTGCGTTTCCAAGCTTATTTGCAAGGCGATGATGATGCAGCAAACAAACCAGCTGTACCAGGTGAATTTGATGCAATTGCAACATTTGCTCTGAGCTACCAGTAATTGGTATAGCCCGTACAAGGATGTATGGGCACTAATTTTAATGCATTGAAATTGGTTATTAAGTTGAAATGGAGTCGCTATGAATCACTTTGGCATCATTGTCATGGTGCTTTCAGGAATGATATTTGCCCCGATAGTTAGTGCGCAAAATCAAAATTCTCGGGCACAAAGTCAGTTCAAAGGAACTGTTACCATGGGCGGTTCAATCATTGAGAGCCCTTGTGCAATAGATGCAGATAGCCGAGATCAATCAGTTAACATAACGACTGTACCGGTTAGCCAGATAATTCACGACAGAGAAAGTCCTACAAGTGATTTCTCTATACGCCTTATCAATTGTGTTTTAACACCGGTAACTCCTGGAACTCCTAATTGGCAAACTTTCAATATTACATTCGATGGTCCAACAGATGGCCGTAACTTCGATGTTTTTGGGCATGCAAATGGATTGTCAGTAAAAATTTCTGATACAGCTGGAAATGTAGCTATACCTGGTAGAGCAATGCCTGATTTACCCATTAGCGCAGGCAATACAACTCTGCATTATAAGGTGCGGGTAGTATCTAATAATAAACGTTTAAAACCAGGGAATTATCAGACAACTATCCGTTTTAAAATGGATTATTACTGAGTTATTACTAAGGGACTATTATGGCTCTGCAATTAAAAAGTAAAAATAAAGTATTTAATAACTCAGTAAGTTATTTTTTAACGCCTGTTGCTACCATGGTGTTTCTTGCTATTGCTCATATAAATTTAGCTAATGCAAATAATGATAGTATTGAGTTTAATACAGATGTTTTAGATCTTCAGGATAAAAAAAATATTTCCTTAAACGAGTTCTCTCGTGCGGGCTATGTTATGCCAGGGAAATATCCATTTAAAATTAATTTAAATAATCGCGACTTAGCTGACATTTTTGATATTGAATATATCGAGGATCCTAATGATCCAAGTATGACGGAGCCTTGTTTAACGCCAGATGTTGTTGAACATATTGCTTTGCGCGATGAATGGAAGAAAAAGGTTGAGTTTGCTAAAAACGGCCAATGTTTAATTCCAGAAACGATCCCTGGAATGACAGTAAGCGGTTCTTTAGCCAAAGAAACAGTCACAATTACTGTACCTCAGGCTTATATCGAATTTACTTCTGATAACTGGGATCCGCCATCTCGTTGGGATGAAGGTGTACCCGCCCTAATTTTTGACTATAACTTGAATGCTAACTTAACAAGGCCTGCGGATTCAGCCAATACCCAGTCAGTTACTGGTAACGGTACAACTGGCTTTAACCTTGGTGCGTGGCGTTTTAGGGCAGATTGGCAAGCAAGTTATAATCGCACTAATGGGCAATCGACCGACCGTAAATGGGATTGGAGCCAATATTATGCCTATAGAGCAGTAAAAGAGCTAAATGCAAAGCTCACGATGGGTGAGCAATTTTTACGTTCAGGACTATTTGACTCATTCCGTTATATGGGGGCCAGCCTGATCTCTGACGAAAGAATGCTACCACCAAACCTACGTGGCTATGCACCGGAGGTGACTGGCGTTGCAAGAACCAATGCAAAAGTGATCGTGACTCAGCAAGGACGTGTTATTTATGAAACACAAGTTGCTCCGGGGCCTTTTCGTATTCAAGATTTAAGTGATGCGGTTAGCGGTAAATTAGATGTACGCGTCGAAGAGCAGGATGGCTCGGTACAAGAATTCCAAATGAATACCGCCTCCATTCCTTATTTAACTCGTCCAGGCTCAGTTCTGTTTAAGATTGCAGGTGGCCGACCGAATAATATGGAACATGAAACAGAAGGGCAAGGGTTTGTTACGGGGGAATTTAGCTGGGGGGTCTCCAACGGTTGGTCATTATTCGGCGGTGCAATAGCAGCAGGTGACTATAACGCGTTATCACTCGGTGTTGGTCGAGATTTACTCGCCTTTGGTGCAATTTCATTCGATGTCACCGAGTCACGCGCGAAACTGAAAACAGATAACAAAATCTATACAGGGGCATCGTATCGCTTAAGTTATTCAAAACGTTTTGAAGACTATGATAGCCAAGTCACTTTCGCAGGATACCGATTCTCTGAACGTGACTTTATGAGTATGAACCAGTACCTCGATCGTCGTTATAGAGGTGTGGAATTCGATAATAGTAAAGAGCTGTATACGATTACATTTAATAAGTATTTCACCAGTGCAGATCTGACAGCGTATCTGAACTATAACCACGAAACCTATTGGAATAAACCAGCGGCAAAACGTTATAACCTTTCTATTGCGAAATATTTTGATATTGGCCGTTTTAAAAATATCAACTTAAGTTTAACGGCATTCCGTAACAAATTTGATAATAGAAATAATGACGACGGGCTATATATGAATCTTTCTTTGCCTTGGGCAGATAGAGCGTCAATTAGCTACAACAATATGGTGACAAGAGATGGTAACTCACACACCGTCAGTTATTTTGATTCCATTGATGATAAGACGAACTATCGTGTGGGTACTGGGGTGAGTAACCGAGGCCGTGGAACTATTGATGGTTTCTATACACGTTACGCTGATTTAGCAACACTTACTGCAAGTACCAGCTATATCAATGGCGATACTACCTCAGCTGCATTTTCTTTACAAGGTGGTGCTACAGTCACAGGGCATGGTGCTGCATTGCACCGCATTAATACCCCAGGTGGAAGCCGTGTGATGGTGGGAACTGAGGGGGTGAAAAATGTGCCTATTCAAGGTTTTGGGCCGACCACTGAAACCAATATTTTTGGTAAAGCGGTAGTTGCTGATATCAGTGATTACTATCGTACCAGTACATCCATTGATGTGACTCAATTGCCTGACAACGTAGAAGCCATCCGGACATCTCAGCCAATTACGCTGACTGAAGGGGCTGTAGGTTACCGCGAGTTTGAAGTGTTATCGGGTATTAAAACCATGGTGAGATTGGCATTGGCAGATGGAAGTTATCCGCCATTCGGTGCCACCGTGAGAAATGAGAAGAATAGAGAGCTCGGTATCGTAACTGATAATGGGTCTGTGTATATCTCAGGTATCAACCCAAATGAAGTTTTAGATGTGTATTGGGATGGAAGTGTGCAATGCAAAATTCAGGTTCCAGAAAATATTACCACGGCTGAATTTAACTCACTGTTATTACCGTGTACAAACAGCCCAAGTGTTGAACCTGGGTATATGCCAGCAAAAGCCGTTCCTGTTGGGCAGTCAGCTCCAGTTTACAAGCCTGCGCCGATTAAACAGGGCGTAGCGCCGAGTCAGCGTTGGTTATTAAAACCACCGGATATTGCTTACAGCACAGATTATACAGAGTAACCCAAGTTGCTTGATTTTATAAATAGTTGGTACTTATGAATATTAAAAAAATTGCATTTTTTACTACAACAATCACGTTATCTGCGGTGCTATGCGGGCAGGCTCTGGCTGCTATTGCACTTGATAGAACACGCGTTATTTATAATGGGACTGAAAAAACCATTAGCTTGAATATTAAGAATGAAAACACAGAATTACCTTATCTTGCGCAGGGTTGGATTGAAGACGCTAATGGTAACAAAATTGAAAGCCCACTCACGGTTTTACCACCAGTTCAACGTGTAGAACCAGGTGAAGGTAGCCAGGTTAAAATTCAATCTCTTCCTGATATCGCTACATTACCTCAGGACAGAGAAAGTGTTTATTACTTTAACTTACGAGAGATTCCACCACGTAGTAAAGAAGCTAACGTTTTACAGATTGCATTACAGACGCGTATTAAATTGTTTTATAGACCAAAAGCGTTATACGCCACTCGTACGGATTTAGAAAATCCATGGCAGGAAAAAATTACGTTAACGCGTAAAGGAGATGCCTACGAAATCACAAATCCAACTGCTTACTTTGTCACGATTGTGGATGCAAGTTCAAGAGTGGGAGGAGATACGGTGAAGCAATTTGAGCCTGTGATGATCTCACCAAAAAGTAACGGAATGCTTAAGGGTAGCGCAAGTGCCATGGGGGCAAAACCAGTTCTAACTTATATCAATGATTATGGTGGAAGGCCTAAATTGACGTTTGGTTGCGCCGGTACAACTTGCAAAGTTGAATCTTCGACGGACAGATAACGGAGAATAATGTATGAAAAGGACTCTCCAGTTCAGCACTATCTTATTTGGCTTAGTTCCAGTATTTACCTTTGGAATAAGTAGCTGGGATATTGATGGATTACACGGAACATTGACAGTAAATGGCATGATGACCGAGGCACCTTGTACGATGGATGTGACCAATTCAAAGCGCCAAGAAGTGTCTCTAGGGGAGATCCCTTCTTATTCACTCCGTAAACCTGGTGATAGAGCTGAGCCAGTGTCATTCGAATTAGAATTTAGGCACTGCATTCGTACGGAAAGTCGAATGAAAGACACTCGAACGGGTCGTGCACTTTGGGATGCAATGCAACCGGTGATAACGGTTTCTTTTGTTGCCGTATCGGATAAGCATTTTCCAGAAATGTTAAGTGTAAAAGGTGTCTCTGGCGTGGCGTTAGAAGTGACGGATGCACAACGAGAAGATATCAGGCTAGGAAGTCGTGGTCGTCCACAATTTCTCGATGCACCGCAAGGCACACTTCAATATTTTGTAACGCCAGTGAGAACTCCCGAAAAACTGACGGAAGGAAGTTTCAGCGCCGTAATGGACTTTAAGGTGGATTATGAGTGATTTAAATAAGCAGCGGTACCTGCTGGCATCATGTCTCGCTGGAATATTTTTTACATCGGTTTCCTATGCAGGATTACCTGATTCGCGTATTAGCCCATCAGGAAGTACAAGGGCGACAATTACGCCAGGTATGATAACCGTACCGATTAAAGGGGTTGTTTTGGCACCACCACCTTGCAAAATTAATGGCGGAAATATAATCAAAGTTAATTTTGACGAAATCATGAGTACACGGATTGACGGTAACGCCTATGCAAAATCGATAAATTACAATATTGATTGTGAAAAAAGACCGACATCACAAATGAAAATGACGTTGGTTGGTATTCCTGCCTCCTTTGATAGTGGTGCGATTGAAACAGACATTCAAGGTTTAGGGATCGCTTTTCGTTATAACGGAAGCAAACTTCGATTAAACCAAGAAATTAAGTTTGTGTATCCAAATGCCCCTCAATTTGAAGCCATACCTGTTCGTGATTTATCCACAACATTAACAAAGGGTGGGGTTTTTCATGCGGGCGTCACTATCAAACTTGATTATCAGTGAGGGGAAAATAATGAAAAAAATAATGAAAAGACTTCCTCTGATAATGAGTTTGTTAGTTATACCTGTTAGTGCTGCGATGGCAAACGATGTGGAATTTACTGGAACCTTGTTACTTCCACCGCCTTGCACTGTTTTTGAAGATAAAGTTCACGTCATCGAATACAAAGACATTGGTTTACATAAGGTTGATGGCGTTAACTTTGCGAAACCGATTAATTACGCATTGAAGTGTGAAGAAAACTTAAAAGGTTGGGACTTAATGCTAACTATCAAAGGGACAGCAACAGATTTTGATAAGTCGGCACTGGAAACTAATGTTCGAGATCTTGGCATGCGTATTACCCAAAATGGCCTCGGTTTTGAAATTAATAAACCGTTAAAGATTAGCTATGGGCAACCACCTGTTTTAGAGGTTGTTCCTGTGAAGAGATTGGGAGTTACGTTGCCTGAAGGAGGCTTTGCCGCAACAGGGACATTGCTAGCGGAGTACCAATAATGAAAAAACTAATTCAATGTGCAGTAGCTAGTGCCTTACTTATCAACGTTAGCACTGCTTTCGCTGTGCCTGATAATTTAAGGATTATCGGTAATTTAGTGGAGGAACCCTGCACTATTTTACCGGGTGATGAAAACATCCTGATGGAATTTTTTGATACACCAGAAAAAAACTTTTACGCCTATGGTGAAACTCCGCCTAAAGAGTTTGCGATTAAACTGGCCGACTGTGACACAACGATAGGCAAATTTGTGGAAGTGACGTTTTCAGGAACACCTAATCTTGCACTTCCTGGTTTTATTGCATTATCAACAGGTAGTGTTGCATCTGGTTTCGCAGTGGGGTTACAAAACTCAGATAAAACACCACTGGCTATTGACCAGAAAGGCTCGAAGCTAACGCTACAAGATGGTGCTAACCAATTGAGGTTCTATGCCTATTTAAAAGGTGAACCGGATGCTATTGCAAATAAGACAATAAAAGTAGGCCCTTACAGTGCTGTAGCAACATTTAAATTAGATTATGAATAATAAGGCTGTGAACTAATATGAAAGTATTTTTATCGCTATTAATTGGTGCAGTCATGTTTTCATCTACTGCATCAGCCTCTGTTTTTTCCTATATCACTGAATCAAAGCCCGGTAATAACCCAAATAATGGGGATGCAAACTATAAGTACGTCATTGCTCGCTGGGATCCTGAATTGCCAACTACGCGTAATCCTTGCTTTAGGTGGTCGAAATGCTATCTCACCATAAGCCATAAGCATACAGCTGCTGGAACACCAGGGGCGGCAACCGTCGAGTTGGCCGAAATTTCTAAGTATGAATACATGCGTGACGTTCAGAATATACCCGGTGTTTTGGCAAAGGCGACAGCTCCAGCAACACAGTGGGCTGTTCATACTGGGGTTAGGCTACAGAATAATCAGGAATGTGTGGGGCTGTTTTACCAAGATCGTACTGGGGTTACGAGTAACGGTGGGTTAATTCCCGGCTCATTATGTGGTATTGCGCCTCCACCGATTGGGGCTTGTAAGATTAACAATACGATCCCTGATATTAACTTTGGTTCGATTAGTGAAGCTGAACTTGCTGGTCAATCAAAACAAGTAAACATTAGTGTGACCTGTAACTTAGCGATGGATGTGCTAGTGATTGCCACAGGTGTTAACGTGACAAATGGCCGTGTTAATTTACGACCAGATAACAGTTTATACGCGAATTTGTATCTAGGTGGAAACGATACGCCAGGAGAAGCTGGTTACAGAATTCATGTGCCTGCTGGTGGAACAAATTCGGTAACCATGAAAGCTGTATTAGGTACTAATGGCCGAGTTCAAGCCGGTCAGTTTGAAGGTGCCGCAGCCCTTATTTTAACTGTGCCTTAATAAATGGTGAAAATATGTATTCAGAAAATGGCAGTGAAAAAATCCATTATATGGTAGGTCAGAGGATCTTAGAAAAGCGTAGAGAACTGGGGTATACAGGGTTTCAGTTAGCTCAGTTATTAGGTGTTAGTCAACAACAGATCTCACGCTATGAAAGAGGCAAAATCAAGATTGATTTGTTTCACTTGTTTAAACTTGCATTTTTGATGGGAACACCAATTGATTGGTTCCTTGAAGATATCAGCTCTCAGCTCAGTGAAAATGGGCGACTGGATGATACGCAATAATAAGTCTTTAAATGGTTGTTAATGATAAATAGGTTGAGATGACGATTTTATGTCGCCTAACTGTAATAAAAGTCGCTAAGCAAACACGTACAGTAGAAAACTCAACCTATTTATTTTTGAATTAAGTGTCGTAACAAACTGCCAACCCTTTCTTTTATAGAGTTCTCCTCGTTTTTTATCTCTCTCTTGCCTTTTAACACTTTAAAATTCATAGATTCAACAAATTAAATTGATGTTTTTGTGCGTTGCAACAACTTTTTAGTGAATGCAAATGCAAACTAATATCATTTGCGCTTATTTGCGTGTAATATACGCTACATTGTGGATCACCAAATTTTATCATCAGTACTTTTATCGATGGACGGAGGAAATTAGATGTTTGCAAAATCATTAGTTTCGGGTATTGCGTTGTTATCTGCGTTAGTGTTAGCTGGTTGTGATAACGCAAAAGACACGACAGAAACAGCTCAAGTCGCAGAAAAACAAACTATCACAATAGAACATGCCCAAGGCAAAACTGAAATTCCTCGTCATCCGCAAAAAGTCATGGTGATGAACATGGAAACATTGGACATCATGGATGCACTCGGGGCACCAGTTGCCGGTGTTCCTCAAACCAACGTTCATTTTCCTGAGTTCTTAACTAAATACAGTGGTTCTGAATACGTCAATGGCGGGACATTATTTGAACCTGCTTATGAAACCTTAAGTAATGCTAAGCCTGACCTGATTTTAGGTGGTAGCCGTGCTCGTGATGCCTATGACAAACTCAGCGGTGTTGCACCAACTATTTCATTAGATATTGATAACAAAAACTTTATTGGTAGCTTAACTGAACGTACTAATGAACTTGGCGCGCTATTCGGTAAAGAAGAACAAGCCAAAAAACTGATTTCTGACTTCAATACTAAAATTGAAGGTATCAAAGCTAAAGCGCCGACTGCGGGTAAAGCGATGGTAATCTTAGTTAGTGGCGGTAAAATTTCTGCGTATGGACCAGGTTCTCGTTTCGGTTTTATCTTTGATGTATTAGGTTTTGAACCTGCTTATGTGTTTGAAGAAAACACGGGTCGCCACGGTAATATTGTTAATGCAGAATTACTGGTGAAATTAAACCCAGACTGGTTATTTGTTATCGACCGTGACAGCGCAATTGGCAAAACGGATGCACAGCCTGCTGCGGAAGTATTAGATAACGCATTAGTTAGAAAAACCGCTGCATGGGAAAAAGGCCAAATTACTTACCTTGACCCAACAGCAGTATATATTGCCGGTGGGATCCAAACTTATTCTCAGTTAATGGACGATATCAATACAGCATTAGAGAAGAGCCAAGCAAAATAACCGATGAAAACGCTTTATCTTTTTTGTGGAATTGTCGCGTTATTGGTTTTAGCGGTATTAAGCTTGTTTATTGGAGCGGGTGACGTGTCACCCGTTTCGCTTTTCACCGACCCAGAGATGCAAGACATCTTTTTTATTAGCCGAATTCCCCGAACCGTCTCCTTGATTTTAGCTGGTAGCGCCATGAGTGTTGCTGGGCTAATCATGCAATTATTAACACAAAACCGTTTTGTTGAACCTTCCCTCGCAGGAACAACCCAGTCAGCCAGTTTAGGTTTATTGGTCGTCATGGTGCTTTTCCCAGCAGCAAGTATTATGACTAAAATGGTGGTGGCCAGCGGTTTTGCACTTCTTGGCACCATGTTGTTTATGGTGCTATTACGTCGTGTGATTTTAAAATCTGCCCTGATAGTTCCACTGGTGGGGATTATGTTAGGGGCAGTTATTAGCGCATTGACCATTTTTACCGCTTATTACTTCGACTTACTACAATCTCTTGGTGCATGGATGAGCGGTGACTTTTCTAGCATCATTCAAGGCCGATATGAACTTTTGTGGTTAGTGGGAATATTAACATTAATTGCTTGCTGGATTGCCGATAGCTTTACGGTGGCTGGTATGGGACGTGAGTTTTCAATTAATGTTGGCCTAAATTATCGCAAAGTGATGACCATTGGTTTATCGATTATCGCTTTAATCAGTGGCGTCGTGGTCGTGGTGGTCGGGGCATTACCTTTCCTAGGCTTAATTATTCCAAATCTCGTGAGCTTAGTGATGGGCGATAACATACGTAAAACCATCCCATGGATTTGTATTGCTGGTGGTGGCTTAGTTTTACTGTGTGACATTATTGGGCGCTTAATTCGCTATCCATTTGAAATCCCAGCAAGTGTGATTTTAGGTGTCGTTGGCGCGGTGATTTTTTTATATTTATTGTTGAAGCAACAACGTTATGCAAAAAGTTAATTCATCAATAGCGTTACCTAAAAAAGGGGTAACGCCGTTGCAAAGAATATGGATACTACTGGCACTATCGCTGCTATCCATTGTGCTTTATATGACGGTCAATTTGGGTAGCAATCTTGCTTATATTTTGCCGCATCGAGGCTATATTGTTCTCACCATGATTGTGGTAGCTTTCTCGGCTGGGGTTTCAACAGTTCTCTTTCAAACGATTGCTAATAATAAGATATTAACCCCATCTATCATGGGATTAGAAGCATTGTTTGTATTATTACAAACCATTTTTATCTTCTATAGTGAGAGCTTTCCATCCTCTTGGTTATTGAATATTGGTAAGTTTTTATTAGAGTCCACACTACTTGTACTGTTCTCTGTTCTGCTCTACCGCTGGTTATTTGTGTCAGTTAAAATGAATATCAACCTAGTATTGATGGTGGGTATCATTCTTGGCACATTATTTCGCAGCGTAGCGACATTGCTGCAGCGTTTAATGGACCCTAATGAATTTTCCATTTTACAAAGCCGGATGTTTGCCACCTTCACAAAGGGAACACCTGAGCTAATTCTATTCACATTAATGATTACGGCAGTCGTCGGTGTCTTATTGTGGCGCATGCGTTATTGTTTTGACGTTATCGCGTTAGGGCAAGCCAATGCGGTGAATCTAGGAATTAATTATCGCCAGCAAGTCACTGTCATTTTGTTGCTTATCTCAATATTAGTTGCAGTTTCTACAGCATTAGTTGGGCCTTTAACATTCTTAGGTTTGATGGTCGCGAATTTAGCTTATTTAGTGGCTGGCAGTAGCCAACACCGCTATTTGCTACCCGTTTCCTTTCTACTTGGTGTCATTGCGTTGATTGGTGGGCAGTTGATTCTAGAATATGGCTTAAATATGGCTGGGACATTATCAGTTGTTATCGAATTTGTCGGCGGTATTTTCTTTATTTATATGGTGTTAAGAAGGTTTTAGTATGATTGAAATTAGTCAGATATCGAAAAGTTATCAGGATACTAAAGTCTTAGATAACGTAACAACAACAATTAAAAATAGCGGTATTACCTCAATCATCGGGCCTAATGGTGCAGGTAAATCAACACTGTTGTCGATAATTGGGCGCTTGTTACAGCCTGATCACGGTGGTTACGTCAAAGTGAATGATTTAGACGTATCGACAACACCGAGTGATAAATTAGCGAAATGTTTGTCAGTTTTACGCCAAGAAAATCAATTTGCCAGCCGTTTAACAGTCGAGGAATTGGTTGGTTTTGGGCGTTACCCATACACTAAAGGCCGTTTAACCATTGACGATAAAAAGAAAATTGATGAGTCACTCTCTTTTCTAAATTTGTCAGATTTACGTCACCGTTATTTAGATGAATTATCGGGTGGCCAACGCCAACGGGCTTATGTCGCAATGGTTTTATGTCAAGATACAGAATATGTTTTACTTGATGAGCCATTGAATAACCTGGATATGAAACATGCGGTGATCATGATGAAACTGCTGCGTAAAGCGGCAGATGAGCTAGGCAAAACCATTATCTTAGTAATCCACGATATAAATTTCGCTTCCGTTTATTCGGACTATATTGTCGCTCTGAGAAACGGCCGCCTGTCTTATCACGGTAAGCCAGAAGAGATCATGAAATCTGACATTATTGAGGATATTTTTGATACTCCGGTTGATATTAAACGGGTGGATGATCAGTATATTGCTCTCTACTACTAAATTTTCGTCATCCTTCGAGCTGTAGCGGTGTTGGCTACGCTCAGCTACTCGGGTCACATACTTTTGTATGCTCCCCGAGATATCTTCTCTTGCCGCCTTGCTACAGTTCGAATGATTTAGAAAATTAAATGGTTATCATCCTTCGAGCTGTAGCGGTGTTGGCTACGTTCAGCTACTCCGGGTCACATACTTTTGTATGCTCCCCGAGATATCTTCTCTTGCCGCCTTGCTACAGTTCGAATGATTTAGAAAATTAAATGGTTATCATAGTTTGAGCTGTAGCGGTGTTGGCTACAACCTAAATGAATGGGAATATTACCGAATAGAAGACCGTTAGTGGCAGAATGAATTCATTGCGGTGAAATTTCAATGTCTTCATCGGTTGTCAGTAAATCTAGTGATTGCAACACTTCTAAGCGTTTTATCCCATCGGCATTAACCACTAAACGCGCCAGCTCATTGTAGGTTTTTTTGTTAATTGTGACACGGCGGCAAAGGTAAATATGGTAGACCTTTTCACCAATGATTGCAGGTTCATCATCATTTACAGTGAGTTCTTCATAGCTAATATCGATATATTTTAGAAAATCTGAAATATTAAAGCGTGTGATATCAGCAATTGATGATTGGTTTTTTTCAAACACCGAATGGCGGTTATGAAGCAATACATCTTTGCGGTAATACAGGATATCTTCCATACGTTGGACATTAACTAAATTAACCCAATGGGATTTTTGTCGCATTTCACGGATATCAGGGGAGAGCATGTTTTCACTGATGAAGCGAAAAGACTCTTTGCATAGCCCGACAGGGGCCTTAACACCTTCACGATAAATACGTAGCTGTCTATCCGGGATCCACTTTTGGAAAACGCGATAGAGTTGCTCACGACCGATTTCTTTCAGCCTATCTTTGAAAATATAGCCAATAACCATAGCTAAAAATAAATTTGCACTTAACGCGCCATATTTTCCTTGCCAAAGAAAGGCGATTAACGTGGCAAAAATCATTGAGATTGCTGCTGCGATACCATAAATGGAGTGCAATAATAATGGCAACCCACGTTTATGGCGGATCTCTAAGTAAAGGTAGCGATTGATGTATTTTTTCAATAAATTGCGACGATATGTCACTAATTCGGCATCAGTTTCATCACTGGGAAAACAATCAGGGTATTGTTTCTTTAGGTAACGCATTTCTTGATACCAAAAATGACGGATTTCTTCACGTAAGGGTATTTGCTTCTCAGCTAATAAATCACGCAAATAATTCATGGTGTAGTAGGTCATAAACTCGTCGCAATAAGAAAATGCATTTGAGCGAATGCTTTCTTCAATTTTTCCCGCCAGTGGCGCTAACGCCCGATAAACCCCGAGGCATTTCGCCATGTTCGCCATAAACTCGGTTAAGTATTCATCAGTTTGTCGTTGGGCGTTTTGGCTTATCATTTTGACATTAATTCGTACCGTGCGCTTAAAGGTTAAAGCATAGCGTTTTAACTTGTTCTCATACTCGTCCAATGAGGGTGGGTTTAATGGGTCACATTGTTCTAACCAGCGTTTTAAGTTATCTAATTCGCCATTTTCTTCTGGTAAAGCTGAAAGCTTAACCGTGGGTGGGCTTAAGCGGATATAGTTTTTGAGGCTACGTTGAAGGCTTGATGGCGTGTATAGATCAGGGTTGACTTGCAATGATGATGGAAGAAAGAAAAAACTTTCGACCTGATAGCGGATCTCTTTTGATTTACGAGGCAATAGAACTTTTTGTTTGATTTCAAACTGTTTTTTACCGTGGATCTTGAGAGACTCTTTAATCATATATTGCCTTATTTGATGCGATGACTCATTTTTACCCTAATGATTGCAGTGCTAATGATTGCAGCATAGCACGTTTATTTATTGAAGAACTTTAAGCAATAGCATACAGGAAGCAATAATGACAGTCTGTGAGGGAATGTTGAAAGATGTGGCAATTAAGAAGTGTTATTATAACGAGGCACATTACTATGCCTCATTATCGTTTAGCTATTCGTTATTGAATAACTTATTTTTTTGCAGCAGGGCGTACCGCTGTCACTTCTATTTCTACTCTCCAAGCTGGGTTAGCCAGTTTAGCGACTTGGAAGGTAGAACGAGCTGGCAGATTAGTAATTTTCTCAGACTCATAGAACTTATTGTAACCGGCCATGAAGCCAGCGAAGTCCATAGTACCTTGAGTTTCTTCACCACCAACTAAAAATACTTGCATTTTAACAACATCATTCATTGTCAAACCCATACCTTCGAGGTTAGCTTGGATTTGTTTTAATACGTTGATTGTTTGTGCTTCGGTATTACCATAAGACTCTAAAACGCCTTCTTTAGCGTCTGCAGAGATTTTAGAAGGAACTTTTCCGCTTAGGAAAATGAGGTTGCCCGCATTGATTTCTACTGATTCAGAGATAGGGAATCCTTTCACTGGAACGCGTTTAACATCATCAGCTGCATTCGCACTTGCTACACCTAAAATCAAAGGCAGAGAAAGCAATAAAGTTTTATAGCGCATGTAAACTCCTTAACATTATCAAAGTAAATAGGATCTATTAATTTTATCAAAAATTAAACTTTCATTTAACTTTAAACTATTCGCTAATAGATCCACAGTAAAAATCGTTATTTTCCCCGTTTTTTAGTTAAAACGAGAAAGTTTATACGGCGTAGGGTCGATAAATGGTGTTTCACCCATTAACAACTCTGCCGTTAATCGACCAGATGCAGGGCTTTCTGTCATACCCCAGCCTGTAGCGGTGTTGATGACCAGACCTGGATACTGCTCGATGGTTGAAATAATTGGAATTTCATCATCCGTTGGTGCAACAGTACCACCCCAACGCTCAACCACTTTAGACTCTTTAAATACTGGGAACTCTTTTCTCAGTCTTTCTAGAACGCCATCTAAGTGTTCATTGTTTGGTGTATTTGTTGCCGTACGGAACTCTTCGAATGGTGTCTTCTCGTCTAAATTCCAAGATGTTGCCATCATGAAGGAGTTGAATAAGTCTTTACCAAGAGAGAATTCTAATGGTAATTCACCGCCACCTAATACATGTAGGAATCTTGGGCCTAACAGGAAGCTGTCTTTAACAATAGAGCTGGTAAAGATACGTGGTGCAACAGCATAAGTCCCATCAGCTTGTTCACGGAAGTGAATACCGTTAGGTAAGTGTACGTTACCTTTTGGTGCACCTGGTACGCCAGTAATACGCTGTTGTGACAGATAAACGTTTAGTGTTGGAACGTCAATACCTAAGTTACCCATGAACAGACGCGACCAAATACCCCCCGTCAGAACAACACGAGACGTTTTGATTGCACCTTTTTCAGTGACAACATCAGAAATTTTGCCGCCTGCAGTTTCAATACCACGTACTGCACAATTAGTGTAGATGCGAATACCGATTGATTTAGCGTAGTTTGCCATCGTTGGCGTAACAACTTCTGGGTCAAGGCTACCAGAGTCTTCTTCAAAACCACCAATTTTCCATGGGGTTTGCGCATCAACCAGACGATTAGCCAGTTCAGTACCTTCAATCATACGGGTACGTAAAGGCGTATCGAAACCTGGGTTTTCAGATGCAGACTTAATCCACGCTCTTGAAATTTCTAAATCTTCTTCGCTTGAAGGCACTTCAACGCGGCCTTGAACACGGTAGCTAGTATCAGCACCGATTTTTTCGTTCATACCGAGCCATTGAATTTTCCCATAGTGGTGTAAAGGGAAAATAGCTGGAGAGGTTTTGTAGCTGATGATTTGGCTATATGCACGGCCTGATTGCTCACCACCGACAACACCTTTTTCACAGATAACAACATTAAGACCTTTCTCTGCAAGGTTAATTGCGGTCATGATCCCTTGAAGGCCAGCACCGATGATGACTGCATCCGCAGACTCTGGTAATTTGCCTTCTGTACCAGCAACAGCGGGTACGCGTGATTTAGTCGATTCAAAACGACCTTCACGATTGATCATAGGAACAACCGCAGCACCTCCTGCTAGAACACCAGCAGCACCAACCCCTAATAATAGCTTTCTTCTCGAGATTTTCATCTATAACCTCAATAACAATCTTGTTTTTTATATAGTAAATAATTTCAAATTGAGATAATGATCTTATCATATATTTTGTAATTGTTAAGTGGCGGTAGCATTTGTTAATAAAGGTCATTGAAATGAAATGCGACGTAAATTGATCTACTCAGTGCTGTAAAGGCTTTGTAGGTGATTACTTTATTTTAGAGATATAAGAATTAATATTTTTTTAATGTTAATGTCATTAAAAGTGTACAGGTGTAAATATGAAAATTTAGCTTAAAGGCAATAATTGATGAGGGGGTCAAAGAGGGAGATTAATATTTCACCATAGATGAAAATTCTGAATATCCCTTAAGTTCTAAAATTGGGAAATTAATATATAAATGAGTTTTAAATGTACTTTTTGAGCTATTTTTGTTCATTTGATTATTAGTCATCCATTTGTTAAGGCTTGCAGTATTTAACCGTATTTAATATTGATTGGCTAGGTTGCATAAATATTGTCCACTAGGTTAGCTGGAGAGATGTTTTGTAACCAATTGATAATAAATGTTATTTTGTTTCTGTGGTGAAGTGTCTAAACAAAAATAAATAACCTAGTCTTTATTAAGGTTAATTATCGTAATCATTTATGAGATAGAATTAGATAAATTTAAAGCAATAGATGTTTTTCATTATTTTTAATGTTGTTAAAAATAACCACTTATTTTCTGATGGCAACGAATAGTAAAAAGTAATAGGACGTATGACAAGAGTGAATAATTAAGATTAAGTAATGAATGATAAATTGAATAATAAGCTAAACTGGCTTTAATGATAAAAAATACAGAGTTATTCATGCAGTTAATAATATTTTCATAAATAGTTACTTTTACTTCAGGTACACATCATTCAGTTATTTTACTTTATTAGTCGATATGCACCATGATAGCTTCACTTATTAGCGATATATTCATTTCCCGTGGGGATTTGCGCGAAAAAATTAGCATAATCCTCGGAGCGAACCTGTTGAAGGATGGTTTCAAGCGCTGATAGCGGTGCTTCTGACCAATCGCAGCGAATATCAATGTCTGCGTATTGCCGGTCATTCCATATTTTTAATGCAGCGGAGCGGATGCCTCGATAATCACCACCTTCATCGGCACCGGCTTGCATGGCAATGAGTAATCGATCAGCCAGATCTTGGTCAGCATTTTTATAATAGCTTTGATAAATAGCGCTTAGAACCTGTTCACCTACTAACATATTTCCAGCAATGGCTAAGTTGGGTTCCGATAGACTTCCACACCAAGGTAAGCAATATTGACCTGTCCAATCAGCTGTATCACCATAGTTATCCATAATAATTAATTGTCGCCGTTCACAGTCAATATCTTCCTTAACCAGATGATCTAAGCTTTTATTCGCATTATGGCCTTGCTGCAAATATTCAATACCTGTTAAGCCAGCAATGGGGTTGGTCATTGCTTGAGTTGCGATTGCCCCCGTTTGGCTTTTGCCATGTAAGACCAATGCACCAACCGCAGGGCCACCCGTTGCCGTCGCTGCACCTATTTTTCCTGTCAATGGGCAGCGCGCCACAATTGAAAATGTCATTTTACACCTCATAAATTAGACCTTGATCAAATTTATCATTATAAATTCTTGCTTGAAATATAATTTATCATCATAAATAAAGAAAAAGATAAAATTATTAACAAAATTGACACAAATCACACTTCACAATCATATAGCAATGTCAGCACTCAGGGGGAAGCAAATGAAAATGCGTTTATGTAGGTGGATAGCCAGTTTTTGGCTTTTATGCTTTATTTCGCTACCGACATTGGCGGTGAACCATCCTGATGTCTTATTATTAGGGCAAGTTGCTGAGCCGCAGTCATTAGACCCACAAGTGGCAACCGCTGCGAATGATTCCCGAATTTTGGTTAACTTGTACGAAGGGTTAGTTCGCAATGCGGACGGTACATTAACGCTTGAACCTGCTTTAGCCCAATCATGGTCTGTTAGTGATGATGGCCTGACATATACTTTCCATTTACGCGAGAATATAAAATTTCACGATGGTAGCCCATTCAATGCGGATGCAGTTAAATTCACATTTGAGCGAATGTTGGATAACCAGCACCCGTACTACCATACAGGGCCATTCCCATTATCATTTTTCTTTTCTGCAATAGACAAGATAGAAACTCCAGATGATAAAACGGTGGTGTTTGCCTTAAAAGAACCGTTTGCCCCGTTTTTATCGAACTTAGCGACACCTGCAGGGCTGATTGTTTCACCCACAGCAGTAAAGAAATATGACAAAGACTTTAGCCGGCACCCCAGCGGAACAGGTCCCTTCAAGTTTGATGAGTGGACCGCAAACCAAAGGGTGGTCGTATCCGCTAATGAAGACTATTGGGATGGTAAACCCAGTTTAAAACATGTTGTTTTTCGGCCTATCACTGACGCCAATACTCGGGTAGCCGAAATGTTATCGGGGGGAATTGATGCCATGGTGGAAGTCCCTGCTGATAACGTCCCATTATTTGTTAATGACAACCGCTTTTATGTTTATGAAGCCGTAGGGCCTCATGTTTGGTATGCCATGCTCAATGCGTCTCAGCCACCGTTTGATGATGTGCGTGTGAGGCAAGCCGTTAACTATGCGGTAAATAAAGACAATATTGTGAAATACATTCTTCAGGACTCTGCGGGGGTAGCACAAGGGCCCATCCCATCGGCATTTGATTGGGCATTTGATGCAGAAACCAAGGCTTATCCTTATGACCCTGAAAAAGCACGCCAATTAATAGCAGAAGCAGGGGCTCAAGGGCAAAAAGTTATTTTTTATGTCACGGAAGGGGGCTCAGGGATGCTAGACCCGATCCCCATGGCGACAGCCATTCAAGCAGACCTGAAAGCGGTTGGGCTATCTGTCGAAATTCAAACCTTTGAATGGAATACCTACCTATCAAAGGTCAATGCAGGTCTAAAACAAGCGCATATGGCCGAAATGGCGTGGATGACGAATGACCCAGATACTTTACCTTTTTTAACCTTACATAGTGCTTCTTGGCCAGATAAAGGCGGGTTCAATTCCGGTTATTACAGTAACAAGCAGCTCGATAGGTTATTAGACAAAGCTCGAGTCACCAATAATCTCGAGGAGCGCGCCCAGTTATATCGGCAAGTACAAAAAATTGTTCATCAAGATGCCCCTTGGTTATTTGTGGCGAATTGGAAGCAAAATGCGGTCGCTAATGAGCATGTTAAACATTTCAAATTGCAGCCTAACTTTAACTTATTACTTAAAGACGTTCGTAAAGATTGATTAATGTGAATTAAATATTCAATTAATCTTTTGATTTTATGGGGAAAAACTATGTGGTTATACTGTTTGAAACGCATTTTAGCGACCATACCCATACTGATTGGTTTGACGTTAATTGTCTTTTTTATCATGGCAATGATCCCTGGAGACCCTGCTCAAGCGCTGCTTGGCCCTTGGGCGACTCCTGAAAATGTGGCTAGAGTAAAAACAGAGCTTGGGTTGGATAAGCCGTTATATCAGCAATATTTTATTTGGATGCATAATTTAATTTCGGGTGACTTTGGCCGTTCATTTGTTCTTAACCGGCCTGTCGTTGATGAAGTTTTAGAGCGATTTTCTGCCACATTAATTTTGGGCGGAAGTGCGTTGTTACTGAGTTCAGTTTTAGGGTTACTGGCCGGAGTCCTTTCCGCCATTCGCCAATTCAGTTGGAGTGACCGATTTATTACACTTGCTGTTTTATTGGGTATCTCAATGCCATCTTTTTGGATCGGCTTATTGATGATTATGCTTTTTTCTGTTCAATTACAATGGTTTCCGGCATCAGGAATGTACGATATTTGGCAAGGCGGTGGCCTGAGCGATTTATTGCATCACCTTGTTTTACCCGCAGTGACGCTTTCATTAGTCGCGACAGGGGTGATAGCGCGTTTGACGCGCACAGCAATGTTAGAGGTACTGCGACTTGATTTTATTCGTACCGCAAGAGCAAAAGGCTTGAGTGAGCGCAAAGTGATTTTTCGCCATGCATTTCGCATGGCACTGGTTTCCGTTATCCCAGTCATTGGTATCCAAGCGGGCTTTGTTTTTGGTGGTGCGGTGTACATTGAAACCGTTTTTCAGTGGCCGGGGCTAGGCGCCATGTTAGTGAAGGCTGTGGCAACCCGTGACTTGTTTTTAGTTCAAGGGGGCGTATTGATTGCAGCAGCGTCCTATGTCTTTATCAATTTACTTGCGGATGTTGCGCAAGCCATGTTAGACCCGAGGTTGAAATCATGAGCCAGTCAGTGACCCCTGTTATTCAGCATCGTCA
The DNA here is from genome assembly GCF_028480325.1 of Providencia sp. PROV182. NCBI lineage: Bacteria > Pseudomonadati > Pseudomonadota > Gammaproteobacteria > Enterobacterales > Morganellaceae > Providencia > Providencia sp. PROV182. The sequence continues at coordinate 82,073 of NZ_JAMPOL010000014.1, read as the reverse complement.
TCGCCAATCGATTGGCTCATTATTACTGGCGAACCGTTTAGCAACTTTGGGCTTATTTACGTTATCTATCATTATGCTCTTGGCATTTTTAGCGCCTTGGCTACCTCTTGCTAATCCTGATGAAACAGATTTAGTTAATCGGCTACTTCCCGCTTTTTCATCTGGCCATTTATTAGGTACTGACCATTTAGGGCGAGATATTTTGTCTCGATTGCTGTGGGGAACGCGAGTATCCCTATTGGTCGGTATTTCCGCAACACTAATTGCGGCAATATTCGGCACCCTAATTGGCTTGGTAGCTGGGTATGTAGGCCATCGTACTGATACATTATTGATGCGTTGTATTGATATGCTAATGGCATTTCCATACATTTTATTAGCCTTAGCGATTGTAGCGGTACTTGGGCCAGGGCTACTCAATGCGTTGTATGCTATCGCATTAGTGAATATTCCCTTTTTTGCTAGGAATATTCGTGGGTTAACGGTGGGTTTACGTGATAGAGATTTTATACAAGCTGCAAGGTTGTCAGGTAAAAACCACCTACAAGTCCTATTAACGGAAGTGTTACCGAATGTCTTGCCAATCATTGTGGTTACCATGTCAACGACCATTGGCTGGATGATCTTAGAGACGGCAGGCTTGTCATTTTTAGGGCTAGGTACTCAACCACCGAATGCAGATTTAGGTTCAATGCTAGGGCAAGGGCGCGCACAAATGTTTGTTGCTCCTCATGTGGCATTGGTACCTGGTATTATGATCTTTCTTATTGTGATTAGTTTTAACCTGTTAGGGGATGGCGTGCGTGACATTCTTGATCCCCGGTTAAAATCAGGAGCCTTACAGCGATCACAACCGATGACACAGACTGACAGAGTTAATATTCCTGCGAAAACGGGAGGCGAACAAGTGGTATTAGAAGTCAAAGACTTGTCGGTCGCTTTTCGCCAAGGAAATCAATTACGCCCTACGGTAAAAGGGATCAGTTTTACCGTAGGTGCGGGGGAATGTTTAGGGCTAATTGGAGAAAGCGGTTCGGGTAAGAGTGTTACGGCTTTATCGGTAATGGGGTTGCTTGCATCGCCTCCTGCGTTGGTTACTGCTGGTGGTATTTATGTAGAACATGAAGAAATGTTGTCATTACCGTTATCCGTTATGCAACGCCGTCGCGGTGCGAAGGTATCTTATATTTTCCAAGACCCACTGACGACACTTCATCCGCAATTTACCATTGGTGTGCAATTGCGTGAGGCCATTACCGCTCACCAATCGTTGTCATTCTATGAGGCGAAAAATAAAGCCATTGAATTATTGGATAGTGTTGGGATCCCAGATGCGCAGGAGCGTTTTGATGCCTACCCCCATGAGCTTTCGGGCGGGCAGCGCCAGCGGGTAGGGATAGCGATGGCATTGGCTAATGACCCTGTGTTGATTATTGCCGACGAGCCGACCACCGCATTAGATGTTACGGTGCAGGCGCGTATTTTAGAGTTACTCAACCAACTACGCCGTGAACGCGGTGTTGCACTCTTATTTATTACCCATGATTTCGCGGTTATTAACCAAATTTGCGACCGTGTTGCCGTCATGCAGCAAGGTGAGATAGTTGAAACAGGGGAGACACAAACGGTATTACGCCAGCCTCAGCATCCTTATACACAACGCCTGATCGCCAGTGTCCCTAAATTAGGGGAAGGGCGTGGATTTTTAAAACAAGTCCAACAACTTTATGGTCATCAGCCCAATGGTGATGATTTAACATCGGCTCAGGAGGTTTAATGAAAAAAGTGATTGAGGTTAATCAGTTGGTGAAAACCTTCGGGCAGCCAAGAAGCCTATTTCACCCTCGAGGGCGCCAAGTTCACGCACTAAAAAATATTTCATTATCGCTCTATGAAGGTGAAACCCTTGCTGTTGTAGGGGAGAGTGGCTCAGGAAAAAGTACCTTAGCGCGTATTTTAGTTGGGTTGGAGCGTGAAACCTCGGGGGAAATTACGGTATTAGGGCAAACTCGTGCCGAATGGCTGCAACAAGGTTCACGTGCATTTGGGCAAGCCGTTCAGTACGTTTTTCAAGACCCGGTTGCTTCTTTGAACCCCCGTAAAACGATAGGCGAGACATTAACGGTTCCATTGAAATACTTAAAGCACATGAACACATCACAAAGAGCGAAGCGTTTGGCGGAATTACTCGCAGCTGTCAATATGCCAATCGACGCTTTAGCTTGCTATCCTCATGAGTTTTCAGGAGGGCAGGCACAGCGGTTAGCGATTGCGAGAGCATTAGCTGCGGATGCACGAATATTGGTACTTGATGAACCCGTTAGTGCGCTGGATGTTTCGGTACAAGCGCAAGTTTTATTATTATTAGAACAACTTAAACAACAGTTTTCATTATCGTATTTATTTATTAGCCATGATTTGGCGGTAGTGGAGTCGATTGCAGATAGAGTTGCCGTACTCTATTTAGGGGATTTGCTAGAATGTCGAGATACCCGCAGCTTATTTGCCGCACCGGAGCATGAATATACGCGAAATTTATTGGCAAGTGCCCCACGAATTCGTGTTGATTCAGTCGATTAGAAACTTATTTAAACCAGTTGAGAAGCTAATATGAGCACCAATAAGCCAATGACGATAGAGTCAGTGCGTATTAAACGTACTGATGAAATCGTCAATGCGATAAAAGAAACCATTATGGCCAATAACCTCATACCCGGTGACCGTTTGCCACAAGAAAAAGAGTTAATTGAACATTATAGCGCTAGCAAAAGCACTGTGAGAGAAGCATTAAAGTCATTGGAAGTTCAAGGGTTAATTAAAACAAAAACTGGGCCTGGTGGTGGCGCGTTTATTGATTCAATGACTGAAGCGCGAGCGATGAGTTTGTTATCGAACTATTTATTTACGCGGGATATATCAATCAAGGATATTTATACGTTACGTAAATTATTAGAACCGGTGGTGGCAGTCAGTACCATTGATAATATCGATAACGCAGGAATTCAAAAGCTGTACGATACCATCGCCATTTATGACCATGAGCCCGTAGATGAAAATGAACGCTGGCAGCAACGAATGGCAGAACTGGATTTTCATGCGGTGGTCGCCAGCTATTCCGATAACGTTTTATTAGTGTTTATCTGCCATTTTTTACAACGCTTACTCAAAGACTTAGCCGTTTGTCAGGACATTTATTTAAAACCTGAGCCTGTCGACAGGCGCCAAGGCATCGAATACCAATATCAATTAATCGAGGCTTTACGCCGTAAAGATGCCGCTAAAGTTCAATCGGTAATGGAAGCACATATGGCTTATGCAGAACAAGCCATGTTAGCTCTACAAGCCACATTACAAGAACGTTTCTTAAGTGAAGATAGGTAATATAATGATAGATAAAGTATATCTGACCTCTGTATTAAAAACATTATTATGCACACCTAGCCCTGTAGGGATGACTGAACAAGCCGTTGCGCAAACTCACCAATGGTTGTCGGAGTTGGGGTTTACACCAAAATACACACGCCGCGGGGTGCTCTATATCACACTCGGTTCTGAAGAACCTAAACGTGCATTAGCCGCACACCTTGATACATTAGGGGCGATGGTGACACAACTCAAACCGAATGGGCGTTTGGCACTGCGTAATACTGGCACATGGGCAGCCCGTTTTGCGGAAGGTGCAAGGGTGACAGTATTTAGTGATGATCACCAATATCGTGGGACAATTTTGCCATTAAAAGCCTCAGGGCACCGTTTTAATACTGAGGTAGATACCCAAGTAGCCGATTGGGATAATTTAGAAATTCGCCTTGATGCCCCCTGTTATAACTTTGCTGATTTGCAATCCCATGGCTTAAACGTCGGTGATATTGTTGCAGTGGATGCTCAACCCGAATTCATTGATAACGGTTTTATTGTATCGCGTCATTTGGATGATAAAGCCGGATGTGCAGTGATGTTAGCCGCATTAAAATCACTGGTGGATGACGGTATTGTGCCAGCGGTATCTTGCCAAATGATGTTCACGATTTCAGAAGAGGTCGGTATCGGAGGCACCCACGGTTTTGGTCCGCAAGTTCAAGAGTTATTGGCGATTGATAACTCCGTTTCTGCGCCAGACCAAACCACAAGGGATGACGCCCTCACCTTAGCTTTTCGCGACAGAACCGGCCCGTTTGATTTAGCAATTACGCGGCATTTATTACAATTATGCCAGCAGTATGATATTCCTCACGTCCGCGATACGTTTAAACATTATCGTTCGGATAGTGCTGCAGCAATTGATGCAGGATGGGATATTCGTGCGGCTTTAGCATGTTTCGCACTAGATAGCTCCCACGGTTGGGAAAGGACTCATTTGGACTCATTAGTCGCGCTCGCGACTTTAGTGAGACGCTATATTGAAAGTGATTTAGTCCCATTACCGGGGCAATCATTGCAAAACTAATAATTTGCGGCTGATGGTAAAAAGCCCTCATATCATTTAACGTGAGGAGGGCTTTGAACATGTTAATTGTTAACTTAGATTGGCTTGTGATAAATATTTTTGCATCTCATCTGCGGGTACCATACCGCCACCTGTTGCCCATACCAGATGTGTTGCGTTGGCCAGTTGCTTAGGCGTGAGTGATTTGGATTGCAAATAATCTGTGCTTTGCGTGACATGCACACAGCCAGTCATACCCGCCAAGGCCGAAGGCTCTAATTTAATAGATTCGGTCTGGTTGAGTAAGCCTAACAGGTTATACATTTCGCTATCATCGATAGTGTAATAACCATCAATCAACCGCTCCATCGCGCGCCCCACAAAACCGGATGCGCGGCCAACGGCAAGGCCATCAGCGGCAGTGATATTATCGATACCAATCTCTTGAACTGACACGCCATCATGTAACCCGGTATGTACTCCTAACAACATACAAGGTGAATGCGTTGGTTCTGCAAATAAGCAATGGGCGGCATCCCCAAAGGCGAGTTTTAACCCGAAAGCAACGCCACCGGGGCCACCACCAACACCACAAGGTAAATAGACAAATAGCGGGTGGTCGTTATCCACTGTAATCCCTTGCTCTACAAATTGTTTTTTTAGGCGAAGGCCTGCGACGGCATAGCCAAGAAATAGGGTTGTGGAGTTTTCATCATCAATAAAAAAGCAGTTTGGGTCTTTTTCTGCTTCTTTACGGCCTTGTTCAACGGCGATGCTGTAATCTTGCTCATATTCCACAACATTCACACCATGTGAACGCAATTTGTCTTTTTTCCATTGTCTGGCATCTGCGGACATATGCACGCTGACGCTAAAGCCAAGTTTAGCGCTCATAATACCGATGGACATGCCAAGGTTACCGGTTGAGCCCACCGCGATGCGGTATTGGCTAAAGAATTGACGAAATTGTTCTGAGAATAAAATTTCGTAATTATCATCTGTTGATAATAAACCAGCTTCTAAAGCCAATTTTTCTGCATGGGTTAAAACCTCATAGATGCCACCGCGGGCTTTGATTGACCCTGAAATTGGCAGGTGGCTATCTTTTTTCAGTAACATTTTCCCTGTTATTGGCGTTTGATACCGTTTTTCCAGCGCGGCCTGCATGTTGGGAATATCGATAACTTCAGATTCAATAATCCCTTGTGTCGCTTGAGTTTCTGGAAACGCTTTCATCAAATAAGGCGCAAAGCGGGTTAAGCGCGCTTCTGCATCTTGAACATCTTCAATGGTAAGCCCGACATAAGGCAAACCCGCTTGGGTCGTCGTGACCTTTGGGTTGAACCACGCAATTTGCTTTAAATCGATTAAGTCCTGAACTAAAGGGTAGTCAGCAATTAACTTATCAACATTTATCTGAGTCATAATTACTCTCTTTTAAATCACAAATGAAAGTGCAAAAGTCCCGGCCAGCGCGACGAAAGACGCAATCAACGTGGCGACACTATAAAAACGGAATGTTTCGGCTAAAGTCGCGTTACAGTACTGTTTGACTAACCAGAACAATGAATCAGTGACGATAGTGCAGCCAATTGCGCCTGAGCCAATGGCTAATGTCATAATTTCTGGGCTAATGTGTGGGTACATTGGCATTAGCGGAGCAACAATCGCCGTTGCGCCCATCATCGCAACGGTGGCAGAACCGACAGCGGCATGAAGAATAATGGCGACTAGCCAAGCCAGTAAAATTGGGTGCATATCAATACCAGATAACACCATCGCTAAGGAATCGCTCAGTCCACTGCCTTTTAAGATACCGTTAAATGCTCCTCCTGCGCCGATAATCAATAAAATATTAGCGATTGAGCTAAAACTCTCTTCGGTTTTGCTGAGTAATACGCTCATACCCATGTTACGTCTTATCCCTAACATGTAATAAGCGACAAAAGCAGCAATAAACATAGCGGTTATTGGGTTACCAATAAACTGTAAGAGGGTAAATAACTGGCTATCTTTGCTCATGTTCAAGTCAGCGGCAGTCTTGATTAACATGAGGGCAATTGGCAATAACACCGTGAACAGTGTCGCACCTAAAGAAGGTAAGTCTTTTTCTTCACGTACCTCAAGATCTGAGAACGCTTCTGGCACAGTTTTAAACGGTAAGCGGTCACCTAAGAATTTGAGGAACAGTGGCCCGCCGACTAATGACGCGACTAGGCCTACGGCTAGCCCTGCAACAATCACCGTACCAATATCAGCACCTAATTCATTTGTGACAAATAGAGCTGCAGGGTGTGGCGGTACGATGCAATGGACGGCCATCAGCGCAGTACACAATGGGATCGCTAACTTTAATAATGAAGTATTGGTTCTTTTGGCAATGGAAAATGCGAGTGGGATCAGTAACACCACACCGACCTCAACAAACAGGGTGATACCGCAGATTAATCCAATGAGTACCATGGTGACATCGGGAGTTAACCAACGGCTTTTTTGTAATGTCACCCCAATTCGCTCTGCTGCCCCGGAGATTTCCATCATTTTTCCAAGAATAGTTCCTAGCCCGATAATGGCAGCTAAGAAACCAAGTGTACCCCCAATGCCATTTTCGATAGCGTTGACCATCTCCAATGGATTCATTTGCATGGAGATACCGACAAAGAAGCTGGCGAGTAAAAGTGCTAAAAAGGGATGAAACTTAAATTTAATAATTGAAACGATGATTAGTAAAATACTGATAACTAAAGTACCAATCATCCACATTGTAGAGTCCATATCCTACCTCTGATCATCTTGTTATTGTTTTTCTATTGGATAATAAATATTCAGTGGTGACAAACGATGAAACACGAGCTTTAGATGAATCAAATTAACTCAAAGGTGTGATATTAGTCATATAAAACGGAGAATAGCGTCTTTGGGTCATATAAATTCATCTTAAAAAGGGTATTGTAGAAATCATTGAGTATCGTTGTTTTTATTGGAGGCGTTGATGTCAGAAAATTTCAATCAATTTGAGCAATCTGGATTTATTCAATGGAATAAACGGCTATCAAGTTATCAGCTATCGCGCCTACATACCTTTGAAGCAGCAGCACGGCATAGCTCTTTTGCATTAGCGGCACAGGAGTTGGCATTAACACCCAGTGCAGTTAGCCACCGAATTAATACATTAGAAGGGGAGTTAGGTTTTAAATTATTTGAGCGTTTTCATCGGCGTATTGAGCTGACGATTGATGGTGAGCGAATTTATTGGGCACTACGCAAAAATTTGGATGATATTAACCAAGAAATTATTGATATCAAGAACCAAGAAATCTCGGGTGAACTTACGGTGTATTCACGACCATCCATCGCCCAGTGCTGGTTAATTCCCAAAATTGCGGATTTTGCTAACCAATATCCCTCAATTCAGTTAAATCTATTAACGGGCAACGATGACGTTAACTTCCGTGGCTATGGCATTGATATTGCTATTTATTATGATGATATTACTCGGCCCAATTTATATTGTGAAGATTTAATGTCAGAGTCAATTGTTCCGGTCTGTAGTCCGCAATATGCTAAACAACATGATTTGCTTAATAATATTCATCAATTGAAAAATTGTACTTTGCTACATGATAGACAAGCTTGGAGCAGTAACTCTGATTATGATGAATGGAAGGCGTGGAGTGAACATTACCAATTAACCTTGTTTCCTCATCGCCGAAACCTATGCTTTGATCGCTCTGATTTAGCGATTGTTGCCGCAATGAACCATGCTGGTGTGGCGATGGGACGTAAACAATTGGTTGAAAAACGCTTAAAGCGCCAAGAACTGGTAATGCCATTTGGTGATATTTCGCTGAAGTGTCAACAGCGCCACTATTTTGCGATGCTAAATGATAAACGAAACCCAAAGGCGGATATTTTTATTCAATGGTTAAAACAGCAAGTTAACGCAATACCACAAGTAAAATGATGCTTATTCGAGTAAGATAACCTCTTGGTGATATTTCTAGAGAATGGAAAAACCTGAAGCTATGGCCCCGAAAACGCAAAAAGTTGCCACGATCAAAGATGTCGCTGCCAAAGCTCAGGCAGGGAAAACCAGTATCTCACGTTATTTGAATGGTGAATTTCATTTGCTTTCTGATAATTTACGTCAACGCATTGAAAGCGCCATTCGTGAATTAAACTATCGCCCAAACCAAATGGCGCGCAGCTTGAAACATGGGCGGACAGGCTTGATTGGTTTGATTATTGCCGATATCGGTAACCCATTCTCTGTTGAAGTATTAAAAGGGGTAGAAGCCGAGTCAATCAAACAAGGTTTCATGACCGTGGTTTGCAATGCAGATAACAGCATTGAGCGTGAATGCCAATTTATTCAATTGCTAAAAGGTTACCGCGTTGATGGACTTATCATAAATTCAGCGGGTGTTAACGAACAATTCATTGAAGTGCTGAAAGAAACCACCCTACCTTTCGTCTTGTTAGATAGAAAAATCGACAATTTTCCCAGTGACATGGTGGGGCTAGATAACCCCGCTTCTGCACAAATGGCCTTTAATCATCTGATTGAACAAGGGTTTGAAGCGATTTGCTTCGTGACTGAGCCCATTGTGTATAACAGCGCACGCCAAGAGCGCTTACAGACCTTTCAAGCGTTATCGCAGAGCCATCAACATATCCAAAGCGAATTTCATGAAGTGACCTTGCCTGACCCTACAAAATTGGAGGCCATTGTTGCCGATTTTTGTACTGCACATCGTGGTATGCGCAAAGTGATTGTTGCCGCTAATGGCGTACTGACCTTGCAGCTGGCGTATGTCATGAATAAGCAAGGGCTACGTTGGGGAACGGATATTGGCTTTTTGAGTTTCGATAACCTCGAATGGGCGGCATTGGCTGGGCAAGGGGTAACCTCAGTGTCTCAACCGACAGCGGAAATGGGGCACAAGGCGGTGGAGTGTTTGCTCGAAAAACTGGAAAATCCAGATAAACCCCCTATGCAATACTTATTTAATGGGGAATTGCTGATCCGAAAATCGACGACATTGTAGTCTTTGGGGCTAAGTTATTCGGTTCTTAAAATTTCGTTACTATTTCTCAATTTGGCTTAAGGTTTGTTGCATGTATACTGATATGCAGATTATGTTATAACCATTTTGAGGGCATAGGGAACATATGAGAAAGATAGGGATATTATTGCTAGCTAGCCTTGTTTTAGCGGGGTGTAGCACCAGAAGCGGTATCAAAGAATATACCTGCCAAGTTGACCAAAGCTATAATCACATCACATTAGAGCGAAATGGCAAATTTATCTTTCCAACGGGTGCAAGTAAGGTACAAGTCTTTTTCAATAATAATCAGGTTAATATCGTTGATTTTGTTGGCTATGAGTATATGAGTTATCCGTTAGTGAAAAGTACGGAACAGCGACGCGTTGAGAAAATAAAAGATTTTAACATCGTGATAAATAAAGGTGATTATTATTCTGATGTCAATGGCATGTTGGAGATATACTCACCCAGTCAAAAAACCGTCGGATTATATTATTTAGCACCATCAACCAGTAAACTGAATTCTATCCAATTTCTGACCGAGTGTGAGCGAAGCAGTATTGCTCGCCCGGGACGCGCCCATGAGCATTGATGGTTAAAGAGCCAAAGAGCCCTAATAAATTAGGGCATTCCAGCTATTTTGCTATTTCAGGGTTAACACAATTTTGGCTTAGGTCGCCGTTTAAGGCGGCTATTAGGTTATCAACAGCACATTCGACCATGGCGTAACGGGTTTCATGGGTGGCAGAACCGATGTGCGGCAGAGCAACCACATTTGGCAGCGTGAGTAGCTTAGAGTTGCTTGGAAGGGGTTCAACTTCAAACACATCTAAACCCGCCCCGCGAATTGTGCCACTTTCTAATGCATCGATCAGGGCGGCTTCATCGACGATACGGCCTCTTGAGCCGTTGATCAAAAATGCACTGGGTTTCATTTTTGCCAACTCATTTTTACCGATCAACTTTTCGGTTGACGCTGATAATGGCAGCACGACACAGACAAAATCCGATTCTGCCAGCAACGTATCGAGGTCACAACGACGTGCCTTAAGTTGGGTTTCTGCATCGGGGTGGATATGGTTATTGTAATAGAGAACTGGCATCCCGAAGCCTAAATAAGCGCGTTTGGCAACGGCATAGCCAATGCGGCCCATGCCTAAAATACCGATAGTTTTCCCATTCACATTACTGCCATATGCATCTTCACCAATACTTTGAGTCCATTGGCCATTTTTGACCATCTCAGCCATTTCGATAATGCGGCGTGCACTGCAAAGCACTAACGTAAAAATGGTGTCGGCGGTGGTTTCGGTTAATACATTAGGTGTATGCATTAATGCAATCTTTCTAGCATTCATTGCATCAATATCAAATTGATCGACACCAACGGAAATGGTCGATGCCGCTTTCAAATTCGGAGCATTGGCAATGTCATCTGCCGTGATAGGATAGCTGGCCCCGATAATGCCGTCAGCGCGGGATAACGCTTGTTTAAAGCTAGCGAGATTTTCAGGTGTAACGCTATCAAATACAGTAACATTAAAGTGTTGCTGTAGCCGTTCAAGTTGATCCGTAGGAATGGATTTATATAAAATAATATTCTGTTTCATAGTATCCCTTTTAAGCATGCTTCGTGATGACAACATCACTGTTTTGTTCTTGGTTTGGTTTGACTATCAAGGTAAAGAAAACCGAGGCTAATAATGCGAGTCCCATAAACATATACGAAGCACTTGGGCTACCGGTTGCTCCATTTAAATAGCCAACAAACCATGAACCAAAGAATGAACCTAATGCGCCCATACTATTGATTAATGCCATTGCACCACCTGCAACGTTCTTTGGCAACATTTCAGGAATGATAGCGAAGAAGGGCCCATATGGGGCGTACATTGCTGCACCCGCAATCACTAATAAGGTATAAGAGAACCAAAAATTCGTGCTACCGAGTAAGTACGAACCGAGGAAGCAAATCGCACCGAGTAAAAGCATTGGCCAAACGAATAGTTTGCGGTTATGCATACGGTCAGATGCCCATGATACGAGGATCATCGCTAAGGTTGCCGCAAGGTAAGGAACGGCAGAAAGCCAGCCTGTTTCTACCATCCCAAGGTTAGATGCTCCACGAATAATAGATGGCAGCCACAGTACGAAGCCATACACACCGATGCTCCAGCAAAAATACTGGGCGCACAGTAAAATCACGTTACGTGATTTAAAAGCTTCACGGTAGTTACGGACAGGTTTGATGTTTTTCTGTTCGTCACTGAGAATTTTATCTAATGTCTCTTTTTCAGTCTGGCTTAGCCAATTCACTTGGCTTGGTTTATCACGTGCTGTTCTCCACCAGAAAAAAGCCCACAAAATCGCTGGAACCCCTTCAATGATAAACATTTCACGCCAACCGAACGCTTGAATGAGATAACCGGATAGCACGGACATCCACAACACCGTGACTGGGTTACCTAAAATTAAAAAGGTATTGGCGCGTGAGCGTTCTGATTGAGTGAACCAGTTACTGATATAGATGAGCATCGCTGGCATCACGGCGGCTTCAACGACACCCAAACTAAAGCGAATAATCACTAGCATTGGGATATTACTGACCATTCCCGTTAAGCTGGCAAACATTCCCCAGAGAAAAATACAGGCAAAAATCAGTTTGCGGACACTGCGCTTTTCCGCGTAGATAGCGCCTGGTATTTGGAAAAAGAAATAGCCAAGGAAAAATAATGAGCCGAGTAGTGACGACATCCCTTTGGTAATGCCTAAGTCAGCGTTGATACCTGCAGCGGCGGCAAAGCTGTAGTTTGCTCTATCCAAATAAGCAAGGCTATAGGTGATAAACACGATTGGCATGATGCGCCACCAACGTGACGCTGCTGGAGTATTCATTGTCATAATCGATTTCCTTTTAACATGCAGCTTTAGTGGTGGTGGCGGAGAGTAATGCCATTTCATGCTGCAATTGCGCTTGAGTTGGTAAGCCTTCACTATCACCTATAACTTGAATGGCTCTAGCTCCAACAAAATTACCTCTTGCAACAGCTTGCGGTAGTGTTAAGCCTTCAAGTAAGGCGCTAATGACGCCAACGGCAAAACCATCGCCGGCACCGACGGTATCAATGACTTGTTTAATATGCACGGCAGGAACCATACCTTGTTGGTTACCCGCAGTTTTATAATATGCGCCGTGTTCTCCGGTTTTAATCACAACGGCTTCAACACCTTGAGCGAGGTAAAAGTCAGCAATAGACTCGGGTTGGTCGAAGCCCGTCAGAATTTTGCCTTCTTTTAAGCCTGGTAAGACCCAATTAGCTTGGAACGCGAGTTGGTTGAGCTGTTCTACCATCGCTGTTTCACTCTTCCATAGAGAAGGGCGCAAGTTGGGGTCAAATGATAGTGTTTTTCCTGCATTTCGCATCCATTTCGCGGCATGCAGTGACAGTTGGTAGCTGGTGGGTGAAAGTGCTGCTGCCACGCCACTTAAATGTAAATGGCGTGCGGATAGAAAATAATCTTCATTAAAGTCTGTTAAATCTAAGTGACTTGCCGCAGAACCTTGACGAAAATACTCTACGATGGGATCGGTTCCATTTTCGGCTTTAGATTTGAGTTGAAAGCCAGTTGGGTAACGAGAATCTACCGTAACACATTGAGTATCTATATATTCATTATCCAATGTGGCTTGGATAAAACGCCCAAAAGAGTCATTACCTAAGCGGCTAATCCATCCCGTTTTTAACCCAAGGCGTGAAAGGCCAACAGCAACGTTGAGTTCAGCCCCTGCGGCACGGCGAACAAAGTTTTCGACCTCATGTAATTTCCCTGTTTGTGTGGCGACGAACATCATCATGGCCTCACCAAGAGTTACGACATCTAATTGGTTTTTCATAAAATTAATTCTCCCTCTAACCTAGAAAGTCTTTAACAGAGAAACATAGTATTCAGTGACTGCACGTAAATCATCGCCTTCGAGTGGAAACTCGATACCACAAGGAACGTCATTCGGTAGGGCGTTTAGCACTTCTTTCCAAGTGCCATCGCTGTCATCAAGTGCTACAGCAACACGTTTGTTGTCACGCAATTGGCAGGCTTTAACGTGAATGTAAGCGACTTGGGGAGCAAAAATATGTGCGGCTTTTAACGGATCTTCCCGATGCCAATGCCAGTTCGCCATATCAAACGCCATTTTTATGGGCATATTCTGGGTTTTGACATCAGCAAAAAAGCGTTCAAGAGGCGCAATATGACCACCGGCTTCTGTTTGGTCGTTCTCAATCACTAATTGGGTGGTGTATTGATTGATGACACCAATAACTTCGGATAAGTCATAGCACTCAGGTAGCTCACCAAGTGATAGTTTTAAAAAGCGTGCATTGAGTTGTTTGGCATCTTCGAAATAGCCTTGTAATTTGGTGATTGCGATAGGAGCTCGTTGTTGAAATAGGGTATCAGGAATAGAATAGACAGCTTTTAGTTGCCTTGCTTGTAGCTTATCAGCAATATCCGTCAGGCTATCATTCGGCAGCAAAAGCTCTTGGCGGATCTCCACGCCATCTGCATGGCTGTTTTGAATCATTTCGAGTAAGGCTTGTTGGCCGCCTAATTGTTTTACGGTTTGCGCCCCATAGGCCGCAGTGACAACAATAATGTGTTTGCTCATGACTTTCCTCTGTCTGATTAAAGGGCATTTTGCCCATTTGTCATTGCGAATAATGTATTATGGAACCGGTTCCATAATGCTTTCTAGTGAGGAAAGAGCAAAATTAGAGCTGTATCACTAATCAAATGGCGATTAATGTTTAATTGCAGATCTTTATCACAACTCTATATGTAATGGGTGTAACGCTTATTATTCATTCTGATAAATGAATTTATGGTATATAACTAGTTGATTACTAATTTTTTATCTTTCTTGATATACAGCTAGCATGAAAATATGCCTAGTAAATGCGTGATTCTTCATAATTAATTATTGTTAGCTGTATCTCAATTTCGTCTTCTTCGTCTTTTAATGAAATAATATTTCAATATATTAATTAAGGTGTGAAATTTTAGTGCAATGCTACATTATTTCACAAACTCTACCCTGGCTACACCACAGCAACTCATAAATATAATAAGTTACGAAGATGAGGTTCTGAGTATGAAAGTAATGAAATTAACCGCACTTTATAGTGTGCTTCTGTTAGCTAGCGTTTCATGGGCTCAAGCAAATACCAATGAAAGTGCCGGCGTCTATAAAAAAGCCTGTACACCTGAGTTAATTCAAGCAGCAAAAAGCAATGCAGATATTTGCTATGGCGTGAATACGGCTAGTGATATTCAAATCACTAAAAAAAACGATGATAAATATAAGATAAAAGTTGTCATTATTGGTGAAAGTACCAATAAGAATTATATGAATACTTATGGCTACCCATTAGAAAATACACCGTTTCTTTCATCGGTAAATGGGCGTTTTTTCAATAATTTTATTAGTGCGGCATCCAATACGGTACCGACCTTAACGCGAGCTTTAGCGAAAAATGATCTAAAGACGATCACACAGCACCATGAAAAGCCGTATTACAATAATAATTCAGTTGTTGATTTAGCCAACAAAGCGGGTTATGAAACTTATTATATCGGTAATAATGGCAGTTTTGGTGATGATGAAATTGGCTTTACAAATTATTTTCTAAAGGCGAATTATTTTTTACCGGTTAGAGACAGCAAGCCTGGTTTTGAAAACCTTTTCGTGCAAGAAAAGTTTGTCGTTGATGACAGTGTGAATAAACTCACCAATGATTTTAAAATGTTACCTGCCTTTAAAGCTGCGTTAAATAACCCGTCAGAGAAAGAAAAAGTCATTTTTGTTCATATGTGGGGGCCTCACCATGATGGTTGGCCGAAAGGAGCTTGCGAACTCGTTAAAAATAATTACAACATTAACCCTGAGCAATTTGATACGGGCTGGGGAAGTATAGCGAACTGTTATGTTTCAGCGATTAAACTGAGTGATGATTTTATTGGCGATATTTATAGTATCTTGCAAGAAAATAATAAAAATGGGGATTACCCGTTCTCCATTTTATATTTTTCTGACCATGGGCAAGGGCTAGTCAAAGCCAATAAGCAGCACGTAAAAGCACTGGAAGCAGAGTATAAAGGGTATATCAAAGACGGAAATCTATACTTACGCCATGGTCAACTCGTGAAAGGGGCATATCAAGTCCCATTAGTGGTCATCAATTCGGATGATACTAAACGTGAATTTCGCGATGAAATGTTAAGTGAGTGGAATTTATTTGATTACTTCGCGTCGTGGTTAGGAGTAGAAACTAACCTAACCTCCCCAGCGAAAAGTATCGTGGCGGAGACTATCACACCTGAAAAAGATATCGATGTCTTTGTTTTCCCACGGGACGAGTTTGTGAAGTACGATAGCTTGCCGCAGGATACCGTATTATCACCAGCCACAGTTAATACCAAAGTTGTCGCTGACAATTAATATGTCAAAAAATAAGGCAGAACCGAGCTATCAGTTCTGCCTTTATTTTTATTCAACAAGTTATTGACTCAATGCATCTGCAACTGCTTTAAAGCGGGCAAATTTATCACGTAACTGTTGATACCCAACGGCGTTTGGTTGGTAAGTCGTGATTTTGGGTGTGCTTGCCGCAATAGCGACATCAAAACCTGAATAGTAACCTGTTCCGACTGCGGCACAAAGTGCAGCGGCTTGGCAACCTGATTGCTGTACATTGACGACATCTAACGGCAAGTTACTGGCATCACAGAACATTTGCATCCACAGTGGTGACTGTGTTGGGCCACCCGTGAAACGAATAGATTCTGTTGTATTATCAAGGCCAACAATACGGTCTTGATGTAGCAAATGTGAAAACACAATTCCTTGATAGATAGCATAAACAATATCAGCATCCATATGGTGTGAGCTCAAACCGAGTAGACCACCATGCAAATTACTGTGGTAGTTAGAACCGTACAGCCAAGGAAAAAACAGAATATCATTTGGCCGTGTTGCCCCTTCAGCCACACAGTGATTCAGTACGTTATAATCTTGCAAACGTTGATTGAAGAAGTGACGAGTGAACCACGCGAGGTTACTGGCGGAAGTCGGGCTGCCTTCGTGGACAAAATAGGTACCTGGAATACAGTATTTACTCCATACGTATGGGTAATCTGAAGGCACAATTTCATCGAAGACACGGGTTGAAATGGTCCAAGTTCCGGCTACGGCGCTGAGTTTATCTTTTTGGCTCACCCCTGACGCCAACGCTGCACCCACCACGTCAAAGAAGCCACCAAATACAGGGGTTCCTTCTACAAGTCCAGACTCAGCAGCGGCTTTGTGGGTTACCGTTCCTGCAAGTTGAGCCGAATTAATCACCGGTGCTAGTTTGTCATTTGTCTCATCAATACCAAATAGTTGGCATAATTTAGGGTCATAACTCGACAGGGTTTGGTTAAATAATTGGCTGCCAGAAATATTGGTTTCTTCGCAGGCAATTTGGTCGGTTAGACGGTAGCGAATGTAATCGTGGACCATCAAAACATGTTGAGTATCGCGATAATTATCGGGCTCGTGTTGTTTTAACCAACGTAACAGCGCCACAGGATGAGAAGCCCATAATTGCTGCAAACTCAATGGATAAGCTTTATCCGCGGTGCCGTCTTGGTGCCATTCATCAACAATAGATTGAGCTCGTGAATCAGATGACACAATCCCATTCCTAACCGGTTTTCCTTGGCTATTGAGTAAATACAGCCCTTTGCCGTGAGAAGAAAAGCTGACACCGGAAATTTGGGCGGCGTTGAGCTGGCTATTTTGAATCGCTTGGCGAATCACGCTGCAAGCCGCTTCCCACAGCATTTCCATATTGCGTTCACTAAAACCTGCTTGTGGACTCTCAGTGGGAAAAGAATGTTCAGCAACGGTAATTTCTTGGCCTTCTGCGGTGTAGATACCCGCTTTAATGACGGTACCACCAAGGTCAACACCCATAAAAAATGCATTCATTATCGGCTCCTTTAGGCGTTGTGCCAGCCTGCTTGTTGCATTTTGTCTTCCATCCAATGACGAGCTTTGATAATTTCAATCAGTGGCTCATCGGCTTTTTCTGTCCACATTTCAATCAGGAAGGAGCCACGGTAATTTAAACGTTTTAATAATTTGAATAAATTAACAAAATCCACGCAGCCTTCACCGAAAGGCACATCACGGAATTGGCCTTTACAGGTTTCAGTCACCGCATACGTATCTTTTAAGTGAATTGCTGCGACGTGTTCAATTCCTTGGGTGAATTCTTTTTCGACATCATTGCCCCATGCCGTTAAGTTGCCGACATCAGGATACACCTTGAACCAAGGCGAGCGAATTTTATCGGAAAGCGTTTGCCATTTGCTAATGGAATTCATAAATGGCGTATCCATGATTTCTACCGCACACATCACTTGAGAAGCGGCCGCAATTTCACTGACCCATTGCATGCCTTTTTCGAAATTGGCAATCGTTTCGGCATCTTGCTCTTCATAGTAAACGTCATAACCCGCGAGCTGAATAGTGCGAATGCCTAAGTCTTGAGCGAGCTTAATGGCTTTTTCCATTAAGGTATAGGCCATCATGCGAGTGCCTTCATCATGGCTACCGAAAGGAAAACGGCGATGGCCCGATAAACACATACTTGGAATGCGAATACCTGTTTCTTGAATGGCTCTAACCACTTCCAGACGTTCAGCGGGGCTCCAGTCTAACCGAGCTAGACGTTCGTCAGTTTCATCTACTGACATCTCCACAAAATCATAACCTGCAGATTTTGCGATAACTAATTTTTCTAACCAACTGCTGTTTTTCGGTAATGCTTTTTCATAAATACCAATTGGATGCTTGCGCATGGTTTTCCCCTTGAAAAATTAACTTTGTGTCGATGCTTTATTAAGGCGTTGGTTGCGGTTCATCGCACGTTTAGCACTCCATTTTTCTTTGAAGAACTTGAATGCTAGTGCCAAGATGAGCGTGATCCCCCAAACTGCGAGGTTAAAGTGCAGGCTTACACCAAGCAGGCTTAAACCTGTCGCAATGACCTGTAAAACCAATAAGGCACAGAACACTCGGCTAACCTTACCAACTCCCCCAAATGGGTTAGTTCCACCTAATACGATGGCAAGAATGGTGAGCAGTAAATAGGAGTCCCCGTAGCCCATACGTGCAGAGTTAAAGCGAGCCATCATGATGAGCCCAGCTAATACACATAACAGGCTAGAAATGGTGTATATCGCAATCATGACACGGTCGGTACGAATACCGCTGAACCACGTTGCATTGATGTTACTGCCACTCATATAGATATTTTTACCTAAACGCGTACAGCCTAGAAACAGCGCTAAGAGAATTGCGGTAACAATGAAAATAATCATCGCAATTGGTACCCCAAGCACCGTATCGGAACCAATGGCACGAACAATGGGCGGCATGCCACTCAGCGCTGCTCCTTTGGTTAGGTAAACGCCAATACCACTAATAATCGTCATAGTACCGAGAGTGACTAGAATAGGGTGTGCCCCGATATGGGAAATCATCAGCCCTGTTAAGCTACCGATAATGACCGCAATTACAGTTGCGCCGATCAATGCGAAGACCAGCCACATCAGCTGTGTGCCCGTCCCTGCATCCACTGGCAGGTAATTGATAAACACCCAAGCCATAAACAGGCCAGTTAAGTTAGCGGTACTAATAATGGCGAGGTTTAAGCCGCCACTTAACATAGGTACAAACATGGCAAAGGTGAGTAAGCCCAATTCAGGTAACTGAAAAGTGATACTCAAAAAGGTATTTTGAGTAAAAAAGTGCCCTGGCATGGCAATACTAAACGCGGCGATAGCCAGAACAAAGATTGAAAGCAGTCCGATAACAGAGCCATCAATTTTAAAAAAAGCATTTTTTTTCATGGTGATATTCCTGTTAAACAAAACCTACGTCCGTCTCTTTACGTTTTTTATAGTGGGTAATACAAATCGCAATGAGAATAACCAGCCCGATGACGATATTGACGAAGTAGTTTGAAACACCAATCAGGTTAAGGCCGTTTTTCAAGATACCAATCAGGAAAACCCCCATTAATGTACCTATCACCGAGCCTCTGCCACCGGATAAACTGGCTCCACCCAATACAGCAGCGGCAAGCACATCCAGCTCCCCTCCCACAAGGGCACTCGGTACCACTTCACTCATTCGGTAGGTTTGCAACATGCCGCCAATCGCTGCCATCGCGCCAAGGTAGCCGTAAGCAAACAGATAAATCACGGAAACACGAATACCAATACGAGATGCAGATTCTTGGCTGCCGCCAACAGCATATAATTGACGGCCGATGTGGGTTTTATTCATTAAAATCCACGTTAAGAAGGCAATGCCTAGCATTACAATTAACGGCAAGCCAACTTGGTAATATTCGCCATCCACTTCAAAAGGCAGGATAGTCACAGGGTCAACCCACCAATCAGGCAAGTCATAAATGCTGTGACCGTTGGTTAACCACATCAGCATTCCAAACAGCAGTGATTGCATACTGATGGTGATGATAATTGACACAACATTCAGCGAGTAAATCAAAATGGCGTTGATTAAGCCAAAAGCGATACCGATGATAATCGCCAATGTGATACTAACGGCAGGGCTTGCAATAAAACCTTGCAATAACCAAGTCGCAATCACGTATTGCACTACGGAAGCCACAGCGGCAAACGAAATATCAATACCCCCAGTGACAAGAACCACAAATAAGCCCAAGGCGAAAATACCCGTCACCGCATAGCTTTCACTGAGGTCGAGTAAATTTTGAATAGTCAGAAATTGTGGGCTCATCAATGTGAAGAACACCACCATGATAAGAATGACCCAAGTCAGCCAGCCTTCGACAGATTGTGGTCGTAACTTTTGCCAATTAGCCATTGATGATTTCCTCCAATTGTTGCTCATTGATGGAATCTGTCACAATTTCTTTGACGATAGCGCCTTGTTTCATATGTAAAATTCTGTCGCAATTGTAATAAGCTTCGGAGGCTTCATCGGTAATTAATAAAATGGAGATACCAACACCTGATAAACGGTGAATCAGCTTGTAAATACTGTCTTTTGCACCGATATCAACACCAACGGTTGGTGAATCTAAAATCAGCACTTTAGGTCGCGTTAAAATCCATTTGGCGAGTACTACTTTTTGTTGGTTACCGCCTGAAAGTGTTGAAAGGGCATTATTGGGGTCGGTGACTTTAATATCTAAGTCGGCTATCCACTCTTGTACGATTTCTTGGCACTGTTTTTCATCGATTAAATGCCAAGGTGTTTTGAGTCGATCAAGAATCGAAATTACCATATTGTCTGCGATGGATTGCTGTAAAATGGCACCTAAAGTCAGGCGGTCTTCAGAGACATAACCAATGCCACGCTTAATGGCGTCGGTGTTGTTTTTTAACTTAACAGGCTTGTCTTCGATAAATAATTCGCCGCTATCTGGATGGGTAATGCCAAATAACGATAATGCTAATTCGGTACGGCCTGAGCCTAACAAACCACATAAACCTAACACTTCGCCGCGTTTTAAATTTAAGTTGATATCACGATATTGCCCAGCTCGACTGAGGTTTTTTAGCTCAAGTACTGTGCGTCGGTCTTCCGCATTATTGGGTGGCTTGCGTTCATGGACAATGTCTAAGCCAGTCATTAACTCAGTAATTTTGCGGGTAGTTAAGCCTTCAGCAGGCCAAGTCCCAATTTTTTGGCCATCGCGGATCACCGTGATGCGGTCAGAAATCTCTTTCACTTCTTCTAGTCGGTGACTTACGAAAACAACAGTAATACCCTTATCTTTTAGGTAATTAACTGTTGATAGTAGTTGGTTGACTTCTGTTCGGGTCAATGAAGCTGTTGGTTCATCCATAATGACCAGGCGTGCGTCGGCGACTAGGGCGCGGCAGATAGCAACTTGTTGGCGTTGAGCAATGGGTAAAAATTGCACAGGCGTGTCGGGGTCAATGGTGAAAGCCAGTTCATTGAGGATTTCTAGCGCTTTTTCGCGCAGTTGTTTTTTGCGAAACCAGCCAAAATAGCCTTTGAGGTTTAGCTCAAAGGCGATATTTTCGGCAACGGTTAAATTTGGAAATAATGACAAATCTTGGTAGATAACTTGCACGCCTAATTCACGCGCTTTATCTGGCGTCAACCGGTGATAACTTTTTCCATCAATTTCAATTTTGCTACCGTCATCAGGGGCATAGACACCACTGATGGTTTTAATTAATGTGCTTTTCCCACACCCATTGGTGCCCGCTAAACAGTGCACTTCACCTTTGTTGAGCGTCAAATCGATATTGCGTAATGCACGGTGACCACCGAAGCTTTTGGAAAGGTCGCGCAAGGTAATGAGTGGATCGGATTTGTCAGCTTTTGAGGTGCTTGTCATAAGTACAATTCCTACTGCAAATAAATTGGTGTTGGCTTGTTCGTGATGAGTTCGAGCCGCTGCGTTAGTGCAGGCGACTCGAACTCAAAGAACATTAAAATTAATATCTTGATAAATATTGTATTTTTGTTTTGAACATTATTTTGACAAGGTGAAATTACAGA
Organism: Providencia sp. PROV182; assembly: GCF_028480325.1. NCBI lineage: Bacteria > Pseudomonadati > Pseudomonadota > Gammaproteobacteria > Enterobacterales > Morganellaceae > Providencia > Providencia sp. PROV182. The sequence continues at coordinate 59,965 of NZ_JAMPOL010000014.1, read as the reverse complement.
CCGACTTCGACCAATTTTTTCGTATTTTCAATATTCAAATTAACGGGGTTGTCACTCAAAATCGTGTTGCCACTGACTTTGATTTCACCCATATCACCAATAGACACGCCATCTTTAATTTCTTCACCATTCATCATGGCAGTCGCCACCTGTACAAATACTTGTCCTGCGACTTTTGGATTCGAAATATAGCCGCCATCAATTGCGCCTTTTTCCAGTAATTTGATGCCTTGGCCAGGTGTGAATGTCCCGAATACACAGGTTTCATCATTTTTACGGCGTTTATCAATGGCTCGGCCTGCACCGATAGGGCCTTGTGAACCAAATGACATGATGCCTTTTAAGTCTTTGTGCTTAGATAACAAATCATTAGCTGTACGCATTGAGTCATCAACGGATTCGGCAACACCAAAGCGGTCATCGACCATTTGCATTTTCGGGTAGTTCGCTTTCTGGTAAGCAATTGCAGCGTCGGCCCATTCGTTCACTAATGGTACTGTCAGGCTTCCCACAAACATGGCATATTTGCCTTCTTCGCCCATGCATGCCGCCATATCTCTCATATGGTTAGCGCCCATACTTTGGGTATCAAGTAATTCAAAGTCCCAATCTGCATTTTTTTGGTTTGGTGATTCGTGGGTAATGACTTTAATTCCAGCGTCTTGAGCACGTTTTAATACAGGCTCAAGCACTTTAGCGTCGTTAGGGACAACGCCAATGACATCCACTTTCTTCGCGATTAAATCTTCGATAGCACGAACTTGTTCCGCTGGGTCAGCCGTTGTTGGGCCAACTTGGAAGGCATTTACACCGAGTTTTTTGCCTTCTTCAGTAATACCTTGTTCCATCACATTAAACCAAGGAATGCCACCGACTTTAACGACGACACCCATGGTAAAGGGCTTTTGTGCTTTTTGTGATTCAGCCATCGCGACATTTGAAAATAGTGCAACGCTCATTAAACAAGGTAAAACTAGCTTCTTCATGTTCATAGTTGTATTCCTTAGTGTAGATGGATACTAAATCAAGAAATTCCATTATTTAGAAATAATGAACTTCTTATATTTAGATATGCCTATAATTAAGTGCCAAGGAATTATGGGTAAATAATATCCCTGCGCTTATTTAATACAGAAAATAAAATAGAATTTATTGTTTTTTACTTACATCACAGTTACATGATTTTTATTTTTATAACTTATTTATCGCACTCGATAATTCTAAGGTTAGAGAACTTTTCTTGAAAACTATTATCATTTAGTTTGTTTGTAATTAATACGTCAATATCATCAAATGTACAAACCTGGCTAAATGCATATTTTCCTAATTTACTATTATCCGCGAGCAAAACTTTATTTTCGGAAACCTGTAACATAATATTTTTTAATTTTGAGTTTATTTCACTGCCATCGCGAATACCATTTTCGATATTGAACCCTTGGCATGAAAGAAATAAGGTTTTTATCTGAAAGCTACGGATAATACTTTCTGCAATTGGGCCATGAAAATCATCATGGCGTTCTGAATATTCCCCACCAATACCAATAACGCGCACTCGGTCACGGCAGGCCAAGGCTTGGATAATCTTGACCGAGTTTGTCACTACCGTAATGTCGATATCAGGTATTTGCCGTGCTAGAAACCAGCAAGTACTACTGTTATCTAACATAATACAGTCACCAGGCTGAATTAATTTTAGTGCGGCCTTTGAAATCTTCATCTTGGCATCAGGGTGCTCTTCGGTTCTTTTGCGAAAAGACTCTGCGCCATCAACCATTTGACTGAGTTTGACCGAAGAAGGCATAACATTCACCATCGACATCTCTTCTTGGTCGATGGCTACCGCGCCCCCAAAGCTACGGATGATCTTATTTTCCCGCTCAAGGGCAGTTAAATCACGACGGATAGTTTCTTGAGAAACGAGACACAATTGAGCTAAATCACGTACTAACGCCGAACCATTCTGCGAAACATGAGAACAAATTAATTTATGGCGTTCGGCTTGTAACATATTTAACTCCTATTCTTTCCACGATATTTATTCTGCCCGTGTTGCTTTTTTTTTGTCGTGATTGGATTCAAGTAATCTGTTTTTGAAAAAAACAAAGCCTGCTAAAGTGATTTTGATCTTAATTTTAAGAGTGCTAATGTGGCTTGTTACATAATAATTAGATTTGAATCACTATATTTGCGGTGTTTTTTTGCTTTTCTCTTAATAAACAAAAAATATTGGGCTAACTCGGTCATTTAACCACATCTGTATTATGACTTTATTTGACTGAATATGCCCGAATAAGACCGACTTAGGCGATTTTGTTACGAATTTGTAAAGTGAGGTGCTTTTTAAATGGCCTAAATCTGTTTACCTTAATAGCCAGATAAAGGTTATCAACACACAAAAAACATCACCATAATAAATTTTTGTTGTTGATATTAAAGCATATTTAAGCAAGCTAGGGAGTTGTTATGTTAGAACAATTGAAACAACAGGTTTTTGAAGCGAACCTTGCCTTACCCAAACATAACCTAGTGACATTTACTTGGGGAAATGTGAGTGGTATTGACCGCGAAGCTGGGCTAATGGTGATAAAACCTTCTGGCGTTGACTATGAAACCATGAAAGCAGAAGACATGGTGGTGGTATCGTTAGAAAGTGGAGAAGTAGTCGAAGGGAAATATCGACCGTCTTCAGATACCGACACGCATTTGGCATTGTACAAAGCATTCCCTGAAATTGGCGGTATTGTTCATACTCACTCCCGTCACGCCACGATATGGGCTCAAGCAGGGCAGCCATTGAGCGCCTTAGGGACAACCCATGCCGATTACTTCTACGGTGAAATTCCTTGTACCCGTAAAATGACAGAAAGTGAGATTGAAGGGGATTATGAAAGAGAAACGGGCCATGTGATCATTGAAACCTTTAAGGAAAAAGGCCTGTCAGCAAAAGATATTCCTGCCGTATTAGTGAATAGCCATGGCCCATTTGCTTGGGGGACAAGCCCCGATAACGCAGTGCATAACGCCGTAGTGTTAGAAGAAATTGCCTATATGAATTTATTTACCCGTCAATTAAGTTCACAAGTAGGTTCAATGCAACAAGTATTATTAGATAAACACTATTTACGTAAGCACGGTAAAAATGCATATTACGGGCAAAAATAAAGTAGCTAAAAAATTAATTAAATAGAATTGGCGAACGAGAGTAATTATTGATTCTATGATCAATAACGGATTTTTTTCGTCAATAAAATAGCCACAATGAATATTCTATGTGGCTATTTTACTGTTATTTTAAATAAAGCAATTTCTCAGGTTTATTTGATTAAACCTGTGGTTGTTTATAAGATAATTAAATTTATTTAAACTAAGTATATCTCTCTAAGCTGCTTAATATCATTATCTGTGAATTTAAGTTCATCTTTAATATACCTTTCAACAGAGCCAGATATTTCCTCCATTGTATTAAAGACTTCTAAAATAAATGATTCTTGAGTATCAATTAGTGAGAGTAAATAATCCAGTACATTTTGGTCTTGGGTTATTTTTCGATATCCCGCCATTTTAATTTCGTTACGTTCAAGCCGGTTAAAATGGGTGATCATATAATCCTGTACAATGGTTTCTTTTGGCACACCTAACATGGAAAGTACCAGCAATGCACCATAACCAGTTCGGTCTTTTCCTCCACGGCAATGCTGAATACTTGGGGCATTTTGTTTATTTAATAAAACCTCTATCATTTGCTTAAAGGCAGCTTTTGACTTATCACTCACCACAAATTGGCGATATTGTTCCAATATTTGTAACCCATCGCCGTTAATCATTTCTTTCGGAATGTGTTGGATAACACTTTCGATTAGTGCTTTGTCTTCATTATCTGGTGATGCGGCAAATTGTGCTGCTAATTCAGCAGTTTGAGCCGTTGCATCAAGGTGATAGGTTTTCTTTTCACCAACATGGCAATTAGGCGATTTATTAATTTCATTTTGAGTACGATAATCGATAATGCTGTTAATCCCTAGGTGGGAAATATAGTTGACCGCTTGTTGATTCAAATTAAACAAATGGTTGGAACGGTATAACATTCCCCATTTCACCTGTTTTCCGTCTGTTGTGGTATAACCCCCAAAATCACGGAAGTTATTTAATCCCTCAATAGGCAATGTTCTTTCAGCGAATAATCTACGTCCGTTGGCATTTTGTAAAATAAAATAGATACGTTGTTTAGCATTTAATGGGTCTTGAACTGTAATGGTATTCTCTAATTTATCTGTAATGAAATTCTCAGGATAAACTTGAGTATCAGGTCTATCCGTCCAATATAATGCTAGAGGAGAGGATGGAATTTCACTAAACTTTATTTCGAGTGTTGATTCACTCACTCTGTTGACTTCGATTTCCATATATTTCCCTTTATCATCCTAAAATTCCGAACACAGAACAAATAACACCTAAAACCATAATGGCGACAATGAGTGCAACGGTATGTTTCCCTTGAAATTTACGAACAAGGAAGAAAATACCGAGGGCAAAGAGAAGAGTGAGTAAGTTAGGTATTACCTTGTCAAACATCTCTTGTACTTTGATAGATTGCTCACCGACGGCAATGGTTAGCGGAGTGGAAAGCTTGACGGTCGTCGCTATCAAGGAACCTAGGACCATGACCCCGACAACGTTCGCTATATTAGTAATTCGCTGAATAATATTTGATTTTTTCGATTGCTCGATTAAATCAACGCCTTTGTTATAGCCATAATGAATAAAGAAATATTTGGTGCCGATATTGACGATATTAAACAGAATAAACATTAAGATAGGGCCAATAATATTACCTTGCAGTGCAAATGCGGCTCCGATGCTGCCGCAAATAGGTAACCACGTAAATTTTAATAAGCTATCACCTAGGCCTGCAAATGGCCCCATTAAACCGGCTTTTACAGAAACGACAGCTTCTTTTTCTTCTTCTGTTGTTTTTTCTTCTAATGCAGCGGTGACACCGAGAATTAATGCGCCAGCGTTAATTTGCGTGTTAAAAAACTCGAAATGGCGTTGCATGGCTTTAATACGTGTTTCTTGATCCGCTTTTTCATACAGTTTATCGAGAACGGGCACCATACAATGCGCAAAACCAATAGTTTGCAGTTTTTCGTAGTTGTATGAGAATGACATGGTTTGAATTCGCCAAAACATACCATTAAGCTCTTTTTTCGTGAGTTTTTTATTTTCAGAGGTGGTTACTTCACTCATAGGTCATACTCCTCTTCTTCATTTTTATGGGAGGTTGGTGCTGTTTTTTCTTCTGGTGTTTGGCGCAAACTGCTGGCAAATGCCATGTCATAAAGCACTGCAAATGCCAGAGCGATAAAAGTAATTGGGATAATTGGCAGTTTTAAATAGGTTGTGAGCATAAAACCGAGCAGAAAGAAAAACCACATTCTGCCTTTAAGCAACATGAGTAGCAGAATACAGATACCGACAGCAGGGATCAGTTTAGATGCGACCCCCATACCGGTAAGAATACTTTCAGGTACGGCATTTAATATGTTATTGACTAAGTCACTACCAAAATAAACGGCAATAAAGCAGGGAATGGCGCGAATAAAAAACCACAGTGGCGTCGAAAAATAATGGACTTTTGTTAGGCCACTGTAGTTTCCATCAAGAATGGATTTACTGGCCCAGACATTTAAGAAACTGGCAAAAGAACGCCAGATAATCAGTAATTGTTGGCATAGAATAGAGACTGGCACGGCAAGGGCGATACCCGCTGCAATTCCGCCATTGGAAGCAATACCGAGTGCAACTCCAATAATTGAACCAGCGATAATATCGGGTGCAGAATAAGCGCCGACGTTACCAATTCCCATCCACATCAATTCTAATGTGGCGCTAATGGCTAACCCTTGAACCATATCGCCCATGATAATACCGGCCACAGTACCGGTGAGCAGTGGGCGTCTTAGCATTTGCGGACCGACATCATCCAATGAGCAAATGCCTGCCCAAATTGCAATTAAAATGGCCTCTACTAACATAATAGGCTCCTTACTTATTGAGTGAAAATAAGTATGATTAAATGAATTAATTGAGTAATGTTTTCAATTCAACAATGGGATCTTTAGGAACCATTTGAATTTCAACGGCAACGTTATTGTTGATAAGTGACCTAAAGGCTTGTTCTTCATTCGGTGTTACAGCAACCGCACGGGATAAATTACGACGGCCTTCTTGCATACGCATCCCGCCGACATTCAGTTTTTCCAGTTTTAAGCCACTTTCGACAAGCCTGTTCACATCAATACTGTTAGTAAACAGCAGCATAGTGCGGCGTTTAATTTCCGTTTTTTTTAAGACTTCAATGAATTTATCGACGCCAAAAACGACTACTTTTAGATCTGGTGGAGCAGCCATAGTAAGAACTGATTGTTGAACGGTGTCATTGGCAACTTTGTCATTGACGATAATCACCTGTTCAATATCAAAATTTTTAACCCAAGTGGTTATAACTTGGCCATGGATAAGTCTGTCATCAATTCGAGCAACATTAATTGGCATGGGATTCTCCTAAAGTTCGCTATCATTTTGTGCTAATGGTTTAAGTTGTTCACCGACATTAAGGCAACTGTCAGGGAATACATCATTAATGACTTGATGAAGTTCATGTAAAGGGAGGTCTCGGTTGCTGAGTATTTCGAGAAAAGTAGGAACATTGATTCCGCAGTACAGCACAACATCATTTTGGGTAATAACGAGCTCGCTGGCTAAATTGCAAGGAGAACCGCCTAATAAATCCACTAAAATTAAAACGCCATCGCCTTTATTAACATTTTGATATGTTTCAAATAAATGTTTTTTTACCTCATTAATATTGCTTTCTCTTTGAATGGAAATCACGCTGATATCTTCTTGAGAGCCGATTAGCATTTCAGCACATTCCAATAACCCTTGTGCAAAAGGCCCATGGCTAGCCAGTATGATAGGTATTTGAGAGCTCATTTTTTCCCCTTATATTTATTTTTTTATTTTAGTAATAAAATTACTTTTATATATTTATTTTAAAGTAACAATATCACAAAAAAGGGGAATGAAAAGGGGGAGTTCCTAGAAAGGGTCATTTTTGTGAGCAAGATCGAAGTGGCTACTTAGAGCCACATAGAAGATATTAAGGAGGAGAAAGCCGATTAGTTATTGCTATTTAAGCGAGAAAAGCGCTCCGCACGAGTACTAATTTGTTTTTGAATTCGTTCATCGTACTGTTTAATAAATAAGTTAGTAATCAACATATTAATTACAGTCAGTTGCGAAATTTTTGAGCGAATAGGGATAAGCCTTGAAACGTGCTCCGTGGAGATCGTGTGCAAGACTGTTTCTGCTAGCGATGACACCGAGCTTTGCCCCATTTTCGTGATAGCAATGGTCGGAACTTTCAATTCTCTGGCAAGAGTGAGTAGTTTGATACATTCGTGGTTTTCACCAGAATGAGAGATGACAATGACAAGATCGTTCTGATCTAATGTATTCACAATACTGAATTGGATGCTGTAATCAAGGTGACAATTAACATCTTTTTTTATTTTAATTAGTTGATATTCAAATTCTTTTGCAACTAATCCACTACTGCCTGCACCATAAATGACAATTTTTTTACTCTTACTAATTAATTCATTTGCTAGCTTAAAGGCATTTAAATTGACCAAAGCGCAAGTTTCTTCTATGGATGATTTTTCAATCAATCCTACTTTGTGATTAACGGTTTCCATTGAATCACTAATATCAATATCTTCTTGTAGTAGAGTGCCGTAAGACTTGTGATTAATCGATGAAATTAAATCAATTTTTAGATCGCTAAAGCCTTGGTAGCCTAACTTATGGCACAGGCGCAAGATAGTGGTGGTACTGACCTTATTTTCTTGGGCTAGGGATTGAATGCTCATACTTTGCATGTTTTTCTTATTAGCAATAATGTACTCAGCGACTTGTTTTTCTTTGGTGGAAAGGCTGTCTCTGGCCTCTCTAAGTTTTAGGTCTATCATTATTTACCCTGCTAATAAATTAAAATTCGTCATTACGAAATGGATCCTACCATATCTTAAAAATAGGGAAATGGTGACTTTTCTTTATTGTCTTCGTGTCACGATAATGGGGCTTATGGCTTAGGATAGAAAGTAAGGTCGGTAGGAAAAAGTTAATAAATATAAATAGTTAGTTATATCCCTATTGCTTAATAATAACCAAAGCAATAGGGATCAGTTTGTTTTTAAAGTGTGACGCCCATTTTAAAAATTGCTAATTCACGGAAATCATTGATTTCATTTTTTGTAGGTTCACCATTAACGGTTTTGACAACCAACTGAATGAAGTCATCTAATAACTGATCCATGGATTTTCCTGTTAATAAGGCACCTGCATTAAAATCAATCCAATGGGGTTTTTTGGCGGCTAATTCATTATTGGTCGCAATTTTCATGGTGGGAACAAAGCCACCATATGGCGTGCCACGACCTGTTGTAAATAACACCATATGGCAGCCAGCTGCTCCTAAGGCACTGGTGGCAATGGCATCATTACCCGGCGCGCTTAACAAGTTGAATCCTGGGGTTGTCAGGCGCTCCCCGTATTTTAAAACATCCATTACTTGGCTAGTGCCAGCTTTTTGTGTGCAGCCGAGGGATTTTTCTTCGAGTGTCGAAATGCCTCCGGCTTTATTACCTGGAGATGGGTTTTCATAAATTGGCTGGTCATGGGCAATAAAATACTGTTTGAAGTCATTGATCATATTGACCGTTTTCTCAAACGTCAGTTCATCATGGCAGTGGTTCATTAGAATTTGTTCAGCACCAAACATTTCAGGTACTTCGGTTAACACCGTAGTTCCGTTATGACTGACTAAAAAATCAGAAAAACAGCCTAACAATGGGTTAGCCGTGATCCCTGAAAGGCCATCAGAACCACCACATTCAAGACCAAATTTCACTTCGCTCAGTTTGCCTGACTCACGTTTATCTTGCTGTACTAATTGATAAAGTGCATTAAGGTGCTCTACACCGGCTTCAATTTCATCATCTAATTGTTGGCATACCATAAATTTCACGCGTTCATCATCATAGTCACCTAATGTTTCTTTAAAGGCGGCGACTTGATTATTTTCACAGCCTAAACCGATGACTAAAACGCCACCTGCATTAGGGTGCTTAACCATATCTTGTAAAATAGTACGGGTTGTTAAATGGTCATCACCGAGCTGGGAACACCCTAAAGTATGGTTATAAAGATAAACACCATCAATATCAGAAGCGCCATTATGTTGTTTATTAAAGCGTTCGATCATTTTTCTCGCCAGTGCATTAACACAGCCGACTGTTGGTATCACCCAAATTTCATTACGGATAGCGACATCACCATTTGCTCGGCGATAGATTTGCACTTCTGGATCCGGCCGTGTAACGGCAATTGTGTTGTGTTCAGGGCGGTACTCATAATCATTTAAGGCACTTAAATTGGTGGCGGTATTATGAGTATGAACATGCTCTCCAGCCGTTATGGTCGTCGTTGCATGGCCGATGGGAGCGCCATATTTAATAATATTATTGCCAGACTCAATCAAGGTGAGGGCAATTTTATGCCCTCGGTCAACATCTTGTTTTAATGTTACTGATTGCTCTGCAACACTAATGGTTTCCCCTGCTTGTCGGTTAACTAAAGTAATGGCGACATTGTCATTGGGATGTATTTTAATTATATCTTTTATCATATTGCGTTCCCTGAACTGGAAATCGGATTAAGCATGATCAGCCATAAAAAGTATGAATGATCTTTTGTTGTCTAAATTTCATTCATTATACGATCTGGTTTACAACTTTAAAAGATGTTATACCAATTTATTATGATTTATTTATTAGTGAAGTTCTATTTCACCCATCGTCGAAAAATTTCGTTATACTGTGGACATTGATGGCCAGCGAGTCGGGTGGTTATGTGAAAGGAGAAAATAATGAGCTCACAAGAGAGTGAACCGCGCCTATATCAACAAGTTGCGGCTCTGGTCAAAGAACGTATCGAAAATGACGAATACCCAGTTGGCACTAAATTACCTGCGGAACGGTTACTTGCTGACGAAATGAAGGTGAGCCGTACTGTGATCCGTGAAGCCATCATTATGTTAGAAGTAGAAGGCTATGTGGATGTACGCAAAGGATCTGGCATACATGTTATTAGTAACCGGTCTAATAACTCAGTCAATACAGAAACGGGATTAGAGTTTAGCCGCTGTGGACCGTTTGAGCTCTTGCAAGCAAGGCAATTGATTGAAAGCCATATCGCCGAGTTTGCCGCGACCCAAGCCACCAAAGAAGATATTTTAAAACTAGTTGATATTCAAAAGCATGCTCGCAAAGAGGATCGTTTTCGTGATTCAACATGGGATCTTGCTTTTCACATGCAAATTGCCGCGTCGACCCATAACAGTGCGATGGTGGTGATCGTTGAGCAAATGTGGAGCCAACGCTTACGTAACCCTTACTGGCTCAAGCTTCATGAGCACATTGATAACCGTTCGATTGAGAGCTGGTGCGATGAACATGACCAAATTTTGCAGGCGTTAGCGCGTCGAGACCCTAAAGGGGCGCGGCAAGCTATGTGGCAACATTTGGAAAATACCAAAAAAATGTTATTCAATGCGACCAGTGATGACTTCGAATTCACCATGGATCGCTATTTCTTCGCAGATAGCCCAACCATGGATGATAACAGCTAGTTATTCCTCATCATCTTCCGATATTTGCTTCAGCGCGGGGAGGTTAACTAAAATAATTTTCCCGTATTTTGCATCAATCCAGCCTAGTTTTTCCCATGCGACTAAACGCTTATTGATGGTTTGCCGTGTGGTATTAATGATGGTCGCTAAGTCATCTTGTGTGAGATATAAGCTTAGTTGAATTCCTTTTTCATGAGGTTCGCCATAGCCTTCTGCTAAGCTCAATAAGCGTTTGGCGAGTCGGGCTGAAACAGATAATAAGGCACTGTCATTGATAATGGTAAAGGCATTACGAATCACTTTGCAGAGTAAAATATTCAGAAATTGGTAAAAAACGGGGTGTTTTTCCAAGATCATGGTTAAGTCTTTCGGTGATATCGTCAGTAAAATGGTTGGGCTAATCGCTTTGGCATCATGGGTGCGCGCTGATTTATCTAGCATGGCAATTTCGCCAAACCAATTGCCTGGTGAAAGATAGCGAAATACACATTCACGGCCATCTGAGGAAATTGAACTTACTTTTACTGAACCTTGAATCACCGCATATAGACCACGAGCAGGGTCACCCTGATAGTGAACCATTTCACCATCTGGATAGAAACGTAATGTGGCGCATGTCATTAAGATGGAAATCAAATAATCAGGTAAGTTACTAAACCAACTATTTGTTTTTAATATTTCAAGAATATTTTCATGCGTTAGAACTAATTGGCTGTTTTGTACCGCAATGTTCATCTGAATGCTCCCTGCATGATTGGCTAACTTTATCATGACATTTGGTAGGGTTATGTTCAATCATGAACCGCCGTAATATTCGAGTAAACCTCATAAATAAGAAATAGGGTAATAGAAAACCCGAGCCATTAATGTGGCTCGGGAGGGATTTAAAAGATAATTAATTAATCTTCAAATCGTTTTTCAATACCTAATCTTTTTAATGTCAGAATCAACAGACCACCGATAAAGGTGACCAATGCGATAAAATAGAGTCCTGCACGGGCAGATTCAAAGGTAGTTTCAGCCCAAACTCGTAAGTTTGGTGCCACAAAACCACCTAAGTTACCCACTGAGTTAATCAAAGCAATACCCGATGCAGCTGCGGTGCCGCCTAAGTATGCAGATGGGAAGCTCCAATACAGAGGCTGCATCGCCAAGTGACCAGCCGCTGCCACACACAGGGCAATAATCGCAATGACGGGAATGCTATCGAATAAACCAGAAACCGCAATTCCCGCAGCACCTAACATAAAGGTGATGGCAGCGACTTTACGACGTTCTTTTAGACGTTCTGAAATACGAGGTACATAATAAACCGCAATTGCCGCACACAGTGGTGGAATGGCGGTAACAAAGCCTACAAGTATGCCGACTTTACTGCCCAACAACGTACCGATTTGGGTTGGTAAGAAGAAATAAATCCCATAGCCACATACTTGAACGGTAAACCAAATCAGACACAGGTAGAGAACGCGCATATCTAATAATGCTCTCAAGGCGCCTTTCGGGCTATGGCCTGCTTTGGCATCTTCTTCCAAGGCTAATTTAGCGGAAAGTGCACTTTTTTCCTCAGCTGTCAGCCATTTGGCTTTTTCAGGGCGGTCATCAAGGTAAAAGAACACCCAAATCCCGACAATAGATGCTAATAAGCCTTCTACGACAAACATTAACTGCCAGCCGTATAAACCGAAGGCAAATGAAGTTCCTTCCAACGACAATAATGAGCCAGATAATGGGCCGCCAATGATAAACGCCAGTGGTGCCCCAAATAAGAAGTAGCCTGTCACCCGTGCCCGGATATTTTGTGGGAACCAGAAGGTTAAATACAGAATAACCCCCGGAAAGAAGCCCGCTTCACTGACACCAAGTAAGAAACGCAGCACAATAAAGGTGGTTTCATCATGAGCAAACATCATGGCGGCAGAGACTAGCCCCCATGTGACCATAATGCGTGATAACCATACCCGAGCGCCAATGCGGTACAACAGAATATTACTTGGCACTTCAAATAGTGCGTAGCCGATAAAAAAGATCCCTGCGCCAAATGCGTATGCAGCGTCACTTAACCCAGTTGTTAATTGAAACTCTTGTTTTGCAAAACCAATATTTGAACGGTCTAAATAAGCCAATATGAACATTAATACCACCATAGGTATTATTTTTCGTATTGCTTTGCTGGTAGCCGATGATAAATGATCCGTATTGGTGGACATGGTTCACCCCAGTTTTTTGTAAGATAGTAATGTTATCTATTCATTTTTATTATGTGTTTAGCCCGCCGCTGAATAACCAGCAGAGTAGAGTATAGAGCTAATGTACTCGTCATACTTCAAGTTGCAGTGTTGTTGATTGCACCATGAATTATTCAGAGTATAAATAAGTAATTTAAAATGAATAATTCTTGTTATTAATTTCCCTTTTTCATGTTGTTAGAAATAAAATATTGAAAAAGGGAATGATCATTATTTCACGTTAAATTTGGCTAATGCTTCAGGTTTTAACGTCGTACCTGCCCCAGGCGCGGTTGGTGTGGTATAAACACCATCAATGACTTCGACTGGGTCAACAAAGCAATCCAGTGTCCAGGGAATAAATTCCAGTAAAGAACAAGCGGGATGTGCCATTACCAGATGCAATTGTGCCTGCATCATATCGCCATGGTGTGGTGTCACGGGTAAATTAAATGCCATACCTAAGTCAGCAATTTCCCATACCGCTGTTAAACCGCCACAGCGTGTTGCATCAGGTTGTAAGTAATCAACGGCACCCGCCAAGACAAATTCTTTAAATGAATCATTGTGATAAAGTAATTCACCTAATGCGATAGGTGTATCCATATAAGCGGCAAGCTGTTTATGGCTGGCGACATCATCATGCCATAATGGTTCTTCAAACCACTTAATATTGAAATCATTTAAACGGTGGCCATATTGCTTGGCAATACTGATATCCCATTTACCGTTTGCATCGACCATTAGGTCGATATCGTCGCCAATTGCGTTACGAACAGCTTCAATACGTTGTAGATCTTCGCGTGGATCTGGTTTACCAATTTTCATTTTTATTGCTTTGAAGCCTTCTTCGAAGATCATTTTTTTACAATCATCGACTAAGTCTTCTTGGCTACGCACTAACCAACCGCAGTCGGTGTTATAGGCGTTAACTTTATTGTGTTTTGAACCGCCAAACAGTTGCCATAGCGGCTGATCCGCGGCTTTAGCTTTAAGGTCCCAAAGGGCGATATCGATGGCAGAAATCGCCATTTGCATCAAACCACCACGACCTACCCAGATATTGGTTGAGCTGCGAGTGAGTTTTCGATGTAAATAGCGCACTTCTGTTGGGTCTTCGCCGAGTAACATTGGGCCGAAAACATCTTCAATAATAGTGGTGATTAAACGGTCAGTGGTGATGTCGGCATGTGTCCCTGTGTGGCCATAACCGACTAATCCACATTCTGTTTTGATCATGACACCCGGCATCCCCCAATGGGTAATGCTGTGAGTTGAGTCACCAATTAGGTCATTAGTGACAGGTACGTGCATGATAAAAGTACTAATTTCTTTTATTTTCATTGTTGTTCCCAGGTGTTGTAAGGTGGTTGAATGCCAATCTAACAGTGGGAAGTGGATTAAACTGTCAAATGATTTACAGATTGTGCCTGTATGGCGCTTTTTACTGATAAATATGAGCTAGATCTCTTTATTTTGTATGATAGATTATGGCGTATCTTTAAAATTGGTATAACAGCTTAATAGGTGAAAATAGTGGGAAGCAGGGAACAATAAAAATTTTTATCAGGGTATGGGGTTCAATCTAGAGTAGGTTTAGAATAATGGCGGAAACCCAGCTTTATAGTGGATAAAACATGTCTAAACGATTTCTTTTATTGCTTTGTATTTTATTTACGAATTATCTTCCCCAATCTTTGGCTTCTGAGACCGTCAACAACACTGACGATTGGCAGTTGGCAGACATCCCACCAAAGCTAGTGCAAACAAAACAGCCTGAAATTATTTTTGCGATGATTGCTGGAGAAATGCGAGCCGTCGCAGAACTCAATGCAGAACACGGTTTTTATGCTTATTCTCCTTCGGGGGATTATTGTGCAATGCAGTTTGGCAATGGGTATGCCTTTGTAAAAACAGTATCGTTTTCTAACCAAAAACCGCGTTATGTACCTGAAGTGGATAGGCTAAATGATTTACAAAATCCCATTTATGATTATTTGGTCACGCACCAAAAAACAGCGGTATATAACTCAACTCAGAGTAATAGTAAGCAAATTGCCTCTTTATGGGAAAACCTGCGCTACCCTGTGTTAGCGCGGATGATTAAAACGGATAAAGCAGGAGAAAAGACTGCTTGGCTAACGATTCGCCTAGGGGATAGGCTGGGCTATGTGCGTTTAGATGATGTAGCATTAGATAAAGGCATTCCAATTTTAACTTATCACCATATTCTCAAAGACAGTGAAAATAAGCATTTTCGTGACACGTCAACGACGACATCCGTGGAAGCATTTCGTGAACAAATGAATTATTTAAAACAGGCGGGTTACCAAACGCTTTCGCTTGCCGATGTGGAAGATTATCTGAATAAATCTGCTAACTTACCAGGTAAAGCAGTCGTGCTGACATTTGATGATGGTTTAAAATCAGTTTATCGCTATGTATTACCGATTTTAAGGCATAACCGCCAGCAGGCGACGCTATTTATTATTTCTTCGCGGATTAAAACACAGCCACAAAAATGGTCAGCGCATGACTTACAATTTATGAATAAACAAGAGATAAAAGATAGCCGAGACGTTTTTAATATCCAATCTCATACTCACTTTTTACATCGTTTAGATAATCATAATTCACCCATTTTATTTAGCCGGAAAGAACATACGATCATGTTGGATTTCAAACGGTCGATGAGAATTCTAAGCCGTTTCGAACCAGAGCAGCGTTACCTTGCATATCCATTTGGTGGTTATAACCAATCAGCGATGGATGCGGCTAAAGATGCGGGGCTACATCTTGCCGTCACGACCATTCAAGGAAAAGTTAAATTGGGGGATAACCCTTTTGCGCTCAAACGTTTGTATGCTTTTCGGACTGACCCATTAGAGAAATTTGCTCAGATGGTAGGTAATAGTGAAAAAAGCGTCATAAATCAAAATATTATTATCGACAGATAATCAATATAGCGAAGTAAGCACTGGGTTGTTTGGCTCAGTGCTCATCCGCTTGCTTGCCCGTTCCCATCTCTTTTAAAAATTGTTGTTGGTAAACAAACAATTCTTTCGCACTAATACAATGATAATTCATCGAAAACTGTTCGGCGGTTTGTTCAATTATCTTAGCAAGTGCAGGGTAATGGCGGTGGTTCCAATTCGGAAATAAATGATGTGTAAGATGTAAGTTTAACCCGCCTAACCAATAGGTTAGCCAACGAGGTGTGGTTTGCCAATCATAAGTGGTTGAAAAAGTATGAGTATAAAAACCATGTGGCATATTGCCTTCTTTGGGGGGCGTATAAAAAGTTGCTTTCGCCCAATGGGTGCCAAGTATTAATACAACAAATACGAGGGAGGCAAGCATTTGGCTAAATAAGTAAGTGAGTAGCAAGGTACCTAAACTGATATCAGTGATAACAAACGCAGGTATGACTATTGCAACAATCAAATGTAGTAACTTAGCCAATAAAAATGCCCCAATACCACGACGGCCTTGATGGCGCATATGCGGGGCGACGCGCGTCAAATGAAATCTATCCATCCAATCAAAGAACCAAATCAATGCAGGGAAAGTCATTGCGGCAATTAATGGCCAATACAGATGCTGAGCTCGCATAAACGGGTACCAGCGCTGATAAGGGGTTTGGCGCAAGACAAAATTTTCTTCGATATCTAAATCATAATGACGAATGTTGGTGTGAGCATGGTGAAAAATAATATGCCTGACTCGCCAACATTCAGGGTCTAAACCCAACGGAATAGTGACCCAAAAATTGAGCCAATAATTGGCTTTGGCCTGCTTGAAAATCGCATTATGGGAAGCATCATGAACTAAGTTAATCGCCAATAACAATGCGAAGCAGATAAATAGGGGGTAAAAAATAAAAAAAGCCCAAGACGCGTTAACACACAGCGCTATGCCGTAACTGCCTAGGCAGCACAAGATTAAAACCAAGCTTTTTAAATAAAAGCGTAAGTCAGCAAACCGGTGATCTGCACGCTGTTGTAAATAGTGTTTAGCGGCCTTGTTCAACGCTTTTTGGAACGCTTGATCATGGCGGTGTTGGTAGCCTAACGGCCTTAGCTGCTCAGGCGACATCACGCACCTGTATGGGTTTTCGGCCGATACCAAGTAACATTAATAAACTATGCAGCCACAGAGCCGTGGTAAAAATTACCCAAAATGGCGTTGTCCATTGCCAAATAAATAAAATGCAAATTAATAGTAAGCAAGCGATAAAAAACCAGCTCATCAGGCCAATTTTGCGGCCATCTGAAATACCTGATAGTGCCACGGTACCTAAGGCTAATAAGATAAATAAAATCACTTGCTGTTGAGTCGTTCCCTGATAACCATAGCCATAAATATAGACATAACCAATAACTAGGCTAAATAGGAGAAGTGTTCCCATTACTAATGCGATTTGGTTCACGCGAAATAATGGTGCGGGTTTTTCCTTGGGTTGACTGCGACGTTTAATGATACGCCAAAAAGGCAAATTACTATCAATAAATGGGTTTTCAGAAGCGGGAGCCCCTTTGATGCCAAAATGGTGTTCCGTTTCAGGCAATTTGGAAAATGTGCCAAATAGTTTGTCCCAAAAAATAAAACTGCCACCAAAATTACGGTTGGAATAGTGCCCTTCTTTCACATGGTGAACTCGGTGGTGCTGTGGCGTTACCATAAATTTCTCCAACCAACCCAAACGCGGGATCAGCGCACTGTGGTTAAAAAATTGAATGGTATAGTGCAATATTGAAACGGTGATAAACACTTCTAAAGGGATCCCCATTAGCGCCAGCAACATAAAGAATGGGATTGATGTGAGTGATGAATACCACGAATTACGCACGCCTAATGATAGGTTATAGTGCTCCCCTTGGTGATGTACCACATGAACGGCCCATAAAACACGGTAAGTATGGTGTAAACGGTGTAGCCAGTAAAAGCCAAAGTCCCAAGCAAAAATCGTAAACACCCACACCAGTGCGGTTGGCCAGTTTTCAACGAGATTGAACGAATAGTGGGTCACGACAAAGCCGTAACAAAAAATCTCTAACCCTCTAAACAGCCACAGCATAATATGGCCAGAGTTCAGGTTGAACACCAATTCTTGCCAGCTAACGCTTCCTTTTTGTGTTTTGGCTATCACCAAACCTTCTGCGACCACAACCGCTAACATGAAAACAATCGGAAAGGTTAATTCATTCATTAGTGTTTCTCTTTAAGACAAACTTCGCAGTGTGAACAATCACTAATGCCCCACAAGCGGTGAGTGCGCCAGTGACCACATCAATAAATAAATGGCGTTTTAACACCAATACAGAAGCACAAATAGCAAGGGCCCAAATTACGGCTAGAACCGTGCGAAATTTTTGTTGTGTTGACCATAATGCATTCAGTACGACGAGAGTCAATGAGACATGTAGAGAAGGTAGTAAATTTTGTGGGCTATCAATATTCATTAAAGCAGATAAAGCCAGTCCGGATAAGGTTGATAAGTCGTAATCGTGGTATAGCATAGTCGTGGGGTAGCACAAATAAACAGCCCCAGAAACCAGCGCACAGAGTTGCATGGCATACATAAGTGGGCGCGCTTTTCTTAGGGGACAGAGAAAATACCCAAGTGGGATAAACAGAAAAAAGGAGAGGTAAAGCCAGATGGCATCGGGGGAAAATGGGACGGCATTATCTAGTTTACTAGGGAGTAAAATATGAGCTTGCCCAGTCACTTGCCCGGTATATTGGTAAACAATACCTACGGTTCCCCAGCCGAGTAGGCAATAAATAAAGCGAGTGAATAATTCCCTGTTGTTCATTTTACTTCCTTACGGGTTATACGTCGCTTTTTAACCGAGAGTGCTTGCGTAATAGCGGCTGATGATAATTGCCAATCTAATTGCGTAATATCAACGTGTTGGCTTGCAAAGTAACTTGCTAGCTGTTGCTGGCAATGGGATAACTCCATGGGAGAGCATTCAGCCTGTAAATATAATGAGTTGCCTTGCTGTGTTAAGCGAAAATCAGCAGTAACAGGTAAGTGATTCACAATAACCCGCGCACAGGGATCTGCAAAAATAGTCACCATTTTGCCGTTATAACCCGGAAGTTGAAGCAAATCATCACAGCGACCCTCAATCCGTTCTATCGCCATTTCAGGGGAGCCACATGGGCAGGTGTTTTTTTTCACCACTAACACATCATCCAGTTGATAACGAACGATAGGCTGTGTTTTACGGGTAAAATCCGTAATAATCGGCGAAAAACGGTTATTATCAAGCCAATTAGGCTCAATATGCACAAACGCTTCATTTAAGTGTAAAGTACCATGAGAACAAGTACAGCCTAAAAAACCTTCCGTTGCTTGGTAGACCTCTCCAACATTGGGGAAGCAATTCTGTAATTTTTGTTTATCATGGGGTTCTAATACTTCAGCCACGGAAATGACTTTCTGCACATTTAGTTGAAGTTTCTGTTGGTTAATGGCGTCAGCTATTGCGCATAGCACTTGGGCTGGCGCAACAATAATTGATGGTTGATATTGTTCAAGTGCAGTAAGTTGCAGGTCAAAATCTGCAAAAAGGTCATAAAAACGCAGTGAAATCCAACGGTTATTGACACTTTCATACAGGTTATTATTAGCACGTAAAAATAGAGCAACACGTTCACCACTAAACAGACTTTTAGGCAGCATTTTAGCTAACATGCTGCCAGACCAAACATTTTGTTCTTCTGGGCTAACAACGAAAAGGCCTCGACGGCCTGAGGTTCCAGAGGACAACCCGACACTGTAGCGCCCTACTTTAGGGGCAAAATCCCGAGATTGCTCACTTTTTTGTGCACATTCTAGAAGTTTTTGGCTAGAAAGCCTGGCGGTATTCATCTCATCAAAATTATCCATCATGACTTGTTTATTCATAATGGGAAAATTAGATAATGGCTGATTGATATATCGCTGAAAGTAAGGGCTTTTCGATAACACTTTGCGCTTAAAATGTGCCAAACGTTTTTGTTGATAAGCTTCTAGCTCGTCACGGTTGCGAAACGTCAAATGACGAGCGCGCCAGTAATGCCAAAGCATCGAGAGGATCACAATAAATCCCCTTCGTGGCACAGTTGGATAACCACATTGCGTTTATCAATTTCATGTAATTTATTGAGTGTTTCGTAATAAGCCTGCTTATCATCCATGATGATATTGGCAATGGCCATAGGGCCGCGCAATTCACGGTAATTAGTGGGAGACCATGCTGCGTCACCTGCGAGCAATATCCAGCCTGAGTCAGTTAGTACACACAAACCAATATGCCCTGCAGCATGCCCAGGGAGCGGCACAATGAATAACGTCTTCTGTTGATTTACCGCATAGCCTTCGCCCAAAACTTGTAATTCATTAGGTAACGCCACCTTTGGGAAACCTTCATAAAATACAGTACGTTGTTCAAAGTCTTCTGGTAGAAGACCACTGACAAAGGCATTTTTCAATGCAGCAAACCCTGTTAAAGGGCGTGTTTTAGCCCAGCCATCTCCTGAGCAAATAATGGGGATGTCAGGGAAGTCACGTAGCCCCGCGATATGGTCACCATGAAAATGGGACAAAATCACCCCATTGATATCATTAGGTTTTAAGCCATCATTAGCCAATTGATTGACAAGGGCGTCTTTGCTTTCGAAATACACTGGGGTAACGGTTCGATATAACCGCATAATGCCATGGCGCGTATGATCATAAAAATGGGTGGCATAACCCGTATCAAATAGCCAACGCTGGTGTTCATCTTCAATCAGCCATGCTCTTGCTGGGAATTTACAGGATTTAAAACTAGCACCTTTTAAAGCCACACAGCCTGGATGTGTGCAGTAACCCACCTCATATTGATGAATTTTTAGCATGGGTTCTCCTGTTGTTTCAGCCATTTAGCCGTCAAATGAATACCTTGTTGCATACTATATAAAGGATAGTAACCCAGTTCTTGCTGTGCTTTTTGGTTATCTAATGTCATGGTGAAATAGGCTGCGCCAAGGCTATAGCGAGTGAGTAATGGTTCTTTTCCCGTTAAATAGCCAATGGCTTCTAATAGGCTGGCAATAACATACAGTAAAGGGTAAGGGGCTGAACGAATTTCGCAATCTAAGTTTAGCTCACTAAATAACTGATTTAATGTCTGTTTTAGTGCTTGGGGCTGTTGGTTGGTAATATTATAAATGGCGCCATTAGGGAGCACTTCTTTGAAAGTCGCCAACTGCATGCTGTGAACCACATTTCCCACATAGGTGAGGTCAAAATGGTTATTTCCCCCATTAGGTAACACCAGTTTTCCCTTGCGTGATTTTATTTGGGCGAGCAAACGCGGTAGCAAAACGCGGTCATGGGGGCCAAATAAACCTCGAGGGCGCAAAATAGTGTAACGAGTTGTCGGAAACTGCTTAACGCACTGCTCAATCCTAGTTTCGGCTAAATATTTTGTTCTGGCATATTGGTTAGCGAAATGTTTATTAACCGTGGACTCATGAATATTTTGCTGGTGGGTGAAATTAAAATAAATGGCTGGGGTGGAAATATGGATAAAGCGTGAGACTTTGGCTTCCCCCGCGGCGGTAGCTAAAATTTGAGTTGCATGAACATTTGTTGTCTCAAAATCTTGACGTTTGCCCCAAGGTGAAGAAAGAGCAGCGCAGTGCCAAATGGCATCACAGCCAGTCATCATCTCTTTGGCCTGTTGCAAAGAAAGCTGAGCCAGTTCACAAGGGATAAATTCAGCTCCCATTTTTACTAGCTGTTCTCCTGCTTGCGGGTTTCGCCCACAAGCGACGACTTCAAAACCTCGCCCCAGTAAGTACTCACTTGCATTTCTACCAAGGCCACTCGTGGCACCTGTGACGAGGATCTTCATGGCACTAATACCATGGCGCACAGCGCTAACCCAGCGGCAGTGCCAATTAGCATGGCACTGGGCTTTTCATAGAAACGGCCTGTGATAATTGCTTCGTGTAATGCTGAAGGGATAGAGGCCGCAACTTGGTTCCCACGATGGGAGTAGATATCGACTAATTGCTCTGTTGTTACGCCCACACGTTGGCGCATATGTTCTAAAGAAAGATGGCTTGCTTGGTGTGGGATCACGGTACCAATTTGTTTGAGTTGTATACCTGATTCACTGAAAACCTGCTGCATAAAATCTTCAATCAAAGAAGATGCGAGGCGAAACAGTTTTTTCCCCTGCATATGGAACAGAAAATCATCATCAATCATCCCTGCGCGTGGGTTGCGTCTTGTGCCACCTGCGCGAATTTCACAAAAATCAATGCCTGCGGTATAAGTGGTGTGTGTGTAAGAAATAATTCCACTATTCCCATCCCCTTTTTCCACAACAACACAAGCTGCACCATCACCAAAAATCAACGATGATTCTTTATCTTGCCAATCAATACCACGCGAGGCGATATCCGCAGAAACAATTGCAATGCGTTGATAAGCACTGGTGGCTAATAACCCCGCAGCAACCTGTAGCGCAGTGATAAAGCTTATGCAACTTGAATTAACATCAAAGCAGGCAATCCCTTGATTTAAATTTGATTGTTCAAGGATATGCGCTGCGGAGCAAGGCAAAGCTTGCACGGGAATTGCAGACGCATTAATTAGCATATCAATACTGCTTGGTACGATATGGTTCGCATGCAATGCATTTTGAATCGCCAGGGAAGCTAACACTGCTTGTGAATCGGTATGACTTGCATGGAAGCGATATTCGATACCTGAATGTTTTTCAACAAAACCTTTTGGTTTATTGAGCTTTTCATCAAGCATTGAGGAGTAAATTTTGTTTTCAGGTAGTGCCACACCAGAAGCAATGATTTTTAGTGGGGTGATTGACCTATTACCAGACATATAAGTAGTGCCTATCTCATCATAATATTGACAATAAATATCAAAGTTCAAATATTTAATATATAGGAATTACGGAGAGGAATTACGGAATTATTCTGATTCACTCTCTCTTGAAAATGTTCCATAAACTTCATCAATCAATTCATTGATGGTGTTTTGCCATAATTTAGGCAATGAAGCCTGCCATACCACATCAATCCCCCATTGGGCTTGTTCACAATGTTGAATTGGAATAAAGCGGATATCTTTTGAGCTAATATTTCTTGCACTATAGGGTAAAAGACTTATGCCAACCTCAGCGGCTACAAGGGCAATTAATGTTTGAATATCATTTGCTTCCTGAGAGGGTGTAATTGATAAGCTTTCATATTGTAGGTAGCTCTGAATTTGCTTATGAAGCTTTGAACCACGCTCTGCGCGTAATAACAATAAAGGAAAATGGGTTAGATATTCTTTCATTGATAATAAAGAGACCGATTTTTGTGCTACTGCTAAGGCAAGAACTTCAGATTTTAATGTTTTGCTCTCTAAGTTATCGGTTGCTTTAAAAGCAAATTGACGAGTAAAAGCAATATGCAATTCATGGGCTTGTAGCTGTTTCTCCATTTCGTGAGAAGGCATATCATCCAGTTGGATTGGAATATTTGGTAATTTTTCACGTAGCCGTGCCACAAAGAAAGAGGCTTCTTGAAATGTTGATATACCAAACCCGACGGTTAACTTTATAGGGGGCTGTTCTCGAAGCACTGCGGATTGGTGTAAAAATTCAGTGGTTTGAGTGAGTACTTGTTGTGCATAGGGAAAAAGTATTTTCCCATGAGGAGTCAATATTGCACCATGACGTCCCCGCTCAAATAGTACTATATCCAATTGTTTCTCAAGAAGTTGAATTTGTTTTGTTAAAGCTGGCTGACTAATATATAGGCGTGATGAAGCTTCGCGGTAATTTTTTGTCTCTGCGAGAGTGATAAATGCACGGAGTAGTCGAGTATCCATAGTTGTTAGCCAGTTCCTGATAATAGAAGACGCTATAACATTTCTATTATGAATGCTATAGCGAGCCATTGACTTTAACTATTATTGCTTTTCTTGATGATAAGGGGAATTCTTAGAAGCAAAACGGACATGGCGAATATCCGTTTCGTAACCCAGAGTTTCAGTGATGATTCGGTAGAGCTCAGGGCGTCTTCCGGTTAACCAGCGACGGCCATTCGAGGTAGGCAATAAATCTAATTCAAGATCCGCGATGACGATATCATCATCTATTGCGCAGCTTTCTTTAATTACTCGCCCGTAAGGGTCTATGATCATGGCGTTTCCGGTTCGAATTTCATCATCATCTAAGCCAACTCCATTACTAAATAAATAAAACACGCCATTATCGTGGGCTCTGGAGGGTAACCAGCGCATTAGCCATCCGCGCCCATGTTCCCCTTGACATGCATCTAATAATGCTTGAGGATTTTGTTTTCTATTTTCCCAGAGACGAAGGTCGAGCGGTTTCATGCCATGAGGGCTACTCGAATGAGTTCCACCTGTTTGATGGGGGGCAAGAATAATATCTGCACCAAGTAGCGCGTTGACGCGTGGATTTTCAATTAAGTTATTATCCCAGCAAATTAAAATACCAACTTTTACTTCCCATGGCGTATCGAAAACAGTGTAATTGTCTCCGCTATGAATGGCGGGGTGCTCAAAGGCATGTAATTTACGATGAGCGTGGTATTGGCCATCTGGCATACAAGCGACCCAAGTATTGTAGCATTTGCCATCTAACCCTTTTTCAATCAACCCAACCCCGATAATCATGTCTAATTCAATGGCCCGTTGGCGGATTAATGCTAATGACGGGCTATCATGTAAAGTTTCACTTAAAGCATAAACGGCATCATCTGGTAGCTTCGGCACGTGCCAATAACCAGTAATACACATTTCAGGTAAAACCAGTATTTTTACCTTCTGTTGGGCGGCTTGAGTAATAAACTCATGGATACGTTCTAAATTGTAGGTTTTGTCGCTAGGACGGTGTTGGAACTGGACTGTTGCAACCCGAAGCAGTGATTGTGCTGGCATCATTTTTATCTCCTTAGTTAGGGAAATAAAAACATGTTATTTGAGCTAAAAATAATGAGTTATTTTCTCATTCCATAACGATAGGTTATTGAATGAATCTGTTTGGTCATCAATATTAGCATTTTTATACATAAATTAACGTAAAAAGAGATGTTGAAATATATATAATACGGAAAACTAGCCTAGTTAAGTGTAATCTTCCTATGCTGCCCATTTTGGTTTAAAGCGTATCAGGTCAATTATTCCTCAATGAAATGCTTTCATTTAGTGAATCAAGCATACAAATGCTCTTTATTCTCGGTATTAAAAGCACAAATTTAACCTAAGCTATATGTGCAACACACAATAATAGTAAGCATTTCCCTTGTTGTTTTGACTGATTTCTTGTGAAAGTGCGAGGTAAAACTCTTGTTTTACTCGTTTTATAGTTCCCAGAAGTGCAATTATTATGTTTTCTTTTTGTTATATTTCATTTTTACCTTGTTGATCTGCAATAGACTTTTGTGTTTTGTTACAATTGGAAACAAGTATAACATATTGTTATTTATACGTTATTTTTGTTGGTGATTGTTGTTTTTTACTCGAAATGTGAGTTATCGATGGCTATCAATATTGTTATTACTCTTAATATGAATAACTTGATTTATTTATGAGTAGATAGCGACCAATAAAAAAAAATTGCAGTTTTTTATATCCTATAACTCTTATTGTGAGTAATTAAAAATACTATTAAATTAAATTAAATTAAATGATAAGAATAAAAAAACCATTGTTAGTTGTTTTTTTGAAGCAAACATTAAAAATGTAAAAAATAAATTAATTTATAAAAATAAGTATATAAAAATACTTAGGAATCAATGAATACCATATAAAATTAATTATAAATGCCTTCATTCCATTATAAATTAAGGCGTTGTTATATTTTTGGGTGTTACCATTGATAGTGGTAATTTATTATTTTTCTTTAATATCAATTAGTTGCATATTATTTGTTTATTTCAAAAAGAATAATAGCTAATATGAATTATGTGTTTTTTATCTTATATGATAATGCAAACTAAAAAAATGAAATATTGATAGGTTTCAGTGGCTTTAATTTATTCTATCGATCGTTACAAACAGTTTTACTTTTATATATTGAAAACTATAATTAACTCAAATTTCGTGTTTTAATTGGTTTGTTCTTTTTTGATTTTTTATATAATCAGTGCAATTTATTATGTGAAATTTTTTGATTTGTAATATAATTTAGCCATTTAATATTTTAGGTTATTTTGGGCTATTGTTGATGATAAATGTAAATCGGATAGTAGGCAGAGAGATTAGAAAAAGAAGAAAGCATTTAGGGCTTTCAGGCATCGAATTAGCTAATCTTGTTGGTGTTAGCCAACAACAGATTTCACGTTATGAAAGGGGTGAGTGCAATATAAATATTGAAAACTTGCACACCCTTGCTAACGCTTTAGATACAGAAATGATTTGCTTTTTTATTGATGATGTTTTTATCAATAAAGAAAGTAATTAATTTAAAAAAATTAAGAGTAATCTAATTATAAAAACATTCATATTTAAAGTTAACTAAATATCTAAAAAAATAAAAATGTAGTGTTTTTATTTTTTTAGTAAAAATCTAACTTTCTTATTTTTACCTTTACATTCTCAGCAAATAAATATCAACCTAGTAATTTATTGATTATTAGGTGATTGGTACATCTGTCGTCTTTTTATAGGAAAATATAAATGAAATTAACTAAGATTGCATTAGCTACAATTATCGCTTCTTCATTTGGTATTGCACAGGCAGCACCTGTAGATCAAGGTAGTGGTGTCATCAATTTTACGGGTAAAGTTATTAATGCACCTTGCTCAATCCCAGGTGACGGTACAATTAACGTTGACCTCGGCCAAGTTGCAAATAAAGTATTAGAAACTGGTAACAAATATAGCCAAAGCGTTCAATATAATATCCAGTTAGAAAACTGTGATTTAGGTGAAGTTAAAGATGCTAGCGATGCAGTTGTCTTCCCTGCAGTTAGCAAAGTTAAAGTAACTTTCACCGGTACTCCAGATACCACAGCGAAAGAATTACTGGCTAATACAGGTACTTCTAAAGGTGTTGGTGTTCGTTTAATCAACGCAGATGGCGCAACAATGAAAGTTGGTGATACCAGTGTTGAGCTGCCATTAGCGGATGGTCCAAATAAATTAGTATTCAGTGCACGTGTTGAAGCAAATGGTAGCAAAGTTGAAACTGGTAGCATCATTTCTCAAGCAACTTACGCTTTAAACTACCTGTAATTTTTTATTTAAAATAACAGGCATGTATTTGCCTGTTATTTTTCTTTCTTTATTTTTATTTTTCTTACAGGGAACATCATGTCTCTATTTCCTCAGTTTAAAATAAATAAAATATTATTTTCGATTGCTTTGGCATTTTCCTTTTCTGGAATGTCTAATGCAGTGGAATTTAATATGAATATTATTGATGCTAAGGATAGAGATAATATTGACTTAAGTCAGTTTTCTAACCCAGACTTTATTCCTGCAGGTGAATATCTAACGGATATTACATTAAATGGTCGAAAATTATCAGGGCAATATTTAATTAAATTTATTGAAGAGAGTAAAGATACCTCAACACTCTGTGTTACACCAGAGATGGTAAATATTTTTGCATTAAAAAAGAAAGTTAAGGAAGAACTTCTGCAAAATAATAATGGCCAGTGTATTGAGCTATCTAAAAATTTAGATATTAATTATCGCTTTGACAAAGCTAACCAGAATATCTTATTTTCTATTCCTCAAGCTTGGTTAGAATATGATGACCCGTACTGGGTTCCACCTTCCCAATGGGAAAATGGAATTATGGGTGCATTTCTTGATTATAACCTGTTTGCCAACTATTCCGCCCCTAAAAATAATAGTGAAACATTCAGTGGTAGTAGTAACGGTACCGCTGGTGTTAACTTAGGGGCTTGGCGTTTCCGCGCTGATTATCAATATCAATATAATCGTTCCCAAGGTAAAACGAATGAACGGTTTGATTGGACTCAGTTATATGCCTTTCGTGCTTTGCCTCAAATGGGTGCAAAAGTTTTACTTGGTGAGTCTTATTTGAAGACTGACTTATTTGATAGTTTTCGCTTTATAGGGGCATCTATTTTTAGTGATAATCGAATGCTTCCACCGTCACTACGTGGTTACGCGCCTCAAGTGACGGGTATCGCTAAAACGAATGCAATGGTGATTATTTCACAGAATGGGCGTGTGATTAAACAAGTTAAAGTCGCTCCAGGGCCATTTAATATTCAAGATATTACTGAAGCGGTACAAGGCACTTTAGATGTCACCATTGAGGAAGAGGACGGTTCAAAAACCACTTATCAAGTGACGGCGGCATCGCTGCCATTTTTAACTCGTCAGGGCCAACTGCTTTATAAATTCACTATGGGTAAATCTGACCCATTTGGCCGCTCGCAGAAAGTTGACCCTAAGTTTATTGTAGGGGAAGCTTCCTATGGTTTATTTGGTGACACATCCATCTTTGGCGGGTTAATTGCTACGGTAGATAATAACAATTACCAAGCGATAAACTTAGGAATAGGGCAAAACATGAATATGTTTGGCGCTATTTCCTTTGATATTACTCGCACTCATGCAAATGTAGATAATTTTGGCTCTTATTCGGGTAACAGCTACCGTTTAAATTATTCTAAACGTTTTGAATCTACCAATTCGCAGGTCACATTTGCAGGTTATAAGTTTTCTGAAAAAGAATTCTTAACTATGCCTCAATACATTGATGCAGCGAATGGTGTGCTTGATTTTAGACGTGACAAAAACGTGTATACTGCGTCTTTTAACCAATATATCAGCCCGTTGGACTTAACTGTCTATTTTAATGCTTCTCACCATCAATTTTGGAATAGTGAATCTACAACAAACTTTGGTATGAGTTTTAGTAAGCTATTTAGTATAGGGCAAATTAAAAACATTTCCGGCACCTTATCACTTAATAAAATTAAATATGAAGAGACGGATGATAATCAAATTTATCTTTCTTTCTCCGTGCCACTTGAAAATGGTGCTTCAGTCAGTTACGACGCTCAATATGCAGATAATGACCATAGCTTTGGCCAATCGGTAGGTTATTACAGCCCGAACGAGAATAATAACTACTGGAGTATGCGTGTTGGTGGTGACCAGCACAAACTTGGACGTGCTGAGCCAAATATCAGCGGTAGTTATCAATATTCATCGCCTTATGGCGTATTGAATGTTAATGCGACAGAAAATGTGAACTCATATCGTGCTTTTGGCGGTAGTTGGTATGGCTCCATGACAGCAACGAAATATGGCGCAGCTATGCACCGTAACGGGACTAACAACGAACCTCGAGTGATGATTGATAGCGACAATGTCGCTGGGATTTCTATTAATAATGGCGAATCTGTCACGAACCGATTTGGGATTGGTGTTGCGACAAGCTTAAATAGTTTTTCTAATTCAGATGTTTACATTGATATGAATACACTGCCTGACGATGTGGATGTCAATGACAACATTATTGGTAAAACATTAACTGAGGGTTCAATTGGTTTTCAGAGAATAAAAGCGAACCAAGGAAAACGTATTTTAGCCGTTATCCGTTTGAATAATGGGAATTATCCACCGCTTGGTACCAGTGTGACTGAGTTAAGTACAGGAAGAGAAGTCGGAATTATTGCAGATAGTGGTGTTGCTTATTTAACGGGTGTGGCTCCAGAAGAAAGCTACATAGTGAAATGGGCTGCTGGCGCAAACCAATGTAGTTTGAATTTACCTAATATTGCCGAAAAAAATCAGGGGAAAGTCCTGATCCCTTGCCAATAAAGGAATGATGTATGAGTAAAAAGTATGTAGTAGCTTTAGGATTTTCATTAGTTTTTGTCGGCATGCAAGTTGCGTCTGCTGCGATTAATATTGACCGTACACGGATCATTTTTCCAGGCAAAGATAAATCAATCAGTTTGGTTATTAATAACCAAAGCAAAACAATGCCCTACTTAGCTCAATCTTGGATGGAAGATGAAAAAGGGAATAAGGTTTCTGAACCTTTTACAGTTTTACCTCCAATGCAACGCGTTGAGCCGAATGCTAAAAACCAAATTAAAATTATTAAAACAGAGGGAATTGATGCTCTTCCACAAGATAGAGAATCTCTGTTCTATTTAAATGTGCGTGAAATTCCACCGGTGACAGATAAAGAAAATGTCGTACAGATTGCGATTCAAAGCCGTCTAAAAATGTTTTATCGACCACCTCAAATCGAAAATAACAGCGATAAAGTATGGGCTAAAGAGCTGAAATATACGCACACAGGTGGGCAATTACTTATTGAAAATCCAACTAAATATTATGTGACATTGGGTTATCTCAGTAATAATAACCAGAAAAATTTTCCTGGTTTTGAAAGTGTGATGATTGCCCCGCTTTCTAAGGAAAGTGTTCCCGTACCAGCAAGCAGTTTTAATCAGTTATATACCGGTTATATGGATGATTACGGTGGCATGAAAATGTTGACTTACCAATGCGCTGCGTCGACCTGCCAGCTGTCAAAAGAGAGCCAATAGGATTTTAGATATGAGAAATTGCTACTTTTCAATATGTCTTTTTATGCTATCTCTATGTGGAAGCCAAGCTTATGCAGATAGTAGCATGATGAGAGGTGATCTTAATTTTACGGGAAATGTGGTGGCATTGCCTTGTAAGATTTCATTTTACTCGATAGATCAAAATATTGAATTAGGACCAATATCTCTGAATTACTTTAATGAAATTGGAGACAGAAGCCCTAAGCATGAAATCAAACTAAAGTTTGATGATTGTATTTTTCCAAAACGCAATCGCGATGATAGGGTTCCGGTTGTTCGGATCATGTTTATTTCAGAACCAACTGAAAGTACAGACCGTAATTTATTTGGTGGTAAAACCATTCTAAATGGTTATGGGATTCGATTAATGGATAAAGATGGCAATATTGTCCCCAATGGTGAATACCGTAGTTATCCAATCTATTTTGATGATAACCAGCAAATTACGATTTATTCCATGCTAGAGAGTTATCTACCAAGAAATGAATTAACAGTGGGTAATATTAAAACGCAAATTACCTTAAATATTACTTACATATAAGGTGTATAAATCATGATACACAAGTTTATTCAAAAATATGGTTTTTATATTTTATTTCTATTCGTTTTTATTAGCCCAAAAACCTTTGCATTAGATTGTGTGGAAAAGGGGACTGGAGTCGTCGAAAAACCCGCAGTTCCTGTAGGTCAATTGGCCATTCCTGCTGATACAACGGCAGGTTCTATTATTTGGCAATCCGACCCTTTAACAGTAACCGTTTATTGTGACAATGTACTTGGTAATGCTGTTGACGTTGTTCATATGTATTTTAATCCGAAATCTCAAAAACTTGGGACAGGGTTATTACTAGGCGCGAATTACCAAGGCCAACAATTGGAACAAAATGAGCAGCGTGTCAACTTAGGGACTCCACCTATTCGCCGCGGAGAGAATGTCACGGTAACAGTGACTTTTACACTATATATCAAAGTGACGGGTATTGTTCCTCCTTCAGGTAACTACACAGGGGATAACCAATTTACGGTTTTCCAGTTTGATGGAAGTGGTGGGATAAACCATACCAATGGTGCAAAAAACTTGAAGTATTCTATTACTGGGTTACGAGGTATTCGCTTTCTCAAGTGTGGGGCTGATATTAAAGTTTACCCAGAGTCACAGCAAATTGACTATGGTCAGTTAATGATCACTGAGCTTAATCAAGGAAAAGAGTTTAAAAAAGATTTTCAGATACAAGCGGTGAAGCGGGGCTGCTTAGATAATTTTTCCATGAATATTAACTTCGAAACTACAGACCCGTTAAATGGAGAGTATGCCATTGATCTAAAAAATGGGACTAATTTAATTATTTCGGATGATAAAGCGGAAAAAATAAAATTTAATTACTTCCAGTTTTTCGGAACACTCCCCTTAGGGAGTACATCGATTACACGTGACTACAGTGCGACGGTTAAAAAGGTGGGAGCGGTAAAAACAGGACCATTTAGCGCCTCAACGATTGTCCGTATTAACTATTATTAACATTAATCCGAAGAGATGGCTAAAAATACATGATGAAAATCAATATATTGATTTTCGGCTGATAACGCAAAGCGGGAAAAATCACACTGTTATCCCACGTTGTCAACAACCAAAGAGCAGGCCAAAAGCCTGCTCTTTGTTATGTTACATCGTTATGTAGTGATATAGGCTAACGAAATTTAGCGCATTCCTTTGCGCTAGAGTGGCAAATCTTATTTAACGCATTTACTGCAAGTCTCATTTTGGACTTGTTCAAAGAAGTTATTGCCTTTGTCATCAACGAGAATGAATGCAGGCAGCCCCTCAACTTCCATTTTCCAAATCGCTTCCATTCCTAATTCTGGATACTCAAGGCAATTTAAACTTTTCACGTATTCTTGAGCGAGAATCGCAGCTGAGCCACCGATACTACCTAAATAAAACCCTCCGTGTTTTTTACATGCATCAGTTACCGCTTGAGTTCGGTTGCCTTTCGCCAACATTAGCATGCTACCTCCGTGGGATTGGAACAGGTCAACATAAGGGTCCATGCGGTTACCGGTTGTCGGACCTAAAGAGCCGGAAACCATATCTTCTGGTTTTTTGGCTGGCCCTGCGTAATACACCATGTGGTCTTTAAAATATTGAGGCAATTCTTCGCCGTTATCTAAACGTTCTTTAAGCTTAGTATGCGCAATATCTCGAGCAATAATCAGAGGCCCGCTGAGAGAAACACGTGTTGATACCGGGTGTTTACTCAGCTCAGCCAAAATATCTTTCATTGGGCGGTTGAGGTCGATATGTACCACTTTTCCTTCAGCTTGGTTACGCATAGATTCAGGAATGTATTGGGCTGGGTTATGCTCCATTTTTTCAAGCCATAAACCGCTTTTGGTAATTTTAGCTTTAATATTACGGTCGGCAGAGCAAGAAATGGCTAAACCGATTGGGCAAGAGGCACCATGACGAGGTAAACGAATAACTCGTACATCGTGAGCAAAATATTTACCACCAAATTGTGCGCCAAAACCAAGATGACGAGAAGCTTCTAATAACTCATTTTCTAGTTCAATATCACGGAAAGCACGGCCGTACTCATTACCTGTGGTTGGCAGGTTGTCGTAGTATTTTGCGGAGGCGAGTTTGGCTGTTTTCAGTGTTGTTTCCGCTGAAGTACCGCCGATAACGAAGGCAATATGGTAAGGCGGGCAAGCTGTTGTTCCTAAGTTACGCATTTTTTCAATTAAGAAATTTTTTAACTTAGCTGGGGTTAATGTTGCTTTTGTTTCTTGGTAAAGTGCTGATTTATTTGCTGAACCGCCGCCTTTGTTAACAAATAGGAAGTGATATTCATCGCCTGTGGTCGCAAAAATGTCAAACTGTGCTGGCAGGTTTGTGCCAGTATTGACTTCATTAAACATATCTAGCGGTGCATTTTGAGAAAAACGCAGGTTTTCGTGTTGGAAGACGTTATAAATCCCTCGAGAAAGGTACTCTTCGTCATTGCAGTCTGTCCAAACTTGCTGGCCTTTTTTCCCAACAACCGCAACTGTTCCTGTATCTTGGCAGTTTGGCAAAATACCTTTTGCAGAAATTTCAGCATTGCGAAGTAATTGTAACGCCACGTATTTGTCGTTTTCGCTGGCTTCTGGGTCTTGTAAGATAGCGGCGACTTGTTTCTGGTGCGCAGCTCTTAAAAAAAACTGGGATTCATAAATTGCGTGTTCTGCAAGGAGAGTTAATGCCTCAGGTTCTATCTTTAAAATTTGCTTACCAGCAAATTGTTCTACAGAAACATATTTATCAGAGACTTGGAAATACTCAGTTTTATCCTCAGATAATGGATAAGGTTCTTGGTAAAAAAACTCTTTATTAGCCATTTTGCTCACTCACATATTAATTTCAGTGGAATTTCCAAAGGTAATCACCCGAAGGCTTATGTTTATTCTTTAATTGATTTAACTCGAAAGATACAAAGTAAAATTTATAGGTGTAATAATGAAACAAAAATCACAAAATAAGTCACTAAAAGTTACAGTTTAGATTGAAATTATATCAATTTGATTATTATATTCAAAGAGATGCAAAGAATAATATGATATTGGTTAAATTTATTGAGATAAAAAATAAGGATTAATGAAAATTAGATTTAAATCACATAATAATATTATCAACTACGACTTTAATTATTTGTTATAGATGTTACCAGTTATTGCCTTTGTTCTATATATAATCACGATATATATCTACTGGATATAACTACCATCAAAACTCGACGAGTTAGTTATGGTAAAGGCTTATTGTATTTTTATCTCGCATGAAGTTTTAAAATTTATATCATTAAATATATGAATTAAAAAATTAAAAATAATAAAAACTATTAATTCCATAATTATTATTATTTTTATTGTGAATTGTTTTAACTCTATGAATTTCATTGAATTTGACTTAAGTTTTATCTTCGAATGTATCATGTAAATCTATAGATATGGACAGACTGATTCTATATATCGCTATGTCGCTTATTTTTCTCAAAAATCTGTTTTATTTATTGAGAATTCATAATGAAAGGCAAACGAAGTTGTGAAAATGGCTTTCAATTTGCAAAAACAGTGTTTATCATGCATGCCTTATGAAGTTTAAATGGCGCTACTGGTTTTGGGCTTTGCTGGGGAAATTATTTACTTATGTTACTTAAGTTGACAGAGTAAACCTCCGACAAGCTTATACAGTCTTTAACGGTGGCGGTTCTATCTGCATTATTCCTAGGGATAGAGTGTATAATAAATGACTGAGACAACCTCTCTGACACCACTCATTGAATTAAAATCTTTAAGTAAAGGTTTTGATGGCAAACAAATTATTTCTGAGCTTGACTTAACCATTCAGAACGGTGAGTTTTTGACCATTCTGGGGCCTTCTGGTTGCGGTAAAACGACTGTTTTACGTCTTATTGCAGGGCTAGAAGATGCCGATGGCGGTCAAATTATTCTTGATGGTCAAGATATTACGGATATTCCAGCGGAAAACCGTTTTGTAAATACCGTCTTTCAAAGCTACGCTTTATTTCCTCATATGACAGTCTTCGATAACGTGGCATTTGGCCTGCGCATGCAAAAAACGCCTGCGGCTGAAATCCAAAAACGTGTCGACCAAGCCTTGCGTATGGTGCAGCTAGAAGATTTTGCTGAGCGTAGACCCAACCAACTGTCTGGTGGTCAACAACAACGCGTGGCGATAGCCCGTGCGGTAGTGAATCGCCCGAAAGTCCTACTACTGGATGAATCATTGTCTGCGCTTGATTATAAACTGCGCAAACAAATGCAAAATGAGCTAAAAGCGCTTCAACGAAAACTGGGGATCACGTTTATTTTTGTGACCCACGACCAAGAAGAAGCCTTGGCCATGTCTGACCGTATCATTGTGATGCGTGAAGGGAAAATTGAGCAAGACGGTACTCCTCGCGAAATCTATGAGGAACCGAAAAATCTGTTTGTAGCTCAATTTATTGGTGAAATTAATATTTTTGATGCGAAAGTATTGTATCGCATTGATGATAAACGTATTCGAGCCAATGTTGAAGGGCATGAATGTGATATTTTCACTGAGCTCTCTGTCAAAGAAGGGCAACACGTCAGTGTGTTATTACGTCCTGAAGACTTGCGCGTTGAAGAAGTGAATGATGCAGATAACCATCCGGGGCTGATTGGCTACGTTCGTGAGCGTAACTATAAAGGCATGACGTTAGACTCAGTGGTTGAAATGGAAGATGGCAAAATTGTCATGGTTAGCGAATTCTTTAATGAAGATGACCCCGATGTCGACCACTCCCTTAACCAAAAAGTTGCTGTGACTTGGGTTGAAAGTTGGGAGGTAGTTCTGGATGATCATTCGTAAACATAAAATTTTGCAGAACGTTATTATCACTGGGGTGGTCGCCTGGCTGCTGCTATTCGTCTTCTTGCCTAATATCATGATTATTGGCACTAGCTTTTTGACGCGTAGCGACACCAACTTAGTTGACTTAGTTTTTACGTGGGATAACTACGTTCGCTTGTCTGACCCGATGTATGCAGAGGTCATGCTGCACTCGCTCAATATGGCGGTGATCGCAACCTTTTTCTGTTTAGTTATTGGCTATCCATTTGCCTTTATATTGGCAAAGCTACCTAAACGGGTGCAACCTTTGATGCTGTTTCTGTTAATTGTGCCATTTTGGACCAATTCATTGATTCGTATCTATGGGTTAAAAGTTTTTCTCAGTACCAAAGGGTACTTAAATGACTTTTTACTGTGGGTTGGTGTTATCGATAAACCGTTGAAAATTATGTATACACCTGAAGCCGTCATACTAGGTCTCATTTATATATTGTTGCCGTTTATGGTGATGCCGCTGTATTCAAGTATTGAAAAGCTGGATAAGTCATATATAGAAGCTGCAAGAGATCTCGGTGCGAATAAATTTCAACGGTTTGTGAAAATCATCATTCCTTTAACGATGCCAGGTATTATAGCAGGCTGTTTGCTGGTTTTATTACCGGCAATGGGGCTGTTCTATGTCGCGGATTTAATGGGTGGTGCGAAAAATCTACTGATCGGTAACGTAATTAAGAGCCAGTTCTTAAATATTCGTGATTGGCCATTCGGGGCAGCAACCAGCATTTTCCTCACGGTGATGATGGGGTTATTGCTGTATGTGTATTACCGAGCAGCTAAGCTTCTGAATAAAAAGGCATATGAAGAATGATCGGACGTACTCTGCGTGGTGGTTTTATGGCCATCATCTACGCTTATCTTTATATTCCAATCATCATTTTGATTGTTAATTCCTTTAATGAGTCGCGTTTTGGTATTCAGTGGCAAGGTTTTTCAACCAAATGGTATGAATTACTAGCTAATAACGATAGCTTATTAGAAGCTGCGGGGCATTCATTAACCATGGCGGTTTTGTCAGCGACTTTCGCGACAGCCATTGGCACATTAACCGCTGTTGCATTATTTCGCTATCGCTTTAGAGGAAAACCTTTTGTTGGTGGCATGTTATTTGTGGTCATGATGTCCCCTGATATCGTCATGGCGATTTCGTTATTGGTTCTATTTATGATCCTTGGGGTCTCGCTAGGTTTTTGGTCATTGCTTTTTTCCCATATTACATTCTGTCTACCCTTTGTAGTGGTGACGGTGTATGCAAGGTTAAAGGACTTTGATGTGAAGATGCTAGAAGCTGCACGTGACCTCGGTGCGGGTGAGTTTACCATCTTAAGGAAAATCATTTTGCCATTAGCGCTCCCTGCGGTTGTGGCAGGGTGGCTACTGAGTTTTACATTGTCGATGGACGATGTGGTGGTTTCGTCATTTGTTACGGGGCCAAGTTATGAGATTTTACCATTGAAAATATATTCAATGGTAAAAGTCGGGGTCTCCCCAGAAGTAAACGCATTGGCGACAGTATTGTTGATTATGTCTTTACTGCTCGTTTGTTTAAGCCAATGGGTGATGCGGGATAAATACTCGAAAAAAGCGAAATCATAAATGAGTGATGGTGTTGGTTTTTTCTATAACAGCGCCTTTTTGATGCCATACGGCTAGAGGGTGGGCTTTATTTAGCCTATAAGATATATACCCTAAATAATTCAAGTGGTTACTTGATGCATTAAGGGATAAAAACACTTTGTTGAGGGAAACTCAGTAATGAAAAAATGGTCCTATCTACTGGCAGCAGGGTTAATGGCTGCAAGTATTGGCACGGCAACTGCCGCTGACGATAACAAAGACGTACTGTATTTCTATAACTGGACAGAATATGTTCCCCCCGGTTTATTAGAGCAATTTACCAAAGAAACGGGCATCAAGGTGATTTACTCCACCTATGAATCAAACGAAAGCATGTATACCAAGTTAAAGACCTATAAAGAAGGGGCTTATGACTTGGTGGTGCCTTCTACTTATTTTATTGCCAAAATGAGTAAAGAAGGAATGCTACAAAAGATTGATCAAAGCAAATTAACCAATTTTAAAAACCTTGACCCAAACTTAATCCATAAAGAATTTGACCCGAATAATGATTATTCAGTGCCTTATATTTGGGGGGCGACAGGGATAGGTATTAATGGTGAAGCTGTTGACCCACAGTCTGTCACCTCGTGGGCGGATTTTTGGAAACCTGAGTATAAAAATAGCTTGCTGATGATGGATGATGCACGGGAAGTTTTCCAAGTTGCGCTCACTAAATTAGGTTATTCAGGTAATACGACTGATCCGAAACAAATTGAAGAGGCGTATAAAGAGCTGCAAAAATTACGCCCAAATATTTTAGCCTTTAACTCTGACAACCCAGCAACACCATTTATTGAAGGTGAGGTTGATGTGGGAATGTTGTGGAATGGCTCTGCATTCGTCGCGCGGCAAGCTGGCTTACCGATTGAAGTGGTGTGGCCAAAAGAAGGTGGGATTTTCTGGATGGATAGCTTAGCTATTCCTGCTAACGCCAAAAATGTGGAAGGGGCCCATAAGTTAATTAATTTCTTATTGCGTCCAGAAATTGCAGCTCAAGTGGCTGAATCTATTGGTTACCCAACACCAAATTTAGAAGCTAAAAAATTATTACCTGCTGAAATTGCTAATGACCCATCACTTTACCCAAGTGAAGAAGTTCTGCAAAAAGGCGAATGGCAAAGTGATGTGGGGAATACTAATATTATTTATGAAGAGTATTTCCAAAAGCTAAAAGCAGGACGTTAATTATTGTTTTAGTCGCAAGCTAAATAGGGTTTGAAGATAATAAAAAGGCATCACGATTGTGATGCCTCAGACTGCTGACAAACATATTATGTTTGGCGGCAAGTCGAATAGGTTTTGAAAATAAATTAGGAAAATCAATTTATTGATTTTCGGCTGATAACACAAAGTGGGAAAAACCACGCTTTTATCCCGCTTTGTCAACAACCTCAGGCATCACGATTGTGATGCCTTTTTTAATGGCTAACGTTTGGCATTATGACCAACAAACTTCACAAAGGTATCTGCCCACGGTTGTAGGAAATCTTTACTTTTGGGTGAAATATTACCTTGTTCATCAACCATTCCTTCATACCACTTCAAATAGCACTCTGGTTGGTTCATTGTCGGCATATTCAAAAATGCCAAGCTATTACGCAAATGTTGTTGTGCAATAGCCGTACTAATATTGCCAATAGATACCCCTAGTACTCCAGCAGGGATGCCATCCCATGAATTATCTCCCCATGGGCGAGAGCCTTGGTCAATCGCATTTTTCAATACGCCAGGCATTGAACGGTTATATTCTGGGGTGGCGAAAATAATGCCATCACAGGCTTTAATTTGAGATTTGAAATTAGCCACAACAGGAGACACATTTTGGTCTGCATCTTGGTTATAGAGAGGGAGTTCACCAATATTGATAAATTTAAACGTGAAATTTGTGGGGAATAATTTAGTCATGGCTTTAGCGACAACTAAATTATATGAATCAGCGCGCAAACTACCCACAATGACACCAATATTGTATTGATTTGACATGATAAAACCTCTTTCACGGGGAGTTAATTAGGAATACTGCAAACCGTTATTTATTGAATAGAGAATTGTTCCACTCTCACTATTAAACATCATAATCTGAGGATGTGCAAAACTAAGTGAAATTAAAATAGATAACTAAATATCAAAAATATTTGATATTTTTAAATTAATTATGGGGTTACAACTTATCATAATTCGATATTGTGAGTCCTCTTCCACTATTTAGATTTACCCATGAACAAATCAGGGTTACTTGATTTTAGTCAAAATGAAACATACCGACTGGTCGGTATCATTCATCGCATGAATAAATCTGCTCAGCATAGAAAAAAAGATCCTATTAAGCTTCAAGTGGAGTTACTGAAAGCTGCTCGTATTATTGCTGGCAGAGAAGGGATCTCTTCACTCTCACTTAATGCAGTGGCAAGGGAAGCGGGTGTTAGCAAAGGCGGGTTAATGCACCACTTCCCAACGAAGCAAGAGCTTATTCATGCACTGTTTGTGCAATTGCTGGGGATTATGGATGAGAGAATACATACCATTATGGATAATGACCCAAATCCCTATGGGCGTTTTTCTCGTGCTTATTTGCACTATATTGGTGAGTTAAAAGAATCTGATGAAAGTTTTCAGCTCGCGTTATTGTCTTTGGCTATGCCAACTGAGCCAGTGTTACGTCAGTGCTGGCGAGATTGGGTAACCAACCATTTGGAAAAGGGGGATGAGTTCGATAACAGTTATTTAGGCGCGTTAGTGCGTTATGCGGCTGATGGGTTGTGGCTTTCGTCATTGACTGAGGGAGAAACGTTATCACAGCAAGAACGTGATGCGATTGTTAGTCGGCTAACGACAATATCATTTGAACAAATTCCATAAGTAAAAATAGCACGTAAGTAAAAATAATAGTGGTAATGATAGTGCAATTTTATTCATAAAATAAGCACATGAGGCGACAGTGAAATATAAAATCAATGCTTTCATTCTATATGATGCAGTTGATGGCACTTTATCTTTAAAAGAAGATGAGGTGGATGCACAACTGTCGATAACGGCTAATGCGTTGTTGTTTTATTTTATTCAACACAGAGGTGTTGTTTCCCGAGATGAGGTGTTAAAAGCGGTATGGGATGATAATGGATTAGTTTCATCGAACAGTAATTTAAACCAATATCTAAGTATATTAAGAAAAGCATTTCGTCCATATGGTATTGAAAATATTATTGTGACGGTGGCGAGGGGGCGATTAGAGTTTAATTCAGATGTTTCACTTGAATTAATTGATGATATTAAAATTCCTCCCTCTGAGTTAATCCCTAGCTTAAGTGAAATAGAAGAGGCTAAGGTTGTTTTATCTCCAATTCCCAAACCTATCTCTGAGCCTGTAGACCTCAAAAAAATAGAATCAACATTGACGCTAGAAAAAAAAGAAATCTGTTGGTATCTCGCTAGCGGTGTCTTTTTACTGTGTTCCGTTTTACTCGCGGTCATGGCTTATTTATCAAACCAGCCGTCAGTACCGATTAAGATGACAGTACTTGAGCACACTAATTGTGATGTGCTATCGAATGAAAAAATGATCAATAACTCTGTCGCACTAAACTATGTACAAAATTTTGATAAGGTTAGAAATAACTTAAATTTAGCCTGTGCCGAGAAAGAACGGTTTGTTTTTTTCTATGGAGATAAATTGCAGACTAATGGATTGGGTCGAGTATTTCTTGCGCATTGTGCAGTAAATGAAGATAACCCATTTAGCTATTGCGATAATTACTTTTACTATTCTTGGAAACCATCATGAAGATATCAGGAAAAGTATTATGCTTACTGAGCTTTTTGCTATTTATTATTGTTGTG
Organism: Providencia sp. PROV182; assembly: GCF_028480325.1. Classification (NCBI taxonomy): domain Bacteria; kingdom Pseudomonadati; phylum Pseudomonadota; class Gammaproteobacteria; order Enterobacterales; family Morganellaceae; genus Providencia; species Providencia sp. PROV182. The sequence goes on along the minus strand of NZ_JAMPOL010000014.1, from coordinate 18,498 downwards.
ATTTACACTCAATCGGTCTTACTTTCCAATAAACAAGATGGTTTATTAATGTGCTCGACAAAAGGCATTATGCGTTTTGAAAATATGCAGGATGAAAACGTTAATGGCAATATTCATTTCAATTTTGGTGCCAATGGCAAAGGAGCCATCGTTGTTGAAGGATATACCGATTCTAAAGCGGGCTGGTTGTACTTACAGCGCTATGTGAAATTTAGTTATACAACAAAACGAGTTTCTCCCACAGAGCGCCATTATAATATCAGTCAATGGGAAGCGAGTGCTTCTTCTATTGATGAATCACCAGATGTGATATTTGATTACTTTATGCGAGAAATGTCAGATAGCCATGACGGGCTATTTCTTAATGCCCAAAAGCTCAATGACAAAGCTTTATTACTCAGTTCAATTAACTCTCCACTTTATATCTGCACGTTAAAGCCTGGCAGCAAATTTGATTAATTCAGTTCTCATTAAATAAATAAGCTTAGCGGTGAAGCCGTTCACTTCATCGTTAACTGACAATCCCACTTCCCTTTATTTCCTATTTTGTCGTATTCCCTGCTGTAGTATTCACAAACTGCAATATCCTCAATTTAGCTATAAATTGACATCATGACAGGTAGACTATCTCTTGGTTAGAACCTAACTCGCGGATATCTGATGTAGGCAAAGCTTATAACCTAGTGAGCAGACCCACAGTTATCATTTCACAAATTACCCCCCTTTATCAGCTCAATAATATTTTATTAACAATCTACCTAGCTAACGCTAAATCTTTATTTAGCCCATTTTTATCTGCAACACAGATGCGTGAATTTTTAATTTTTTCAGTATGAATATGTAAATAGCTTAATTAATTACTCTAATTTTCAGGTTAAAAGACTAAATATTTTCGTTTTGTGGATTTATATTTTGTTTTTATTTTTCGGTTCTATAGTGAGTTTGAAGCCAAAGGCTGCGTTCATTCAATAGATCACCGCGCAGACACCATTGGCGTAAATGATTACCCAGATATTTCAAGGGACATGTACTCGGACACATTAGCTTGGAATATCGAAGGTAAAGAAAAAATAAAGAAGGCTTCTCGGAGGAAACAACAATGGGTGATGCATTAGGTCTTATTGAAACAAAAGGTCTGGTGGCTTGTATCGAAGCGGCTGATGCGATGTGCAAAGCGGCGAATGTAGAGCTAATTGGTTACGAAAATGTCGGTTCAGGCCTCGTTACTGCAATGGTTAAAGGCGATGTCGGAGCAGTCAAGGCAGCCGTCGATTCAGGTGTTGAATCAGCACAGCGTGTTGGTGAAGTTGTGACTTCACTAGTCATTGCTCGTCCACACAACGATATCAATAAAATCGTTATTAAGCATAAGGCATAACTTTTTCCGGAGGAAAAAACATGGGTGACGCATTAGGTCTTATTGAAACTCAAGGGTTAGTGGCTTGTATTGAAGCTGCAGATTCGATGTGTAAAGCCGCAAATGTTGTGCTGATTGGTTATGAAAATGTTGGGTCAGGTTTAGTTACCGCCATGGTCAAAGGCGATGTAGGTGCGGTGAAAGCTGCCGTGGATTCAGGTGTTGAATCCGCCTCTCGTATTGGCACCGTCGTGACATCACTGGTTATCGCTCGTCCTCATAGTGATATTCAGAAAATCGTCGCCCAGTATAAAGTCACGGAATAAAACAGGAAATTACTTATGAAAGAAGCACTTGGTCTAATTGAAACCAAAGGTTTAGTGGCTTGTATTGAAGCTGCTGATGCCATGTGTAAAGCCGCAAATGTTGAGTTAATCGGTTATGAAAATGTTGGCTCAGGTCTGGTAACAGCGATGGTTAAAGGCGATGTCGGTGCCGTTAACGCAGCGGTTGAGTCAGGTGTTGAGGCTGCAAAACGTATCGGAACCGTGGTGACTTCACGCGTGATTGCGAGACCACACAACGATATTGGCAAAATTGCACAGCAACACAAAGCCTAAGTAATTGGCTGATAAAGCCAATCACACGACAAGTTAATGAATTAATTTTGGCTCCGATACGGGGGAAGACATGGTTGCATTAGACAAAGATCTGCAATCCAGACAACTGGCAAGAGAGCTAGTTAGAAACGCGAAACAAGCGCAGAAAGAGTTTGCGACATTTTCGCAGGAAAAAATCGATAATATCGTTAAACACATTGCAATTGAGTCCGCACTTCATGCAGAAGAGCTGGCAAAAATGGCCAATGAAGAGACTGGGTTCGGTAAGTGGCAAGATAAAGTCCTGAAAAACACTTTTGCTTCAATGCGTGTTTATGAACACATTAAAGATCTCAAAACCGTTGGCATCATTAGTGATGACAAAGTCAACAAAGTCATGGATGTGGGGGTTCCTCTTGGTGTGATCACGGCGTTAGTTCCTTCTACTAATCCAACATCTACCATCATCTACAAAACGTTGATTGCCTTGAAGGCGGGTAATGCCATTGTCTTTTCCCCTCATCCAAATGCCAAAGCTTGCAGTTTCCGCACATTAGAAATTGTCAAAAAAGCCGCATTAGAAGCGGGGGCGCCAGTAGGAATTGTCGATGGCGTCACGATGCTAACTCTTGAAGCAACGAAAGAGCTGATGCACAGCAAAGACGTTTCTTTAATTTTGGCAACGGGAGGTGAAGGCATGGTACGCGCTGCTTACGCATCCGGTACACCAACCATCAGCGGTGGTCCAGGTAATGGCCCTGCATTTATTGAACGTAGTGCCAATATCAAGCAAGCGGTGAGTGACATCATCACCAGTAAAACTTTTGATAACGGTGTCATTTGCGCTTCAGAACAATCGATCATTGTAGAACGCTGCATTTACAACGAAGTTCATCGTGAACTGCTCGCTCAAGGCGCTTACTTCATGAATGAAGACGAAGCGAAACGCATGGCATCCATGTTGCTTAGAGCGAACGGTACTATCAACCCTGAAGTCGTTGGTAAAGATGCTATCACACTGAGTCAACGTGCAGGCTTCACTGTTCCGGCTAACACACGTGTGTTGATTGCTTTACAAGACACCGTATCACCGAAAAACCCATACTCCCGCGAAAAATTATGCCCAATTTTAGGGATGTATATCGAGGAAGATTGGCAGTCAGCTTGCCATCGTGTGGTTGACTTACTGACCAACGAAGGCCTCGGTCATACCTTGGTGATCCATACGCAGAACGAAGATGTTATTCGTCAATTCTCTCTGGAAAAACCCGTCAATCGTATTTTGATCAATACACCAGCGGCACTGGGCGGAATTGGTGCAACGACCAATATCACACCGGCTTTAACGCTCGGTTGTGGGGCAGTTGGTGGCGGTTCTAGTTCAGATAACGTCGGCCCGATGAACTTACTCAATATCCGTAAAGTGGGTTATGGCGTACGTTCCATTGATGATTTAAGACAGCCAGCTCAGCCTTGTGCACCTGCACAGCCAACAGCATCAACTTCGGTAAATCAACCGCAAGTGAGTATTTTTGATGACAACCGTTTCCGTAACCCTGTTACGGCAGCATCACCAGCCGCGGCTAACCCAACTGGCGATAACCGATTTGGCAGCACTGTAACAACGGCTGCGACTGCTGAGGCGGTGGTTTCTCAAGGTGACATCACTGAAGAAAATGTTGAGCAAATCATCAAGGCTGTTCTCGGACGCCTAAATAAGTAACTCATTGGAATAAGGCGGTATAAACCATGATCCTCGCAAAGGTGGTCGGACATGTTGTTGCAACGCAGAAATGCCAAGAACTTAGCGGCAGTAACTTATTAATGGTTACCAAGCTAGGGGATGACCTTGAACCGTTGAAAAACAAAACGTATGTGGCAGTCGACAGTGTTGGCGCAGGTATTAACGACATTGTGTTAGCTGAAGCTTATTTCGCTTTGAATAAAGACAATTACAAAGCCATGTCAGTGGTTGCCATTGTTGAGAAGGTTTATACCAAGGAGTAAAAACAGCATGAACCAGTTTTTGATTAAACCTAAAGTCCAATTCGGTGCTAACGCATTGGATTTTATCTCACAAATGAGTGCTCACCATGCCTTTATCGTCACTGACAAAGCGATGGTGAAGTTTGGCTTAGCTGATGAAGTCACTCGCAGGCTAACCCAAAGTGGCATCACATTTTCGATTTACGACGATGTTGTGCCGGACCCAGACATTTCAGCCATTGTTAACGGCATGAAAATCATGGATATGCAATATCCAGATGTGGTGATTGCACTCGGTGGTGGGTCGGTGATTGATGCTGCGAAAGCTGTTATTTACTCCCTCTGGCACACCAGAAAAAACGTCAATCGAGTCAAACCGCAGTTTATCGCGATCCCAACCACCAGTGGGACGGGTTCAGAGGTGACTTCATTTTCAGTCATCAAGTCACAGTCTGAAAAGTTGGTTTTAGTTGACGAATTCATGCTGCCAGATGTCGCCATTTTAGACCCTGTACTGGTGAAATCCGTACCAGCTTCGATTACTGCAGATACAGGTATGGACGTGCTGTGTCATGCACTGGAAGCGTATGTTTCTCGCACCGCATCTGATTTTTCGGATGCCTTAGCAGAAAAAGCAGTGCAATTGGTTTTTGGTCACTTAATTGATTGTTATCGCGACGGTAGCAACTTAGTGGCACGCGAAAAAATGCACAACGCTTCATGTATTGCCGGTATGGCCTTTACTAACGCATCACTTGGGATAACTCACAGCTTAGCCCATGCATTAGGCGGCGTATTTCATATTCCACATGGTCGTGCCAATGCCTTATTGATGGCTCAAGTCGTGGCTTTCAATGCGGATTTTGAAGGCCGCTGCGATAGTGAAGCCGCGAAACGTTACGCGAGTCTTGCAAGAAACTTGAATTTACCTGCTTCAACAATACGTGAAGGCGTTGAGAGCTTAATTATGGCAATCAACGTATTGAAAGATGAAATGAATATGCCAAAAGGCATTCAAGCAACCGGTATTAATGAATTCGATTTTAACGCCCGTTTAGGGGAAATGGTTGGGCAAGCACTGCGCGATAGTTGCACTCCGACCAATCCACGGGATGTGAGCAAGGTGCAACTGGAAGTGCTGTATAGACAGTCTTTTTAACAGTTAACGCTTTTATGTGATGAACAACAAACTAGAAAGAACATCAGGATAGGCTAACATGAATAAATATGCTTTGACCCCACGCGTAAAAATGCTGGCTGAACGCTTAAGTGCCCGCAATAGCTCAATTATTACTGAACGTGCCAATATTTTAGAAGCGCTTGGCAACCAACTGTCTGGCGCACCGCAGGCGATTAAACCTGCACAACGTTTTTATGAATTTATCCGTCATTTTCCTGCATTTATTGCCCAAGATGAGTTGATTATTGGTAGCCAATCATCAACGCCTCGTGGGGCGATTTTCCATACTGAAAATGAAATCAACAGCCACAGCATTTATACGTTTTTAGCTGGCGATAGCGCCATTGATGCACCCGATTACTTAGCGGTATTAAACATCGGTTTTTTAGCTATCAAAGCGCAATTAGAAAATAAAGTTAGAAATATCGGCAGTGCAGTTAGCCGTAATAGTATTGATGAGGCGAATAACTGCCGCTCGGCAATTTACGCATGTGATGCCGCTATCCATTTTGCGCAAGCTTTAGCTTCTAAAGCAGAGAGCATGGCAGCAGCAGAGTCTAATCAATATCGTCGCGCAGAGTTACAAGAAAGCGCAGCAATTTTACGTAATGTGCCAGCAAAACCAGCACAAACATTCAAAGAAGCTTGCCAAGCGTTCTATTTACTGCAACTTATCCTGCATTTAGAAAATGGCAGTTATGCAGTTAACCCAATGGGGTTCGATAAAGCAGTTTACCCATTCTACCAACGCGATATTGAACAAGGCCGCTTAACCCAAGCACAAGCTTATGAGATTGTAGAAAGTTTATGGTTGAAACTGGCTGAGCTCTCTGAAGTTCGCTCAACCAAGCAAGTCGATGGCTACCCAATGTTCGATGCATTAAAAGACGGTATTTATCTGAATGACCCTCGTGTATGCATTAACGAATTATCAGCTATGATGTTATCTGCTCATGAAAACATCAGTGTCATCAATAACGGCTTAAAAGTTCGTTTATATTGCGGAAAAAACAGCATTCAGCCGCAATACGCCGCGCCAAATGCCAGCTATGTTGCTCCAACGGCACAAGCGGAAACTGAATTCAAAGTGATGGAAGGGTTAACGCCTCGCTTACAACGCTTGCGTAACCGCTACTTAGAAGCACGCCCAAGTGTGTCTATCTATCGTGCACTCGCCTTCACTGAAGTTGTCAAAAATAACCCTGGTTTACCGCCAATTCTATTGCGTGCGAAAGCATTCCGCCGCGCTTGTGAAACTGCGCCAATCTTAATTCAGCCGGAAGAACTGATTGTAGGCCATCCATGTGGTAAAGCCCGTGCGGGTGCTTTCTCTCCAGATATCGCATGGCGCTGGGTGGTCGAAGAACTCGATACCATGAGTACGCGCCCACAAGATCCATTTGTTATCTCAGAAGAAGACAAAAAAGTGATCCGCGAGGAAATCGCGCCATTCTGGGAAGGGCGCTCATTGGATGAAATTTGTGAGGCTCAATACCGCGAAGCGGGGGTATGGGAATTCAGCGGTGAAACGTTTGTCAGTGATTTGTCTTATCACCAAATCAACGGTGGTGGAGATACTTGTCCGGGTTATGACGTGTTGTTATTCACCAAGGGAATGAATGGCATTAAAGCAGATGCTCAGGCGAAACTGGCTGAGTTAAGCATGGAAAACCCAGAAGATATTGACCGTATTTATTTCTATAAAGCGTCAATTGAAACCTGTGAAGGGGTAGTGGCGTATTCACACCGTATTGCTGCGCATGCTCGTGAATTAGCCGTGCTGGAGTCAGACCAAAAACGTCGCGAAGAATTGCTGACTATCGCACAAGTCAATGAAAACGTGCCAGCGAACCCACCGGCGACGTTGCAAGAAGCATTACAAAGCATTTGGACTGTTGAGTCACTGTTTGAAATCGAAGAAAACCAAACAGGTCTTTCTTTAGGACGTCTCGACCAATATTGCTTCCCAATGTATGAAAATGACATCAAAACAGGCCGTTTAACTCAAGACCAAGCATTAGAAATGATGCAGGCGTTTATCATCAAGTGTGCTGAGTTAATGTGGATGTCGAGTGAGCTGGGTGCGAAATATTTTGCCGGTTATCAGCCATTTATCAACTTAACGGTGGGTGGACAAAAACGTTCTGGTGGTGATGCTTGTAACGATTTGACTTACTTAATTATGGACGCGGTTCGCTTCGTCAAAGTGTATCAGCCATCACTGGCTTGTCGTATTCATAACCAATCACCACAGAAATACATGGAAAAAATCGTTGATGTCGTGAAAGCCGGAATGGGCTTCCCTGCCTGTCACTTCGACGATTCCCACATCAAAATGATGTTGCGTAAAGGCTTTGACTTTGAAGATGCGCGTGATTACTGCTTGATGGGCTGTGTTGAGCCACAGAAATCAGGCCGTATTTATCAATGGACATCAACTGGTTACACCCAATGGCCAATCGCGATTGAGTTTGTATTAAACCGTGGTCGCATGGTGCTATTCGATAGCTACCAAGGCTTAGATACCGGTGATTTACGTGACCTGAAAACATTCGAAGACTTTGATAATGCAGTGAAAGCGCAGATTGCTCATATTATTCGCTTATCCGCTATCGGTACCGTTATCAGCCAGCGAGTTCACCGTGATGTGGCACCAAAACCCTTAATGTCTTTGCTAGTGGAAGGCTGTATGGAAAAAGGGAAAGACGTTGCAGCGGGTGGGGCGATGATCAACCACGGCCCAGGGCTGATTTTCTCTGGTCTTGCAACCTATGTTGACTCCATTGTCGCGATTCGCAAATTGGTTTATGAAGATGGCCGCTACACCCTTGAGCAAATTCGTGATGGATTATTAGCTAACTTTGAAGGCTATGACGAATTACGCCGTGACTGCTTAAATGCGCCTAAATTTGGTAACGATGATGACTATGTTGACCAATACGCACTCGATATTACGGAGTGGACAGAGCGTGAGTGTCGTAAGTACGACATGTTGTATTCAACACTGAGTCACGGAACTTTATCCATCTCCAACAACACGCCGATTGGTGAGTTAACCGCAGCAAGTGCCAACGGTCGCTTGGCGTGGATGCCGTTATCCGATGGTATCAGCCCAACACAAGGTGCGGATAAACAAGGCCCAACTGCCATCATTAAATCAATCAGCAAAATGAATGTTGAAACGATGAACATTGGCATGGTGCATAACTTTAAGTTCTTAAAAGGCTTATTGGACACACCAGAAGGCCGCCACGGCTTAATCACCTTGCTAAGAACCGCTTCTATCTTAGGAAACGGCCAAATGCAGTTCAGCTATGTCGATAACGAAATGCTGAAAAAAGCCCAGCAAGAGCCTGAAAAATACCGTGATTTAATCGTTCGTGTCGCGGGGTACAGCGCCTACTTCGTTGAACTCTGTAAAGAAGTTCAAGATGAAATTATTAGCCGTACTGTAATTGAGAAGTTCTAAACCCATGTAGGCAGGTATGAATTTATACCTGCCATTTTATAACAACAATAATAAATTCTGATTTATAAACATAGTGTTAGAGGTGCAATGATGAGCGCGGCAGAGATTAAAGGTCGGATATTTAATATCCAAAAATACTCGATTTATGATGGCGACGGTATCCGAACACTGATTTTCTTAAAAGGGTGCAATATTCGTTGCCCATGGTGCGCTAACCCAGAAGGGTTAAGTAGCCAGTTTCAAGTGATGTTTTCCCACGATAAATGCGTCAATTGTGGGAAATGCGTTGATGTCTGCCCGACAGGGATCCACTACAAAACTATTAATGAGCAAGGTGAGCAAATTCACCGCGTGAATCGCAGCATTGATTGTATCGGTTGCCGTAAATGTGAAGAAGTATGCATTGGCGGTGCATTAGACATCATGGGTAAAGATGTCACTGTGGCCGAAATGATGGATATCATCATGCAAGATTATGATTTTTATATTTCTTCCGGTGGTGGTGTGACAATCGGTGGAGGCGAAATGAGCCTACAAACCGATTTTGCAGTCGCTCTACTGCGTGAGTGTAAAAAAATGATGATCAACACCGCAATAGAAACCCAAGGTACAACATCGTTAGAAAACTATGAAAAGTTAGCTGAAGTTGTCGACCTATTCCTCTATGACATTAAACATATTGATACTGCGCAGCATAAAAATCTATTCGGTATTGGCAATGAAAATGTTCGCCGCAACCTCGAAAGATTGATTGATCTCGGCGCGAACGTGGTTGTCAGAATGCCATTAGTTCGTGGCTATAACGACTCGTTTGATGCCATTACAGGGGCGATTAACTATGCGATGGAATTATCCAAACGCGGCAATGTAAAACGCATCGATATTCTGCCTTATCACCAGTTGGGCCGCGGTAAGTACGACAAACTGGATATGATTTATCCTGTTAAGCAAGACCCAACCTATAGTGCAGAAGAATTAGACCAACTTGAAGCATTCTTCAAACAATTTGATTTCGATATTCGACTGGTTCGTCACTAAGTAGGAGAGACAGATGAAAAGTTTAGGCGTAATTGAAACTCGGGGACTGACATCCGCAATACAGGCTGCTGATGCGGCGTGTAAAGCCGCCAGTGTAGAAATTGTAGGTTATCGAAAAATCGGCTCTGGACTGGTATCCGTTTGTTTCCAAGGCGAAATCAGTGCTGTTCGCACCGCAGTTGACCATGGTATTGAAGTGATCGCCAATAGTCAGCTACTCGTCGGCTCATTAGTGATTGCGCGGCCTGAAGAAAGCGTAATCAGTAAATTGCTAACAGTGAAAAGTAAAAAAGGTGAGTTAGAGAAAAGTCTTCAGCCAGAAGTAAAAGCAGAAAAGTTAGTGGAAAAAGCGGTTGTTGAGGCTAAAACAGAAGCGCCTGTGGTTGAAGTTAAAACCGACATCAATGTGAAAGACATCAAGAATGACCCGCGTAAAGGGAAAAAATCATGATGAATGAGCAATTAATGGGGAAAATATTGGAGCGGCTTTCAGCCTATACACCAGCACAAGGCAGCGTTTCCAACATTGCTATCCCTGTCGGAATATCTAACCGCCATGTTCATCTTTCACAACAGGACGTTGAAGCCTTGTTTGGCCAAGGATATCAGCTGACGCCATTTAAAGATTTAAAACAGCCCGGGCAATTTGCGGCGAAAGAATGCGTCATGGTGGTGGGACCAAAAGGGTCTATTAGCAAAGTCAGAGTACTAGGGCCTGTTCGCCCAAAAACGCAATTAGAAGTGTCTAAGGCCGACTGCTTTGCGCTTGGTATAAAAGCGCCGGTAAGAGAGTCAGGTGACATGGCAGGTTCAGGCAATGCTTTACTGATTGGCCCAGCGGGGCATGTCAATCTTGAGTCGCAGGTTATTTGTGCTCAGCGTCATATTCATATGAGTGTGATGGACTCAAGAGCATTAAATGTGGTGAATGGGCAAAAGGTGAATATCCGTACTGAAGGTGAACGCAGCTTAGTGTTTGATGAAGTTGTCGTGAGAGTGGATGAACGCTTTTCTCTTGAGTTTCATATTGATACCGATGAAGCAAATGCCGCGGGCTTACGCAATAACGATAGCGTATTTATCGCGGGCTAAGGAGTGGTGGCAGAATGAACGAAAAACTGATCGAGCGAATTGTGCAGCAAGTTTTACGTCAGTTAAAGCGACAAGTTCTGGTTGTGCTATCGCCTGTTGAGGGGTATCAGCAAGCTATTTACCAAAGACTGGCACAGTTAGATTCTGTTTCTTTTTCCTTTTATGCCACCGCATCAATGCACCAGTCTTTTGATGTTGAAAAATGGGCTGAATTGGGAAGTGTTATAAATAAAAGCACCTTATCAATAAATAGTTTAAATCATTATGACAGCCTGTTTTTACCGTTTATTGATGCAAAAGTCGTTGGTGAGATAGCCAATGGTTTGTTTATGAGTGAGGAAAGTGAGTTAGTCTTTCATGCATTATCACAAAACATGCCGATATTGGCACTGAAATACCATTGTTGCCCTGAAAGTGAATTAAGTCAGGTTTTAGGTTTAAATAAAAATGAAAATTATAATCAGTTGATTAAAGAAAATATCACTAAAGCAATCAAGTTAGGTGTTTATTTTGATTCATTTAATGAAATAGAAAATAAATTTTTAATTCGTGATATTACTGAAAATTTAAAACCTGAAATAAATGATGAACATCCAAATCGCTATATTACTTTAAAGGAAGTAATGAATAACCCTAGGGGGTATTGCGCGAATGAAAATAAATTAACAGATTCAGCAATCGATTATTTAAAGTCTCTTAAAAAATAAAGTTATTTAATCAAATTAAAAATTAATCTTTCTATTTATTGTAGGAGTATTATCTATGTCCCCTAAAGCAAAGTCATGGCTTTGGATGCTGGCGGTTATTGTTTCTGAAACCTCAGCAACATCGACCTTAAAAATGTTTGATAATAGTGAAGGTATGACTAAATCATTATTATTGGCATTAATCGTTGTGCTATATGTTATTTGTTACTATTCACTTTCTCGGGCAGTAAAATATATTCCTGTTGGTTTGGCTTATGCAACATGGTCAGGTACAGGGATCTTAATGGTTTCTACCCTCGGCATGCTATTTTATGGGCAACACCCAGACACTGCGGCGATGATCGGTATGGCCGTGATCGCGAGTGGCATTGTGATCATGAATCTATTCTCCAAAATGGGCTCCGATGATCCGGAAGAAACTGAACCATCTAAAGATGAAACTGAGTCTTCATTATTATCAACAAAAAATAACACAGCTCATTAATTCAAAGTTAAGGGGAATATTATGTTTACTGGATTTTTATGGTTAGCGCTTTCTATTGGCTCTGAAATAACGGGTACTTCAATGATAAAAAAGACCAATAGCTTTAGCAAATTGGGTCCATCTGTATTAGTCATTGTTGCTTATTGCTTGTGTTATTTCGCACTAACCCGTGCAATGGGTTATATCCCAGTCGGTGTGGCTTATTCATTATGGTGTGGGTTTGGTATTGTCGGTGTGACACTCGTTTCTATGATTTTATATAAACAAAAACCCGATTTCCCAGCAGTATTTGCGATGGGCCTCATTATCACTGGTGGGATCATTATGAATACATTTTCAACGATGTAGTAAAAAAGAAAACGCCGTACTTCAACATACTTTCTGTTATTTATCTTTAGCCCTCATTTTTATGAGGGTTATTTTTTGCTTATCATCTGAGCCCTGTGGTGGTTTGGCTACATAAAATGACGTTCTGGCGATAAACCGCAAAGTCTGTTGTATGTTAATTTATTACACATAAGTAATTTAATTTAGGAATGGATTTATGCAAATTATTGAATGGGATGATTTTACCCGTGTTGAAATGCGTGTTGGGACTATTGTTAGTGCACAAGTCAACAGTAAAGCCAAAAAGCCAGCTTATGTTATGGAAGTTGATTTAGGCGAATTGGGTATTAAGCGCTCTAGCGCACAGATCACTGTCAATTATACGCCAGATGATTTGATTGGTAAGCAGGTACTATGTGTGTGTAACTTTGAAGTCAAGCGTATAGCAGGCATTAAATCGGAAGTGTTGATCACGGGGGCACCTGATGAAAAGGGGGCGATTGTTCTTGCTGAATTTAACTTACCTTTGCCGAATGGGGCGCTTTTAGCCTAATGCCTACATTGATTGATTTTATGGTGATAACCCACTAAAATAATTGTGTTAATAATTAACACAAAGGTGATCTTATGGCTCGTACCACAAGTGTGACAATCGGAACGCAATTAGATGAATTTGTAAATCAACTGATTTCATCTGGAAGGTATGGTTCAACAAGTGAAGTTGTTCGCTCCGCACTGCGTTTACTTGAAATTCAAGAAAAACAAACGGCTGCATTGAAGATGCTAATTGAAGAAGGTGAAAAAAGCGGTGAATCATCATTCACACTCCATGATATAGCCAAAAAAATGAAGACCGCACATAATGTATAAACTTTCTAACTTAGCCGCTAAAGATTTTGAAGGAATATTTGAATATACTTTGGTGAATTTTGGTGTCAGTAAAGCGGATGAGTATACTAAAAGTTTACATTGTGCGTTAGAAATGTTGAGCTCCAATCCTTTGATAGGACTGAAGTGTGCGGAAATTTCAGAGGGGATTAGGCGTTATAATCATTCTAAGCATGTCATTTTTTATCGGCAGAGAACCAAAGATATCTTTGTTATACGAGTTCTTCACCAGCAAATGGAACCGCTGAAACATTTTTATTTTGATGAATTTGATAGATAGGCCAGTCACTTCCTCTATAGCAATATTACCACCTATAGTCCTATACTCTTGCTATTCATTGACCGTGGGAGTGCAACCCTTTGCGATTACCTGAGCTTCATTTTCGCCAATATTCGAACGACGTCATTTCTCATCAACATGATGGGCAGTGGCAAGTCGTTTTGTCGTTATCTGGGCAGATGGAAATTAATATGTACCGGCAACATTTTCTGTTAAATGCAGGAAAGGGGGTCGTGATCCCGCCTAGTGTGAGCCATGCTTTTAGCGGGCAGCTAGGAAATCAAAATTACGTATTAGAAATGCCTGCTACAGCACAATGGGCATTAAATGAAAAAATGACGCAATTTACTCTGACACCTGCCGCAATTGGTCTTTTGAATTGGTTGCAAAACTTCCCACAAGCTCCGGAACATAATTTTACGGTTGCTCGTCTATTGTTGGCACAGTTAAAACCTGAAAATAAATGGATTGATGAGCTTTCTCAATGGGTGGAACTGCGTCTACACCATCCTATTAGTTGTGAAGATATGGCAACGGCTTTTTGTATGTCAGTGAGTACGCTTCAACGAAAAATAAAGGCTGAAACACAGTTAACGGCGATGCAGTTTCTATTACAAAAACGCATGGAAGCGGCAGGGCGCTTATTATTATCCAATAAATCAATAGAACAAATTGCATTAGCGGTGGGCTATGACTCACATTCGGCATTTAGTCATGCATTTCGCCAATTTTATAGCAAAACACCGAATGAATATCGTTTGCAGGGAAGTCACTTACGGTAGGTTATTTGGGAGCTTTGTTGCCAGATAAAAATTAGCCACCTCGCCCGCAGCCAATTTTTATCTTTTTACAGCTTAGACCATGCGGATCCCTTCAAATGGGTTCCAGTTGTCCAATCCTTTGGTTTCTTTAATATAGTAAGCATAATTGGCAACCATGGCCCACAGCGCTGACATACCGACAGATACCCCTGTAAAGACGGCATTAGGGATCGTTCCACCAATCATAAAATCAATAATATTTAAAACTAGACCAACCCCAAGAGTGATACCAAGCATCACCAACCCTTTCTTCCACAGCCCTAAAATCAAGAAGTAAATAATACCGAAGAAGAAGGCAAAAATGTTCATATTAATGAGAATACGTTTACCGAAAGAGGCGGCTTTCAACGCTGCTTTGAATTCAGGCGTATCAGGAGCACCATGCTTATCAAAAAAGTCGAAACGTTCTTGCCATTTATTAGAATATTGTTTCTGTTCCATTTTCCATCTCTTGCTTATTAATAAGTATAAAATAGGGATTGATAATACTTGGATAACCATATAAAAAAGAGGTAAATAGTCTTAATATGACTATTAAGGGGCATTTTTAATAACGAATCAAGCAAAGAAAAATAAAGGAAGAATGATTAAGATAAATAGTAAACGGATAATGGATTAATTTATTGTAAGACTTACCTACATTATTTGGTATTTGACTTGTTGGCTATTTGTTCAGAAATTGAATTTGCATAGTTGCCATGTAAAAAATCAGTATTTACATTGGCTTGTTTGAGTTTTAGTTCGAGTAAAGCTAATTGCTTACTCACCGACGTATAATTGGGGTCGTCCACAGAGAGACCTTGTAGCATATGGCTTAGCGTTAGTGCATCTTTCCTTTGTTGTAATTCAGTGGGTAAATAGCCCGAGTTCTTTAATATTCGATACCCAGCCCTAAGTTCAGGTGGAACTAAACTATCATCTTCAAGCTGTAACATTTTTCCCTCCCCATTTAAATTTGAAAGCTCCCCTTTACTCAGAGCTTCTTGAATATGGCGTTCTGCCCAAAGATCAATGACTGACATGATGTGACTCCATGAATTGATTTTTTACTATTATAGCCTTCCATATCAATATAAAGAAAGTTGGTAGATTATTCTTTGTTGGGGTTGTTATTCCGAATTATAAGTAAGGTTTTATCGAGTGTTTATAAATAAGGTTTTTACTATTAATATGAAATAAAACTGCTAAAAAATAATATTTAATTAGTGATAAATGACGAATAAACGTCATAGATAATATGAAAATTGTTATATTGACCACACTTATAGAAATTAATTTATCTGATTTACTTTGGTTTTAATTGGTGCCTTTATTTAAATTAATAATATTAATGACTAATAAAAATGAATTATCCCTAATTATGTTGAATTTTATGTCTAAATTGTGTGAATTTTGTTGATTTGAAATGATCTATTTGTAAATGGTAAAAAACAAAAACATTGTGTAATGTCCGTTTTTCTTGTTTATAAGGAGAAAATATGGAACAAAAGAAGCAAGAGGGAAGCCGTTTTTTGCGAACGGTTGAGTGGCTAGGTAATGCACTACCACATCCCGTCATTTTATTTATTATTTTAATTGCAATTTTATTAGTTTCCTCAGCAATTGGTCAGTACTTTGGTGTAAGCGTGCCAGATCCGCGCCCAGAAGGCGCAAAAGGGCGGGCAGAAGATGGTATTATTCATATTGTAAGTTTATTGGATGCCGAAGGGATCCGAAAAATTATTGCGAATGTCGTCACCAACTTTACAGGTTTCGCACCATTAGGGACGGTATTAGTGGCATTATTAGGGGTTGGAATTGCAGAGCGGGCCGGCTTACTTTCCGCGGCTATGCGCTTAATTGTCACCAAAGCTCCACGAAAATTAACCACAATGGCTATCGTGTTTGCGGGGATCATGTCAAACACTGCCGCAGAATTGGGCTATGTGGTACTTATTCCACTGGCTGCCATTATTTTCCACTCATTAGGTCGTCATCCTTTAGCGGGTCTTGCCGCCGCATTTGCTGGTGTTTCAGGTGGTTATTCAGCAAACTTACTATTAGGTACGGTTGACCCGTTACTTTCGGGTATCACTCAGCAAGCTGCGCAAATCATTGATCCAACTTATATCGTGGGTGCAGAAGCAAACTGGTACTTTATGTTTGCCAGTACGTTTTTAATCACTATTTTAGGTTATTTGATCACCGAAAAAATTGTGGAACCCCAGTTGGGTCCATATACAGGTGGTGCCGTTGATGAAGATGAAAATAGCCTTTATGCTTCTGCAAACGTTACTCCACTCGAGAAAAAAGCGTTATTCTGGGCATCAGTTACCTTCTGGGGATTAGCGGCAATTTTGGCGTTGATGGTGGTACCAGAGAACGGAATATTACGGAATCAGGAAACGGGATTAGTCAGCAACTCGCCGTTCTTAAAAGGTATTGTGGTCTTTATTTTTGTCTTCTTTGCCGTTCCAGGCATCGTGTATGGTTATATTGCTAAAACTATGCGCTCGGATAAAGACATTGTTGATGCAATGGCTGGAGCAATGAGTACGCTCGGTTTATACCTTGTCATTATTTTCTTCGCGGCACAATTTGTTGCTTTCTTTGGTTGGACAAACATCGGGCAAGTTATCGCAGTTAAAGGTGCCAACTTCTTAAATAGTATCGACCTTCACGGTGGTGTGCTGTTTATTGGCTTTATTCTTATCTGTGCATTTATTAATTTAATGATTGGCTCAGCATCAGCCCAATGGGCGGTAACGGCACCTATTTTTGTTCCTATGCTAATGTTAGCGGGCTATGCGCCAGAAACTATTCAAGCGGCATACCGAATTGGTGATTCGGTCACGAATATTATCACACCGATGATGAGCTACTTTGGCTTAATTATGGCGATTGTTGTGAAATATAAGAAAGATGCAGGGATTGGTACACTTGTCTCAATGATGTTGCCTTATTCCATCATTTTCTTCATTGGTTGGTCATTATTCTTTATCGTATGGGTATTTGTATTAGGGATTCCTGTAGGGCCTGGTTCCCCGATTTATTTCACACCGGGAAGTTAGCGTTTTGATATTTAATTGAAAAACCATTGGTTGCCCTACTTTTAATTCATTGGATGAAGGGCAACCAATGAGGATGTAAGTTATGATTTTGTTATTTTAAACATAGGAACTAGATTAGATAGTAATTATAAAAATAAACTGCTGTGAGTGAGACAGTTTATTTTACTAAGTACCAACAATTACAATATTACGGTAAAAATTATTTTTATACTTAATAGAATGAAAGAGCTAATCAAATCCCTCCCAGAAATAGTCCTTTAGTTTTATTTTATCGTTCAAGTCAAAAATAATACCTTCATCTATAAGGGCTTGTTTGTGACGTAGATAGCACTCGCCTTTGACTGATAACTTACCCTGACTATTAATAATACGGTGGCAAGGCAAAGAACTTCCCGCAGGGATGGTTCTAATAACTTGGCAAACTTGGCGTACATGAGCTGGGTAACCTGCCATTTTTGCCAACGTTCCGTAAGTGACAACTCTACCTCTTGGGATACTCCCTATAAGACTATAAATGATGTCTCGGAAAGATGGCGCGTTGTTCATGGTTATAGCCTCAATTACGATGGGTGTTTATCAACCTAAATATGTAGGCGTTGGTGGGCAGTGCATGATTAAATTGTATAGCAAGTTTGTCAATGTGATAGTTTTCTTTGGCGGAAATCACCACAATGGGATGAGAGGGGGAAGTATCTGTTTTATGACTTGAGTTTTAAGCTGTAAATGGTGTTGAATTAAGTAATTATATTTTTCATGGGCGTAGAGGATCTTTGATTTGAATTATCTCTTTCTTAATATCACACGCCTTCTTTATATTTCTACTATTTTTACTAATAGTAAGTGACATTGTAGAGATTAAGGCAAAAATCTCATTATCTCTCCTCCATTTTAGGCTAAGCCAATACCACCGCACAAAGGTGATATTGACTTAATACAAACCTGAAACTTACTAACGGTAGGTAAATAAAACATTCACAGTGTTACTGAACTGCCCTGATTTAATGGCTTCAGCATCTTTCTTGGATAACTCGATACTGTAAGGGAAATAGCCGGGCTGTTGTTTACTGATACTCCCTTTATAATAATACTGATCAAACGCAACCTGTTGGTTATTGGTTCTGTCTGTAATTGCAGCTTGTAGGCCATTGTTAAAGACGATGTACTTTTTATTTATCACGCCACTGTTGCTTTGGAACGCAACACTGACTTCTAATGCCGCA
>NZ_JAMPOL010000013.1:0-235150 GCF_028480325.1 Providencia sp. PROV182 | reverse complement strand
GTTTTTATCTTGTTCGTATTTTTTTTAGCCAAAAACATATTTATAAGTTAAATTAGGTCTATATGTTGACTATTTAAGCAGCAATCACACATCTACTCACGTAATATATGCATCTAAGAATTATGCTTTGAGATGAATTATGGAATTAAGTAAGCAACAAACAGCCTCACAAAAAAATCGCTCTTATATTATTGCAGAAAATCTTGGCCAGTTGATTTTAACCAGCGCCTATTTACCTGATTCCATTTTACCCAGCGAATTAGAATTATCAGAACAATTCCAAGCGAGTCGAACAGCAATAAGAGAAGCAATAAAAATATTAGCGGCAAAAGGAATGGTATTAGCACGCCCCAAAATAGGTACCCGTGTTATGCCTCCCTCAAATTGGAATTTTTTAGACCAAGATCTCTTAACATGGTGGTCCAATAGTGAAGAGCAATCGGTCGTGATGGAACACTTTAAAATGGTTCGACTCGCAATAGAACCTCAAGCTTGTTATCTTGCGGCTATACATGCGACAAAAGAACAAAAACAATCATTACAATTATTAGCAAGTGAAATGCAGTTACTCGCCAAAGAATTTGACAGAGCGCATTGGGTGAAAGTTGATTATCATTTCCATTTAACTATTTACAAAGCTTGTGCCAATCCTTTCTTAATTTCTTTTGCTAATTTATTCCGTTCTATTTATCTGCGTTACTTTGATGTCATTACTAATAATGAGGTTATAGAGGTCGAAATTCATCAACAACTTGCCAATGCAATTATTCATGGTAAAAGTACAGTAGCACTCGACCTTTGCTATAACTTACTAACGATTACCCAAAAGCAAGACTAACAAAACAATATTCCATTAAAGCTTTCATTTATTTGTATAGGTAACTGATGTTCAAAACAGCGAAAAATATGTCTGGCCTTCCATGGATTGCGGCAATGGCCTTTTTCATGCAAGCGCTTGATGCCACAATTTTGAATACGGCTTTACCTGATATTGCAAGAAGCCTTGATCACTCGCCGCTTGCGATGCAATCAGCCGTAGTCAGTTATACGCTTACTGTTGCTCTATTGATTCCTGTTAGCGGCTGGTTTGCAGATAGATTTGGTACAAGACGTATATTTATTTTAGCGGTTTCTTTATTTTCTCTTGGTTCATTACTTTGTGCCCTTTCGCCTTCCTTAAATTTCTTAGTGACCTCTAGGGTTATTCAAGGAATTGGTGGGGCAATGATGATGCCAGTCGCCCGCTTAGCCTTAATAAGGGCTTACCCTCGAAGTGAGTTATTACCTATCTTAAATTTCGTCACCATCCCTGGTTTAGTTGGGCCAATATTGGGGCCTCTATTAGGTGGTATCTTAGTAACCTATGCAACTTGGCATTGGATATTTATTATTAATATTCCTATTGGTGTTTTAGGTATTTTTTATGCCTTAAAACATATGCCTGACTTTAAAATGCCAAAACGTAAATTTGATACTTTAGGGTTCTTATTGTTTGGTTCCGGCTTAGTCATGCTATCTGTCAGCTTAGACTTATTCAGTGATAAATCTCTTTCAACATCGATTCCAGTCACTATTGTCTTAGTCGGCTTTCTCTTCTTATTTGTTTATATTTTCCATGCAAGACGCACTAAGCACGCAATAATCCCATTGAATTTATTTAAAACGCGTACATTTTCTATTGGGATCAGCGGTAATATCGCGACACGCTTAGGAACAGGCAGTATTCCATTTTTAATGCCACTAATGTTGCAGGTGGGTTTTGGTTACGAAGCCGTTGTGGCAGGAATGATGATGGCACCACTAGCAATAGGGTCAATCACTGCTAAATCGGGAGTTACTCGGGTCCTAACTAAGTATGGCTACCGTAATACATTATTTGTTATCACCATTATTATTGGATTAATGATCGCACAGTTTTCCTTACAATCACCAAGTATGTCGATTTACCTGTTAATCGTACCTTTATTCATTTTAGGAATGGTGATGTCAGTGCAGTTCACCGCAATGAATACTATTTGCTTGGCTGATTTAACAGACAATAATGCGAGTGCGGGAAATAGTATGTTAGCGGTGACTCAGCAACTATCGATAAGCTTCGGTATTGCAGTCAGTGCTGCAATCTTAAACTTCTATGGTGGACAACCTAATAGCAATACGGTCGATAATTTTCACTACACTTTTATTACCGTTGGTGTCATTACGCTTATCTCAGCTTTTGTCTTCTTATTATTAAGTAAGACAGATGGTGATAATTTAATAAAAAACAAAACCAAAAAAGCGAAGAATTAATATTTTTTAACCGATTGGCGCTCAATTAGCTCAGGGGTAAGAACCAAAACGCTCGCCTTTGCTTCTGGGTTATCCATACGATAAATAAGTTGGTCAACAGCCTGTTGGCCTAACTTATCTTTTGGCTGATGAATTGTTGTTAGTGGTGGGATCATATAAGGTGAAAGATCGATATCATCATAACCAATAATTGAAATATCATCAGGTACTTTCAAGCCCTTTTGGTATATCGCTTGATAAGCTCCCACCGCCATCGCATCATTACCGGCAAAAATAGCCTCGGGAGGGACAGGTAAGCTAAGCAGTTTATTCATAGACTCAAACCCACCAGCAAATTCAAAATCACTGAAAATGATATAATCATCATAAATATTAATGCCGCCATCTGTCATGGCTTGAATAAAACCTTGATGACGTGCCCTTGCTGGTGATTTGTCTTGTGGTCCTGCAATACATGCAATACGGGTAAAACCAGATTCAATAAGGTAACGAGTGGCTATTTCCCCCCCCAGAAAAGAGTTATCTTGAATGATATCGCCATCTGATTCGAATGGTGACCAGTCCATCATAACCGTTGGCACAGCGGGGTAACGAGCTAAAACATTTTTTGATGGCCCTTGAACTTCTGTGCACATAATCAATAGCCCATCAACACGCTTTTGTAGCAACGTTTCTAAACTATGATTCATCCGCTGAAGGTCACCTTCAGTGTTGCACAAAATCAAACTATAACCGCGTTCGTAACAACTCCGCTCTACCCCCCGCACTACTTCTGCGTAGAATGGGTTATTACTTGTTGTCAGTAACATCCCAATCGTATTAGTACGATTCATTTTTAAACTACGCGCTAACGCAGAAGGGGCATAGTTTAACTCTTCAATCGCATTTTTAACGCGAGTGGTAATGCTCTCGCTGACATAGCGATTTTGATTAATAACGTGAGAGACGGTGGATGTCGACACCCCCGCAAGGCGTGCCACATCTTTCATTGTTGCCACAAGTTAATCCTGTTGAGTCAAAAACTGGTCAATTTCTTTACGCCATGGAACAGACGGTTGAGCTCCTGGGCGAGTCACAGCTATCGCCGCCGCCGCATGAGCAAAAATAATCGCTTCTTCGTCAGCCTTACCTTCAAGTAGTGCAGTAACGTAAGCCCCATTGAATGTATCACCTGCGGCAATAGTATCCACTGCTTTTACGCGAAATGCAGAAATTATTTTACCTTCTGCACCTTTTTCACTATACCAAACACCTCGAGAACCAAGTGTTATCATCACTTTACTAATACCTTTTTGATGTAAGGCTTCAGCTGCATCCTGAGCACCTTGATTATCATTAACCGCAATACCTGTTAAGTGTTCAGCTTCTGTTTCATTTGGTGTGATGATATCAACTAATGATAATAATGAATCAGGTAATGATTGAGCAGGTGCAGGGTTCAAAATGACTTTCGTATTGTTTTTCTTAGCTATTTCAGCGGCCATTTGTACTGTTTCAATGGGGGATTCCAGTTGCATCAATACCGCATCCGCTTCCACAATTTTTTGCTGATAATGAGCTAACCTTGCCTTGGTTAGTTGCGCATTTGCACCTGCATTGATGCCAATTGTATTTTCCCCTTGTTGATTCACATAAATGAGGGCGACACCTGTCGTTTCACCTTCAATTGCATCAATACATTCAGTTTTAATATTATCGAGAGATAACTGTTTTTTTATACTCACACCAATATCGTCATCACCAACACAAGCAATAAACGTTATGTCAGCACCACTGCGACCAGCTGCAACAGCTTGGTTGGCGCCTTTCCCGCCAAATGCAACTTGGTAATGATCGCCTCTAACGGTTTCACCCGGCTGAGGGAAATGCTTAACATTTAATATATGATCCGCATTGATACTACCGAGAACCACCAGTTTTGCTGTACCCATAACGTTTATTTCCTTTTTTGATGACCCAATGAATTGCAAACTAAAATAAACCGCCGCAGTATGCCGCGGCGGTTTTTATCTTATTGTTTTACCACTAATTCTAATTCAACCGGAACCGTTGAATCCACTTTTTCGCCTTTTAAGACTTTATCTGCAATCTGAACACCAACAATCCCAATTTGGTCTGGACGCTGTGCAATAGTTGCACCTAATTTTCCACCTTCAACAGCTTTGATACCATCATTTGTTCCATCAAAACCGACAACCAGAACATCAGTACGGCCTGCGGTTTGTAAAGCTCTTAATGCCCCTAATGCCATTTCATCATTTTGAGCAAATACCGCTTGAACAGCGGGATGTGCCGTTAACAAGTTTTGCATTACGTTCAAGCCTTTTGTTCTATCGAAATCAGCAGGTTGGCTCGCCAGTAAATTGAATTTGTGCTCTTTTGCTCCAGTACTAAAACCTTCACCGCGCTCACGCGCTGCTGATGTACCTGAAATACCTTCTAATTGAATCACTTTCGCTTCATTGCCTGTTTTTTGTGCAATATAGTCGGCAGCCATTTTCCCGCCCATGCGGTTATCTGATGCCACATGGCTGACAACTTCACCTTTGTTAGCTGCTCTATCCAAAGTGATGACAGGTATATTTGCTTTATTAGCCATTAATATTGAGTTACCCACCGCATCTGAATCCGTTGGGTTAATTAACATTAATTTTGTACCGCGAACGGTTAAATCTTGAACGTTGGCTAACTCTTTGGCTGGGTTGTCTTGGGAATCTAAAACAATCAGCTCATAACCCAATTTATCCGCTTCTTTTTGTGCGCTATCTTTCATCGTCACAAAGAATGGGTTATTCAATGTAGAAATTACGAGTGCAATGCTATCTTTCGCCATCGCATTGACACTAACGGTTGCACTCAGTGCAACTGCAGATAATAACGTTGCTAGTTTGTTCAGTTTCATAATAATTTTCCTGTAGGGTTACTTTTTATTATCAACAAGTACAGCGAGTAAGATGACGACAGCTTTAACAATCATCTGGTAGTTTGACGAAATACCTAATAAGTTTAATCCATTGTTTAAGAAACCAAGGATCAGCGCACCAATCAATGTTCCAACTATGCGCCCTTTACCACCAGCAAGACTGGTACCACCAAGTACAACCGCAGCAATAGCATCAAGTTCATACCCATTACCTGCCATTGGCTGAGCCGATGATAAACGTGCAACTTCAATGACACTCGCCAATGCCGCTAGCAGTCCACATAAGGCATAAACCACTATTTTAATGCGGTCGACATTAATACCAGAAAGACGGGTAGCCGCTTCATTCCCACCAAGTGCGTAGATGTAACGACCAAGGCGAGTATGGTGCAACATATACCATGCCGCAGCAAAAACGATGATCATTAACCAGACTGGGGTAGGAATACCAAATGGGCGGCCAATACCAAACCAACCAAATAAGTCTGCGTTATCACTAAATCCTGTATTGATAGGGCTGCCGTCTGTGTAAACTCGTGTCACACCACGCAGTAGTAGCATCATGACTAAAGTCGCAATGAAAGCTTGGACTTTTCCTTTTGCAACAATCACTCCTGTACATGCACCGATAGCAGCACCAAGTGCTAGTGCTCCCGCAACAGCCACTAATGCGTTAACTTCCGCTCCAACCATTGAGGCCGCAACCGCTCCCGTTAAGGCCAATAAGGACCCAACAGAAAGGTCGATTCCTGACGTTAAGATAACTAATGTCATCCCAACCGCCATAATGGCGTTGACGGAGGTTTGTTGTAAGATATTGAATAGGTTATTAACCGTAAAAAAATTCGGGCTTAATGTTGATACGATTGCAATCAAAACTAATAGTGCGATTAATGATTTTTGCTCCATCAGCCATGCTTTGCTGAACCAGCGTTTTGATGATGCGGTAGTTGAACTCATACTGATAACTCCTGAACTGAGCCATAATTTTTACCCACTGCGGCAGCCATTAAGGCTTCCTGAGTCGCGTCTTTGGCTGAAAATTCGCCGCTGATATGACCTTCGTGCATCACCAAAATGCGGTCACTCATTCCTATTACTTCAGGCATTTCTGAAGAAACTAAAATGATACTCAGCCCTTCTTTTTTAAACTGGTTAATTAGTTGATAGATTTCTTTTTTAGCACCAACGTCTACACCACGAGTTGGCTCATCGAGGATCAGTACTTTTGGTCTTGTCATCAAACCGCGCGCAATGGCAACTTTTTGCTGGTTTCCACCAGAAAGATTACCAATTATTTGGTCCATAGACGGGGTTTTAATATTGAATAATCGTATGAAATCGCTAACGGTTTGCTGCTCTTCACCATGCTTGAGACTTCCCCCCGCACGACTAAAATAACGTAATGCCGTCAATGACATATTTTCTTTCACTGACATGCCTAATACTAATCCATCACGTTTACGGTCTTCTGAAATATAAACAATGCCACTGTTTAAGCCATCTTGTGGTGTTTTCAGTGTTACGGGTTTGCCTTCCAGTTTTATCGTACCTGATTTTTTTGTCGCCGCGCCGTAGATGATTTTCATCAACTCTGTACGCCCCGCGCCCATCAAACCAGATACACCTAAAATTTCCCCACTCTTTAGGGTGAAATTGGCATTTGTTACACCAGGTCCAGATACATCTTCAAGCTGCAGCCTAATTTCTCCAGTTTCTACCTCAACCCTTGGATATTGGTCTTCAAGTTTACGACCAACCATCATTTCAATGAGTTTTTCTTCTTCTAATTCACTCACGGGTTTCTCACCAATAAACTGGCCATCGCGAAACACCGTTACATCGTCGCAAATTTCAAAAATTTCTTTTAAACGATGAGAAATATAAACAATGCCACAGCCTTGAGCTTTTAAGTCTTCGATAACTCTAAATAAGGATTCTGTTTCCGTATCCGTTAGCGCATCAGTGGGTTCATCCATGATAATCACTTGTGATTGGAAGCTAAGGACTTTGGCGATTTCGACCATTTGTTGTTCGCCGATAGAAAGCTCTGCAATAGTTTGATGGCTATCATAATCAAGGTTAAGCCGTTTAAGCAGTTTGTCAGACTCACTGAACATTTTTTTCCAGTTAATTTTGCCAAATGCATTAACATACTCTCGGCCTAGAAAAATATTTTCAGCGATGGTTAATTCAGGGATCAGGTTGAGTTCTTGGTGGATAATCCCAATACCCGCCTCTTGGGAACTTTTGGGCCCATTAAACGCCACTTCTTTGCCTAAATAGCGGATTTGCCCGGCATCTTTTTTATAAATACCTGTCAGCACTTTCATCATGGTTGATTTGCCAGCCCCATTTTCCCCCACCAGCGCCATGACTTTCCCTGGATAGACATTCAATGTCGCACCACTGAGGGCTTTTACCCCTGGAAATGATTTATCAATCCCGATAAGTTCTAATAAAGGTTGCATAGTCACCTCAGAAAGTCACACCAGAACAAAGAATAACGTTAGCGAACGGTGAACATTCCCCTGTTCGGATCACTGCTTTACTGTCATGAGTGAGTTGTTTAAAACGTTCATGACTGCAATAAATAATTTCAATCGTATTGTTTTGAGTGACTTCTAACTGTTGTAAATGAGCCAAAATAGCGGCTTCCATTTGTGGGTTAATGGTGCTGATTTCCTCTGCTAGAATGGCTTTTTCAACTTGCATCTCTTGGGTGATGACACTTAAAACTGACATGAAATCTGGTAAACCTTGCGTAATGGCTAAATCAATACGTTCCGTTCCTTGATAAATGGGTAAACCTGCATCAGCAAGCGTTATTTGGTCTGTATGACCTAATCTTGCGATTACAGAGGTAACGTTGGCATTAAGTAAAACACCCTTTTTCATTTTTCACCGCCATTCCAGTAAGCGAAACGTTTCGCTCATGTAATAATAGTAAAGATAAGTCACAACTCAATATTGATGATTAATATTTGTGATCAATATCGAAACGTTTCGTTCGTGTTGAGAAAGTTTAAAAACAATAACTTATTGAATCACTTATAGCTGAATCGTTTTTTCTAATTTCTTGGAGCATATCAAAGAAAAATGGAAAAATAGGTCGCAGTATGTAATAAAAGAAATTGATAGTTTTAATATCAACGCTTCTACAATAAAAGGAATGAATATGCAGCTTGCTGAACGAATAGCCCAATTAAGCAATTACCTTGAAAGCGGTTTATATGAACGCCAGCAAGCTATTCGTTTGTGCTTATTAGCCACATTAAGCGGTGAAAGCGTATTTCTATTAGGCCCTCCAGGTATTGCCAAAAGCTTAATTGCACGAAGAATGAAATATGCTTTTCGTCACGCAAACGCTTTTGAATACTTAATGACGCGATTTTCAACACCGGAAGAAATCTTTGGTCCTCTTTCAATACAGGCGCTAAAAGATGAAGGACGATATGAACGTTTAACCAAAGGTTATTTACCAGACGCTGAAGTCGTATTTCTTGATGAAATATGGAAAGCGGGCCCAGCCATTTTAAATACCTTATTAACGGCGGTAAATGAGCGCAAGTTCCGTAATGGTGATGAAGAAAAATCCATCCCTATGCGGTTATTAGTAACTGCATCAAATGAATTACCCGATGCAGATAATAGCCTCGAGGCGCTATTTGACAGAATGCTAGTACGTATTTGGTTGGATAAAGTACAAGAGAAACAAAATTTTCGCGCACTGTTAACAGGAAAATCATCGCTGAATGAATCTCAAATGCCAGAGCATTTAAAAATCAGTGATGAAGAGTACCAACAGTGGCAACAAGAAATTCCTAAAATTACGCTACCCGATCACTGTTTTGAACTTATTTACCAATTACGCCAGCAGTTAGATGCTACAGATAAACAACTTTATGTTTCCGATAGGCGCTGGAAAAAAGCAGTTTACCTATTACAAGCAAGTGCTTTCTTTAATGGTCGCAACAGCGTATCTCCTCTAGATCTTGTGTTATTAAAAGATTGTCTCTGGCATGACATGCAATCGATGAATACTTTACCGCAACTATTGCAGTCATTATTACAAGAAGATGGCTGGCAACAGAGAAAGTTAACTCGCGAAATAGAGCAAATTTATCAGCAATGGATGTCATCGACCCAAGACCAAAACAACCAAGATGCATTTAAAGTCAATAAAAACAATGCGATGTTTGCTCGTAAAGCGTCTTACGTATTGCCCGAAAATATCAGTGACGGTCGAATTACCCTGTTTTTACATCGTCCACTTCAACTGCATAATATGAAAGTTACCTTTGTAACAACTGATAAAAAGTCACTAATAACCTTCTTAAATAAAGGAACGACACTGTCCGCTCATCTAAATGGGATTGGTTTTGCGCAAGACATTGCTGCTGAGGTAAATAATTTAAACCAGATACAGTTATTAGATGTAAGTCATCAATCATCTACTTTATATATTCAAGATAAAACCTCGTCACTTGCGCCAAATACAAATAACCAAGAGTGGCTAGACAAGCTAGATAAAATTCAAGGTGAGATTCAAGCCGCACGCTATCAGTTTGAAAAACAGCAGCCCAACTTATTTATTGAACCACACTGGCTTGCGGATATTGAACAAAGTTTTATAAAGCTCACTGAAAAGCTAAACCAATTACGTAACCAAATCACGGGTAAAGTGGCCGAATAGCGATGATGAGTTTAGCCACATTAGAAATGCTGCTTTCGGTTAATGAAGGCCAATTAATTGAAGAGATAATTATATCTTTGCTAGCAACTCCTCAATTGGCGGTATTTTTTGAAAAACATCCTCGATTAAAAAAAGCTTTACTCAAAGATTTATCGGGTTGGAAAAAGGATCTCAAACAGCGTATGCAAGATGCGCTTGTTCCCGCACAACTTTCAGAAGAATTTGAACTTTATCGTCAGTCCCTTGGGATTTCGACAGATGCCTTTTTTATCCAATTACCTAATGTCATCGCAAAACTTCACCAACTGGATTCCCCTTTTTACCGTGAGGCATATCAGCTACAGAGTGGGAAAATAGAGAACCGCAGTGCAAGACAATCATTATTTGTTCAAAGATGGCGTATTAGCTTAATTTTACAAGTTACAACACTACATAAAGAGCTACTAGAACAGGAAAAAGAACAATTATTGGCAGAATTACAACGCCGACTGGCTCTAAGTGGTAATTTAGAAGATATTCTTGGCGAAAATGATCGTGCTGCTGGCCGGCTGTGGGATTTAACCAAAGGTGTGAACATGACTTCCGCTTATAATGACCAATTATTAAGCCAATACAGTGAATTTTTACGTCAGCAGCCTGAATTAGAAAAAATAGCCCAATTATTAGGCCGTAGCCAATCCGCTCAATCCATTCCTGATGATAGTGTTTTTCTTGAACCAATGACTATCATGGAAAAAGTGCCAGAAACGGTTCCTGAGCAAGTTAATGGCTTAAATCAGAGTGATGATATTTTACGGTTATTACCTGCAGAACTCGCTATGTTAGGCCTTGAAGATATTGAATTTGAGTTCTATCGAAAATTACTCGAAAAACAGCTTCTAACTTATCGGTTACAAGGAGATAGCTGGCAAGAAAGAAAAGTTCTGCGCCCTATTACCCACCACCATAATGAAGAACAGCCAAGAGGGCCATTTGTTGTATGTATTGATACATCGGGTTCGATGGGCGGTTTAAATGAACGCTGCGCCAAAGCATTTTGCCTCGCGCTAATGAAAATTGCGCTGGCGGATAACCGCTCATGCCATGTGATGTTATTTTCCACAGAAATTGTGCATTACGATTTACTTTCTATTGATGGCTTAGAGCAATGTATTCGTTTTTTACATCAAACATTTAAAGGTGGGACTGACCTTGCGGCTTGTTTGCAAGAAACCGCAATAAAATTGGAATCAAAACAGTGGATTGATGCAGATGCCGTGGTGATTTCTGATTTTGTTGCTCAGCGTTTACCGGATGAGTTAATTCAGAAAATAAAGATTATGCAGAAGAAAGGTAAATACCGCTTCCATGCGGTATCTGTATCAAATTATGGGAAACCCAGTATCATGAAGATCTTTGACCATATTTGGCGTTTTGATACTGGGTTAAAAAGCAGGCTGTTACGCCGCTTTAGCCGCTAATTACAGCATACCTTCAACGGATTCTTGCATTTCAGCACCCCATACACCACATTGCACTTGGCCAATGTGTTGGCGTTGAAGAAGTAGCATAACTAAGCGAGACTGGCCAATACCACCACCGATAGTTTGTGGCATTTCACCTTTCACTAACGCTTGGTGCCACTCTAATTCCATACGTTTTTCATCGCCAGTTAAACTTAATTGACGAGTTAAACACTCAGGACTTACGCGAATTCCCATTGAAGAAAGCTCAAATGCGTCCTGTAAAACAGGGTTCCACACAATGATGTCGCCGTTCAAACCACAAAAACCGTCTTCATTTTTTGTTGTCCAGTCATCGTAGTCTGGCGCACGAACATCATGTGATTCACCGCTAGATAGCTTACCACCGATACCAATTAAGAATACTGCGCCTAATTCTTTTGCGATTGCGCGTTCACGCCCTTTCGCATCTAAATCAGGGTAGCGCTGTAACAACTCTTCACTGTGAATAAAGTGGATTTGGTCAGGCAGGAACGGTGCCAACCCAAATTCTTTACTTACGGCAGCTTCTGTTTCTTTTATTGCCTTATAGATTTTACCCACTGTCTGCTTCAGATAAGGAAGTGTACGTTCCTCATCTGCCATCACTTTTTCCCAATCCCACTGATCAACATAGACGGAGTGGATTGGGGTTAAGCGATCCTCGTCCGGACGCAACGCTTTCATATGCGTGTATAAACCTTGGCCTTTACTAAAACCGAAACGACCTAATGTTTTACGTTTCCATTTAGCCAAAGAATGAACCACTTCAAAGGTTGCACCTGGAATTGATTTCACTTTCACTTGAACGGCTTTTTCGCTGCCAGATAAGTTGTCTTGAGTACCATCCCCTAAGCGGCTTAGGATTGGCCCTTGAACTTCAATTAACCCTAATTCTTTTTCAAGTAAACGTGAGAAATATGATTTCACAAAACTAATTTGTTGCTGATGTTCGATAAATGACTTGTCCATAATTTATTCCCATAATTTGTTAGCTGTATTAGCTGATGTATAGATTAAGCAACAAAATGAGGTATAAATTCAATATCCATCATTAAAAAAAGCCTTTACTGTTTATTTTGAATAAAAAAACAGGTATAAAAATGAATAATCGTTAAAATAGAGGTGGAATAATGCCGGAAAATTATCAAATCGATAATCTCGATCGTGACATACTTCACGAATTAATGGCAAATGCACGCATACCGTATGCTGAATTAGCCAAAAAATTCGCTGTTAGTCCCGGGACAATTCATGTCCGTGTCGAAAAAATGAAACAAGCAGGAATTATTAAAGGCACACGTATTGATATAAACCCAAAACAATTAGGGTTCGATGTTTGTTGCTTTATTGGCATTATTTTAAAAAGTGCAAAAGATTACCCAACCGCACTAAAAAAATTAGATGCCTTAGAAGAAGTTGTCGAGGTGTACTACACAACAGGGCAATACAGCATTTTTATTAAAGTAATGTGCCGTTCTATCGATTCTTTACAAGACGTACTTATCAACAAAATTCAGACCATTGATGAGATACAATCCACAGAAACACTGATCTCCTTACAAAACCCGATCTTACGAACAATCAATCCGTAGAAAAAAAATGATATAACCACATTATCCACAGGTAGATCCCAGCTCATTCACAGCGTACAATAGCGCCCTATTATTGTGAAAGAGAATCACCATGACAAAAGTAACCTTAATAAGTGGCAGTACAATGGGCAGTGCGGAGTATGTTGCCGAGCACATGGCTGAGATTTTAGAAGAACTCGGTCATGAAACCGAAATTCAGCATGGCCCGGAGCTTGATGACTTAACACTTGAAGGCATATGGCTGGTGGTGAGCTCAACACATGGTGCAGGTGATCTCCCTGAAAATATTCAACCTCTTTTTGATTCAATAGAAGAAAGTGCTCCTGATCTAAGCCAAGTTCAATTTGGCTCGGTAGGGATCGGTAGCTCTGAATATGACACTTTTTGTGGTGCGATCCATAAAATAGATGACTTGTTAACCAAGCAAGGGGCTAAAAGGATCGGTGAATGTTTGGAAATTGATGTCCAACAACACGAAATACCCGAAGATCCCGCAGGGGAATGGGTTAAAATTTGGGCAAACGAACTCTAATTTGATTAAAATAACAGCAATCAACTGTGGATAACTCAGAGAAGATCCCGGTATTAACCCGTAGTTATCCAGAGTATAAGTTTTAGGTTCCCCATGCCCTGTGCATAAGTACCCTTTTTGATCCCAGCTTATACGCAAATGGATCACGGATCATTCACAGTATATGATCCTTTACACTTTTATGATCTTTAAAGTGAAAATCCACTTATCCACAGAAACGAGTGATCCTAATAAAAGATCTAATAAAGAGATCTTTAAATAAAAAGATCTTTATATTATATAGGGGAGAAACCTAAAGCTTGGTCTCTTCCTCAAACTTGAGTAGAATTCTCTCCTCAAATGCACAATCCGCATTTTCTAACGTTTAAGGTCCACACATGTTTTATCCAGAGCAATTTGACGTCATCGTAATTGGTGGTGGTCATGCCGGTACTGAAGCAGCAATGGCAGCTGCACGTATGGGGCGTCAAACCCTATTACTGACTCACAATATTGATACATTGGGCCAGATGTCTTGCAACCCAGCCATCGGTGGGATCGGTAAGGGGCATCTGGTTAGAGAAATTGATGCCCTTGGTGGTCTAATGGCCACAGCAACAGACAAAGCAGGTATTCAATTTAGAACATTAAATGCCAGCAAAGGGCCTGCAGTTCGTGCAACCCGAGCACAAGCTGACCGTGTTCTTTATCGCCAAGCTGTTAGAATGGCTTTAGAAAATCAGCCAAATTTGATGATTTTTCAACAACCTGTAGAAGACTTAATTGTTGAAAACAATCGAGTTACAGGGGCTATTACTCGCATGGGCTTAAAATTTAAAGCCAAAGCTGTAGTATTAACCGTTGGTACTTTCCTTGATGGCAAAATTCATATAGGTTTAGAAAATTACAGTGGTGGTCGTGCAGGTGATCCCCCTTCAATTTCACTTTCTCAACGTTTGAGAGAATTGCCTTTACGTGTTAATCGTTTAAAAACAGGAACGCCACCACGTATTGATGCAAGAACTATTGATTTCAGTCAGTTAGCTCAACAGCTAGGTGATGATCCAATGCCGGTATTTTCATTTTTAGGTTCACAAGTTCAACATCCACAGCAGATGCCTTGTCATATCACCTATACCAATGAAAAAACCCATGAAGTGATCAGAAATAACTTGGATCGTAGCCCTATGTATGCAGGGGTTATTGAAGGGATCGGCCCACGTTATTGCCCTTCGATCGAAGATAAAGTTATGCGTTTTGCCGATAAAGACTCACATCAGATCTTCTTAGAGCCAGAAGGCTTAACAAGCAATGAAATTTACCCTAACGGGATATCCACCAGCTTACCATTTGATGTTCAAATGCAAATTGTTCATTCCATGAAAGGAATGGAAAATGCAAGGATCATCCGCCCTGGTTATGCTATTGAATATGATTTCTTTGACCCTAGAGATCTAAAACAAACGCTTGAAAGTAAATTTATTGATGGCTTATTTTTTGCTGGCCAAATTAACGGTACAACAGGTTATGAAGAAGCAGGGGCTCAAGGACTACTAGCCGGCCTTAATGCTGCACAACATGCCTTTGGTTTAGAAGGTTGGTTCCCTCGTCGTGACCAAGCTTATATTGGTGTTCTCGTTGACGACCTTTGTACTTTAGGGACAAAAGAACCTTACCGTATGTTTACCTCACGTGCTGAATACCGTTTGATGCTTCGTGAAGACAATGCAGATTTACGTCTGACAGAAAAAGGCCGAGAGTTAGGTTTAGTTGATGATGTTCGCTGGGCGCATTTTAATAACAAAGTCGAATTGATTGAAAAAGAGCGTCAGCGCTTAAAAGATATCTGGGTTCATCCTAAATCGGATAACCACACAGAAATAGATGGAATTTTAACCGTTCCATTATCTAAAGAAGCAAATGGGGAAGATTTACTCCGTCGCCCAGAAATGACGTATAAAATGTTAACTTCACTCAACCTTTTTGCACCGGGTATTGATGATCCTCAAGCTGCGGATCAAGTGGAAATCCAAGTTAAATACGAAGGGTATATTGCTCGTCAAAAAGAAGAAATTGAAAGACAACTGCGTAATGAAAATACCTTGTTGCCTGTTGACCTTGATTACAAACAAGTCAAAGGGTTGTCTAACGAAGTGATGGCGAAACTAAACGATCATAAACCAACATCTATTGGTCAAGCATCACGAATTTCAGGGATCACGCCTGCTGCAATCTCTATTTTACTTGTTTGGCTGAAAAAACAAGGCATGCTACGCCGGAGCGCTTAACGTGGATTTATTATCGAAACTTAATCAATTGCTAGTAAAAACCGATATCGACTTAACGGAAAAGCAAAAACAGCAGTTAGTTGATTATGTTGGGTTATTAGCGAAATGGAATAAAGCCTATAACCTGACATCGGTACGTGACCCACAGCAGATGTTAATCCGTCATATCATGGATAGCATAGTGGTGAACGGTCAACTCAACGGAACAAAATTTATTGATGTAGGAACAGGTCCTGGTTTGCCTGGTGTTCCTTTAGCGATTGTTCGACCTGATTCCCATTTTGTTTTATTGGACAGCTTAGGGAAGCGCATACGCTTTCTAAAACAGGTTCAACATGAGTTAGGGCTAACTAATATTGAGCCTGTTCAATCACGTGTTGAAGAATATCGGATTGAAAATGGTTTTGATGGTGTGATTAGCCGCGCATTTGCTTCGCTGAATGATATGTTGGGTTGGTGCCATCATTTACCTTCATCTGAAGGGCGCTTTTATGCACTTAAAGGTGTCATTCGTGATGATGAAATGGTGCTACCAGAAGGTTTTGTGATTGAATCTATTACAGAGCTTGAAGTACCTGAACTTGATGAGCAGCGCCATTTAGTTAAAGTTTCTATAAAATAAAGTTGCTTTCTGTCAAAATATTTTGTCTTTTAGAGCGATAGTCGGTGTGTTAAAAAGCACCGGCTATTTTTATTTTTAGCTAAAGAATAAATACTTATATTTCACGTGTTATTTACATGTAAATAACGAATAAGTTTCAAAAATAAAGTGTTGATAGAAAAAATGCTGGCTAATTGGCAATTTTTACTTAATCGATTTAGCTAGGTAAATAGTTAACAGTGAAATATTTGATTTATCACGTTTAAATTTAACTTAAAAAACTAATTCTTTAATTGTTTGATTTACAGATTAAATCTATTTTTTGTTGTCAGTAAAGTTGAAAGAATAAATAAAGAGGATAAAGTCAAATGTGATATTTATCACATTAATGTGAATATATGCAGCAATTCATTAACTATTTATTAATTATTACAGCGACAATTCTGCGCCAACTCGAAAAAATTAAATATTTATTCACCTTTTCGCTACTTACTGATTGAATTCATTTCGCCTGCCCGTATAATTTGCACGTTTTTGTCTCTTGACACATTTACGCAAAGGCAGTTTTATACAACACTTAGCGTTTCTGAGGCTGAGAAGAGCTGGGAGTAAACAAAAAGTTATGTCTGTATCCCTTTATGACAACAAACACGCTGCAAAGCAGTTGTCTGTTCAGTTTATAACTTTAGTGATCCTCAGTGGGGCTTTCTGTGCAAATAGTATAGAATGGGGGGCCTCTGCTCTTGCTGGTGGGTTAGCATGCTGGTTACCAAATATCGTATTTATGCTGCTAGCACAATTTCAGAAAGCAAAAGGAGAGGATGAACCTGTCCGCATTGCCTGGTTCTTAGCATTAGGAGCAGGGCTAAAGGTTGTTACAACTATCGCTGTCTTAGTTGTTGCTTTCGGTGTGTTCAAAGCGTCATTAACACCACTGGGTTTGACCTATTTAGCGGTGCTAATTGTTCAGATTGTTGCACCAGCCGTTTTTAAACGGTAAGTATTTTTAAACTACAAAAGGGTAAGAGGCATCATGTCTGCATCAGGAGAAGTGATGACTACAGAGGATTACATAGGCCACCATCTGAAAAACCTTCAGTTGGACCTGAGTACCTTTAAGTTGGTCGATCCCCACGCTAGTCCAACATTTTGGACGTTGAACATTGACTCGCTTTTTTTCTCGGTAGTTCTCGGGGCTCTGTTCCTGTGGCTATTTAGAAGAGTTGCAGCCAATGCGACTAGTGGCGTACCCGGTAAGTTACAGACTGCAATAGAACTGATCATTGGTTTCGTTGATAACTCAGTCCGTGATATGTATCACGGCAAGAGCAAAGTTATTGCTCCTTTAGCATTAACTGTGTTCGTCTGGGTATTCTTAATGAACCTAATGGATTTACTCCCAATTGATTTCCTTCCGTATATTGCTGAGCATTATCTCGGGTTACCTGCATTACGTGCAGTACCAACCGCAGATGTTAGTGTCACATTATCGATGGCTATTGGTGTGTTTATCCTAATCCTCTTCTACAGCATCAAAATGAAAGGAATTGGCGGATTTACAAAAGAGCTCACAATGCAGCCTTTTAACCATCCTGTCTTCATTCCAGTCAACTTGATTCTTGAAGGGGTAAGCCTGCTGTCAAAACCTGTATCACTCGGTCTGCGACTGTTTGGTAACATGTATGCAGGTGAATTGATCTTTATTCTTATCGCGGCTCTGCTTCCGTGGTGGTCACAGTGGTTGTTAAGCCTACCTTGGGCTATCTTCCACATACTGATTATTACGCTACAAGCCTTTATTTTTATGGTTCTGACGGTTGTTTATCTGTCGATGGCATCTGAAGAACACTAATTTAATTTTATCAATAATTGTATTAACTGAAACAAACTGGAGACTGTCATGGAAAACCTGAGTATGGATCTGCTGTACATGGCTGCCGCTGTGATGATGGGCTTAGCGGCGATCGGTGCTGCGATCGGTATCGGCATCCTAGGTGGTAAATTTTTAGAAGGTGCTGCTCGTCAGCCAGATTTAATTCCTCTGCTGCGTACACAGTTCTTTATCGTAATGGGTCTGGTCGATGCTATTCCGATGATTGCTGTTGGTCTGGGCTTGTATGTAATGTTCGCTGTTGCTTAATTAACGTTACGGAACACTGTAAGAACATTAATTCACTAATGAATATGAGGTATTGTCTGTGAATCTAAATGCAACAATCCTCGGCCAGGCTATCGCGTTTGTCCTGTTTGTTTGGTTCTGTATGAAGTATGTATGGCCACCGATTATGGCGGCCATTGAAAAACGTCAAAAAGAAATTGCTGACGGTTTATCTTCCGCAGAACGTGCTAAAAAGAACCTGGAACTGGCGCAAACCGACGCAACCGACCGACTGAAAAAAGCGAAAGCTGAAGCACAAGTCATCATTGAACAAGCTAATAAACAGCGCGTTCAAATGATTGATGAAGCAAAAGCAGAAGCGGAAGCAGAACGTGCAAAAATCGTCGCGCAAGCGCAAGCTGAAATTGATGCTGAGCGCAAACGTGCACGTGAAGAGTTACGTAAACAGGTTGCGATGCTTGCTATCGCAGGTGCCGAGAAGATCATCGAACGTTCCGTGGATGAAGCTGCTAACAGCGACATCGTTGATAAACTAGTCGCTGAACTGTAAGGAGGGAGGGGCATGTCTGAAATTGCTACTGTAGCTCGCCCCTACGCCAAAGCAGCTTTTGACTTTGCTGTGGAAAACCAAGCTGTTGCTAAATGGCAGGAAATGCTAGCCTTCACCGCTGAGGTGACGCGCAATGAACAGGTTGGAGAGCTGCTTTCTGGTTCTATTGCACCAGAAACATTAGCTAAAACGTTTATCTCTGTTTGTGGAGATGAAATTGACGAGCATGTTCAGAATCTGATTCGTGTTATGGCGGATAACGGGCGTTTAACGACGCTACCAGAAGTGTTAACGCAATTTATCCAATTGCGTGATTCTCTGGAATCAACCATTGAAGTTGATGTAATTTCTGCCAACGAACTGAGTGAACAGCAGTCAGCTAAAATTTCTGCAGCGATGGAAAAACGTCTGTCACGCAAAGTTAAGCTGAATTGCAAAATTGATAAGTCTGTTATTGCTGGAGTGATCATTCGTGCTGGAGACCTCGTTATTGACGGGAGTATCCGCGGTCGCTTAGAGCGTTTAACTGACGTCTTGCAGTCTTAAGGGGACTGGAGCATATGCAACTGAATTCCACCGAAATCAGCGAACTGATCAAACAGCGTATTGCTCAGTTCGATGTTGTGAGTGAAGCTCACAATGAAGGTACGATTGTATCCGTTAATGACGGTATTATTCGTATTCACGGTTTAGCCGAAGTCATGCAGGGTGAAATGATCGCGCTGCCTGGCAACCGTTACGCTATCGCACTGAACTTAGAGCGTGACTCTGTTGGTGCGGTCGTCATGGGTCCTTATGCCGACTTGGCAGAAGGCATGAAAGTTAAATGTACTGGTCGTATTCTTGAAGTTCCAGTAGGCCGTGGCCTGCTAGGACGTGTTGTGAATACACTGGGTCAACCAATTGATGGTAAAGGTCCTGTTGATAACGATGGCTTCTCTCCTGTAGAAGTTATTGCTCCAGGTGTTATCGACCGTCAATCTGTTGATCAACCAGTTCAAACTGGTTATAAATCAGTCGATGCCATGATTCCAATCGGTCGTGGTCAGCGTGAGCTTGTTATCGGTGACCGTCAAACAGGTAAAACTGCTTTGGCAATCGATGCAATCATCAACCAACGCGACTCAGGCATCAAATGTGTGTACGTGGCTATCGGCCAGAAAGCGTCTACCGTTTCTAACGTAGTTCGTAAACTGGAAGAGCACGGCGCGCTGCAAAATACTATCGTTGTTGTTGCTACAGCATCTGAATCAGCTGCTCTGCAATACTTAGCACCATATGCTGGTTGCGCGATGGGTGAATATTTCCGTGACCGCGGTGAAGATGCACTGATCGTATACGATGACCTGTCTAAACAGGCTGTGGCATACCGTCAAATTTCACTGTTGCTACGTCGTCCACCAGGACGTGAAGCTTACCCTGGTGACGTTTTCTATCTGCACTCACGTTTACTTGAGCGTGCTGCTCGCGTTAACGCTGAATACGTAGAAAACTTTACTAAAGGTGAAGTTAAAGGCAAAACAGGTTCATTGACAGCTCTGCCTATCATTGAAACCCAAGCTGGTGACGTTTCTGCATTCGTACCAACAAACGTAATTTCGATTACAGATGGTCAGATCTTCCTGGAATCTAACCTGTTTAACTCTGGTATTCGTCCAGCGGTTAACCCAGGTATTTCAGTATCTCGTGTTGGTGGTGCTGCTCAGACTAAAATTATCAAGAAACTGTCTGGTGGTATCCGTACCGCACTTGCTCAGTATCGTGAACTGGCAGCGTTTGCTCAGTTTGCTTCCGACCTCGATGACGCGACTCGTAAACAGTTAAGTCATGGTCAGAAAGTAACTGAACTGCTGAAACAGAAACAGTACGCACCGATGTCAGTAGCAGAGCAGGCACTGTCTCTGTTCGCGGCAGAACGTGGGTTCTTGGATGATGTTGAGTTAGCGAAAATTGGTGCGTTTGAAGCTGCTTTAGTTTCTTTTGCACAGCGCGAGCATGCTGACCTTATGAACGAAATTGGCCCGGCTGGTAGCTATAACGATGATATCGAAGGCAAGTTGAAAAAACTGCTCGAATCATTTAAAGCAACTCAGTCCTGGTAATACTATTCGGCCCAGTTCTTAGGGCCGTCTGGTTAATAAGGAGAAGCAGAAATGGCCGGCGCAAAAGAGATACGTTCCAAGATCGGAAGTGTACAAAATACACAAAAGATCACTAAAGCGATGGAAATGGTCGCTGCGTCCAAAATGCGTAAAACGCAGGAACGCATGGCGGCCAGCCGTCCTTATGCAGAAACCATGCGCAGTGTGATTGGTCACCTAGCGTTAGGTAATCTGGAATATAAACACCCATATCTCGAAGAGCGCGAAGTTAAGCGTGTCGGGTATCTGGTTGTTTCAACAGACCGTGGTCTGTGTGGTGGCTTGAACATTAACTTGTTCAAAAAACTGTTAGCAGATATGAAGTCATGGTCTGAGAAAAACGTTCAGGTTGATTTGGCTTTAATCGGTTCTAAAGCGGTATCATTCTTCGGGTCTGTGGGCGGCAATGTCGTGACTCAAGTTACCGGAATGGGGGATAACCCAACGCTTTCGGACTTGATTGGTCCAGTTAACACTATGCTACAAGCCTATGATGAAGGGCGTTTGGATAAACTGTATGTGGTGACGAATAAGTTCATCAATACAATGTCTCAGGAGCCAACTATTCTTCAATTGTTACCATTGCCTGCAAGTGATGATGAAACACTGAAGAAGAAGTCTTGGGATTACATTTACGAACCCGATCCTAAGGCGTTGCTGGATACCCTGCTACGTCGTTATATCGAGTCGCAGGTTTATCAGGGCGTCGTTGAAAACCTGGCTAGTGAGCAGGCCGCACGAATGGTAGCGATGAAAGCCGCTACTGATAATGGTGGAAACCTGATCAAAGAGTTACAGTTGGTTTACAACAAAGCTCGTCAGGCCAGCATTACTCAGGAGCTTACCGAAATCGTTTCGGGTGCTTCCGCGGTTTAACAGCTAGGTTTACGAATTACGTAGAGGATTCAAGATGGCTACTGGAAAGATTATCCAGGTAATCGGCGCCGTTGTGGACGTCGAGTTCCCTCAAGATGACGTACCAAAAGTGTACGACGCTCTTGAGGTTGTTAACGGTAAAGAAAAACTGGTGTTGGAAGTTCAGCAACAGTTAGGCGGTGGTGTTGTCCGTTGTATCGCAATGGGTACATCAGATGGCCTGAGCCGTGGTTTAGAAGTTGTAAACTTAGAGCACCCAATTGAAGTACCAGTAGGTAAAGCTACTTTAGGACGTATCATGAACGTTCTGGGTCAACCTATTGATATGAAAGGTGATATCGGCGAAGAAGAGCGCTGGTCAATTCACCGTGCTGCACCTAGCTATGAAGAATTAGCTAACTCAACAGAACTGCTGGAAACCGGTATCAAAGTAATGGACTTAATCTGTCCATTCGCGAAAGGTGGTAAAGTTGGTCTGTTCGGTGGTGCGGGTGTTGGTAAAACAGTAAACATGATGGAACTGATCCGTAACATCGCGATTGAGCACTCAGGTTACTCAGTATTCGCAGGTGTTGGTGAGCGTACTCGTGAAGGGAACGACTTCTATCATGAAATGACCGACTCAAACGTTTTGGATAAAGTATCACTGGTTTATGGCCAGATGAACGAGCCACCAGGAAACCGTCTGCGTGTTGCGTTGACTGGTCTGACTATGGCTGAAAAATTCCGTGACGAAGGTCGTGACGTACTGCTGTTCGTTGACAACATCTATCGTTATACACTGGCAGGTACTGAAGTATCAGCACTGTTAGGCCGTATGCCTTCAGCGGTAGGTTATCAGCCAACGCTGGCGGAAGAGATGGGTGTTCTGCAAGAACGTATTACCTCAACTCAAACAGGTTCTATCACTTCCGTTCAAGCGGTTTACGTTCCTGCGGATGACTTGACTGACCCATCACCAGCAACCACCTTTGCTCACTTAGACGCAACGGTAGTTCTGAGCCGTCAAATCGCATCACTGGGTATTTACCCTGCGGTTGACCCTCTGGATTCTACTAGCCGTCAACTTGACCCACTGGTTGTTGGTCAAGAGCACTATGATGTTGCTCGTGGCGTTCAGTCTATTCTGCAACGTTACCAAGAACTGAAAGATATCATTGCAATCCTGGGTATGGATGAACTGTCTGAAGAAGACAAACTGGTTGTTGCTCGTGCTCGTAAGATCCAGCGCTTCCTGTCTCAACCATTCTTCGTTGCTGAAGTATTTACCGGTTCACCAGGTAAGTTCGTTTCTCTGAAAGACACTATCCGTGGCTTCAGTGGGATCCTGAACGGTGATTACGACCACCTGCCAGAACAAGCGTTCTATATGGTTGGTACCATTGAAGAAGCTGTGGAAAAAGCTAAAAAGCTTTAATCCAGCTGACAGGAGGTTGATATGGTAGCTGCAATGACATACCACCTGACTGTAGTGAGTGCTGAAAAACAAATGTTTGAAGGCATGGTACAGAAAATTCAGGTGACAGGTAGTGAAGGTGAGCTGGGGATTTACCCACAGCATACCCCGCTGCTGACTGCCATAAAACCGGGCATGGTACGTATTACCAAACAGTTTGGTGAAGAAGAGCTAATTTACCTCTCCGGCGGTATTTTAGAAGTACAACCAAATGGTGTTATCGTACTCGCTGATACAGCGATCCGTGGTAAAGATTTAGACGAAGCTCGTGCAGTGGAATCTAAACGCAAAGCGGAAGAACACGTCCGTAAAGCTCACGGCGATGTTGATTATGCTCAGGCATCAGCAGAACTTGCAAAAGCAATAGCGAAACTTCGAGTCATCGAGTTAACTAAAAAGCTAATGTAATGATAGCGGTATAGTAAAAAAAGCCAGTTGGTTAAGTCTAACTGGCTTTTTTATTTGAGCGAAATATGTAGTAATTTATAAAGGAAATAGGTTTACTTTCATCCCTAAGTTGGAGTTTCAGGAAAAATGACTGTGCAAAGAAAAAGTGTCGTGATTTTAGCTGCCGGTAAAGGCACACGGATGTATTCAGAGCTACCTAAAGTTTTGCATTTGCTTGCAGGCAAACCAATGGTTCAGCATGTTATAGATACAGCAAAATCCATTGGTGCATCAGATATTCATCTGGTATACGGACATGGCGGTGATTTACTGAAAGAAAAACTGGGTGAGCAAAACCTCAATTGGGTATTGCAGGCGGAGCAACTCGGTACGGGCCATGCGATGCAACAAGCTGCCCCTAGCTTCCAAGATGATGAAGATATTGTCATGCTCTATGGTGACGTGCCATTAATCGCTAAAGATACTTTGGACAGGCTGATTGAAGTCAAACCACAAGGCGGTATTGGTTTACTGACGGTTATCTTAGATAACCCAACAGGGTATGGCCGTATAATTCGTGAAAATAATGAAGTTGTCGGTATTATCGAGCAAAAAGATGCCAGTGAAGAGCAACGTAAAATCCAAGAAATCAATACAGGAATTATGGTTGCTAGTGGCAAAGATTTTAAACGTTGGTTGGCACAACTGAACAACGATAACGCACAAGGCGAATATTATATTACTGATATTATTGCATTAGCACATAAAGAAGGTAATAAAATTGCAACTGTTCACCCTAAACATTTAAGTGAAATGGAAGGGGTGAATAACCGCCTACAATTGGCTGCGTTAGAAAGGGTTTATCAGAAAGAACAAGCGGAAAAATTGTTATTAGCTGGTGTGATGTTAATTGACCCTGCACGTTTTGACTTGCGAGGAACGCTGACTCATGGGCGCGATATTATTATTGATACTAACGTGATTATTGAAGGTAATGTCACATTAGGGAATAACGTACATATTCAATCTGGCTGTATATTAAAAGACTGTGTGATTGGTGATAACTCGGTTATCAGCCCATATTCAGTGATAGAAAACTCTGAATTGTCAGCCGAATGTACAGTTGGCCCTTTTGCGCGTTTACGTCCAGGTGCTAAATTAGCAGCCAAAGCACACGTCGGTAATTTCGTCGAAATGAAAAATGCCTCTTTAGGTTTAGGTTCTAAAGCGGGTCATTTAAGTTACCTCGGGGATGCCCAAATTGGTGATAATGTGAATATTGGCGCAGGTACCATCACTTGTAATTATGATGGTGCCAATAAACATAAAACCATTATTGGTGATGATGTGTTTGTAGGGTCTGATACTCAGTTAGTTGCGCCAGTTTCTGTTGCCAAAGGTGCAACAATAGGCGCTGGCACGACGGTTACACGTGATGTGAATGAAGACGAACTTGTCGTTAGCCGTGTAAAACAAATGCATATTAAAAACTGGCAACGCCCAGTTAAGAAAAAATAAGTAAATATTGAGGAGAGGTAGCAATATCTTTCCTATTATAAATGCGAATTAATCGCGAAAATTAAAATAGCTACTCAAGGTAGCAATATAAAAATAATATCCCCATTTTCTACAAGGCTGGGGAGCAGTGAAAGCTGTACAACAATTAGGTTGCGACAAATGAAGGTTTCTCAAGAAAGGAACCTTTTGTCTAGGAATCAAAAAAATATGTGTGGAATTGTAGGTGCTGTTGCACAACGTGATATTGCAGAAATTCTGTTAGAAGGTCTTCGTCGTCTTGAGTATCGTGGTTATGATTCAGCCGGTATGGCTGTCGTTGATCACGAAGGTCATTTGCAACGCTTACGTGAAGTCGGCAAAGTGCAAATGCTAGCTGAAGAAGCGGAGAAAAACCCAGTATCGGGTGGAACGGGGATTGCACATACCCGTTGGGCGACTCATGGTATTCCAAGTGAACGCAATGCTCATCCGCATACCTCTGGTTATATTGCAGTTGTTCATAACGGCATTATTGAAAACTATTTAGAACTGAAAGATGAACTGAAAAAACTCGGTTATATCTTTAGTTCAGAAACTGATACCGAAGTAATTGCTCACCTTGTTCACCATGAACAACAAAAAGGTGGCACGCTGGTGGAAGTGGTTCAACGTGTTATCCCACAATTGCGCGGTGCTTACGGTACCGTGATCATGGATAGCCGTATTCCTGAATTATTAGTTGCTGCACGTTCTGGTAGCCCGTTGGTTATTGGTTTAGGTGTAGGTGAAAATTTCTTAGCATCAGACCAATTAGCATTATTGCCTGTGACTCGTCGCTTTATTTACCTCGAAGAAGGGGATG
Source organism: Providencia sp. PROV182 (assembly GCF_028480325.1). NCBI lineage: Bacteria > Pseudomonadati > Pseudomonadota > Gammaproteobacteria > Enterobacterales > Morganellaceae > Providencia > Providencia sp. PROV182. Next base: position 208,878 of record NZ_JAMPOL010000013.1, on the reverse strand, counting down.
TTGCCGAAGTCACTCGTCGTACTGTTCGTATTTTTGATAAAAGTGGTGAAGCTGTCGATCGCGAGCAAATTGAATCAAACGTTCAATATGATGCAGGCGATAAAGGCGTCTATCGCCATTACATGCAAAAAGAAATTTACGAACAACCAATGGCAATTAAAAACACCCTTGAAGGGCGTTTTGACAAAGACAATGGTATCGATTTAAGCGAGTTAGGCCCTCGTGCAAGTGAAATTTTATCTCAAGTTGAACATATCCAAATCGTCGCATGCGGGACATCCTACAATGCGGGAATGGTTGCACGTTATTGGTTTGAGTCTTTGGCTGGTATTCCTTGTGATGTGGAAATCGCTTCAGAGTATCGCTACCGTAACCCTGCTCACCGTAAAAATAGCCTGATGATTACGTTGTCTCAATCAGGTGAAACTGCGGATACACTGGCAGCCCTGCGTTTATCAAAAGAATTAGGTTATCTGACTTCTTTAGCAGTGTGTAACGTGGCGGGCTCTTCTCTAGTACGTGAATCTGAATTTGCTTTAATGACCAAAGCAGGGGCAGAAATTGGTGTGGCATCGACTAAAGCGTTTACCACACAGTTAACCGTCTTACTGATGTTAGTTGCGTATATGGGCCGCTTGAAAGGTGCTAATCCTGAGCTCGAAGAAAACATTTCTCACGCTCTACATGCGCTACCGGCTCGTATTGAAAGCATGTTATCGCAAGATAAAGTCATCGAAGCACTGGCAGAAGATTTCTCAGATAAACACCACGCATTGTTCTTAGGTCGTGGAGATCAATTCCCTATTGCAGTTGAAGGGGCTCTGAAATTAAAAGAGATTTCTTACATTCACGCAGAAGCATATGCAGCGGGTGAGTTAAAGCACGGCCCATTAGCGTTAATTGATGCCGATATGCCTGTTATCATCGTTGCACCTAACAATGAGCTGTTAGAAAAACTGAAATCAAACATTGAGGAAGTCCGTGCGCGTGGTGGCTTGCTGTATGTATTCGCTGACCAAGATGCAGGCTTTGAAGCCAGTGAAAATATGAAAATTGTTTCGCTACCTCATGTTGAAGAACTGATCGCACCAATTTTCTACACTGTTCCTCTGCAACTGTTGTCTTATCACGTTGCATTGATTAAAGGCACAGACGTTGACCAACCACGTAACTTGGCGAAGTCGGTGACGGTTGAGTAATTCAGCTGATTGAAATATAAATAAATCCGATTATGTTGTTAATGGCATAATCGGATTTTTATTTACAGGCCTTTTAATAGGCTTAATTTAAAATTAATTGTTGGTAATAACGGCGAAAAATGATGTTTTGTAGTTTTATAAGGCAATAGCTTATTTTTATATAAAATAACTTCAAAAATATTTTTCACATCATAAGGTTGGTCTGAATTTTGACAATTAACTTTGACTCGATTGTCTTGATAACTCAGCAAGATACAAGGTAACAGCGATAGTTTTAGTTGCTTAGCCACTTGATAGCGGTGGTTACCATCCATAATAATACCAGTGTGAATTTCACATGTAATTGGTGTTGTCCAAGTCCGATCACAGGCAATTTTGTGGCTAAGATAATCAACATGCTGTTCATCTGTTTCTTCTGATGAGCAAAAAAATTGTATTGGTTTCAATTCAATATGGTAGGTATCGTTAGTCATAACATCACCTTTATCAAAAAATTACTTATTATCTAAGCTTACAAAGTATCCAGGTTCATAAGGAATAGATAAAAATTTTTCATAGAATGTTTTAAATGTTTTATCTGCATTTAAATCAGCGAATAGTTCTGGGTGGATCCAATATGCGAGCTGCTGTATAGCAATAAAATCATAAGGGCTGTTATAGAATTGATGCCAAATAGCATAAAATTGTTGGTTCTTAACGGCATTACTGCCTGTATAGGCGGGTTTTTTTAAGTATTTTTCTAGTTTTATTTTAGCCGCATTGAGGTTTTCATTTGGGCCTAAGCCTATCCAATCTCCTTCAGGCATGAATTTTGAAAAGTTGGCGCTGGTAATAATCACTTTATCAGGGTTAGCGGCAAGCACTTGTTCAGGATTCATCATATAGAAGGTGTTAGGGGCATTGTTTGCGCCGATATTGTCACCACCAGCAAGTGAAACAAAGCGACCAAAGTTACCATCACCAAAAGTCAGACAGCACTCATCGGTATAACCACCTATGCGTTCAATAAAAATGCGTGGTTTTTGGGGATTATTTTTTGTGAGTACATCACTAACTCGTTTTAGCTGTTTTTCTCTAAATTGAATGAATTTCTCAGTTGTTTTTTCTTTCCCCCATAAAGCACCGAATAAGCGCATGGTTGGTGGTGTATTTTTTGATGGGTTAAAGCGAAAATCGACATAGATAATAGGGATCCCCGCCTTCTGTAATGCTTTATCGTGACCTTGCTCTTCAATAGCGGTTTTAGCTTCGATATTCATAATGATGACATCAGGCTGTAAAGTTAATGCATGCTCTATGTTTAAAGAACGTCTTTCTGTGCCACCAAATGTTGGAATTTTTTTTAGTTCAGGGAAATGCTCACTATATTGGCGCCATGTTGCAGGATCTGAGGTTTGCATATCGTTCCCCATTGCAACAATACGTTTTGCAGGGTTTTCTTTATCTAGCATGGCGACTAGGTAAAGCATACGGCCTTCACCTAAAATGACTTTTTTCACTGGAACGTTGACCTTGACCTTTCTATCTAGAATGTCGGTGACAACAATCTGCTCTGCTGAAATAGCAGTAGAGAATAGCAAAGTAAAAGAAAACAATAACAGGGATACTATTTTGATAGATAATTTATGCTTTTCTTTCATATAATTCCTCATTGGATGAATGTTTGATCAGTAAAATGATTGTAATTAGGCTTGTGATATAACCAGCTGAAACATAATAAAAAAGCCAATCAATTCCAGGAAATAGAATAAATATACTTCCTAAGGCAATTCCTCCGATAGAAGCGAATTGATTGATACTTTGTGATAAACCAAGTACATAGCCTTGATGTTCAGAGGATGTAGTTGAAGATATTAATGCCGTGAGTATTGGCGTTGTTGCACCAAGTAAAACTCCCCAAAGCAAGTACAGTGAGGCAAACCAAAAAATTATAGGGGTTAATGCAAGACAGATAACAACAATGACACAGGTGAAGATAATCCATTTTAAGCGAACCAATGAAACAGTTATTGATTGGTGTTCAAACCATTTAGCCCATAACTGAGCAGATAGAATAACCCCCATTGCTTGTAGACCATAAATTAACCCAATAACCCAGAAATCTATTGAGTAGGAATGGTTGAGGTATAATGAAAAACTGGGGAGGGTGAGCATTCTGCTCATTAATAAAAGCCCCATTAATAACATAAGGTGTTTCACAACTTGTTGAGGGCGATACTTTTTTTTGTTGTTAGATGTTTTTTTTGCTTGTATCACTAGATGATGTTTTTTATCTGAAGGTAAGAAAACAAATACAGTGACTGCGCAAACACCACAGAGTAGCCCCGCAATTATATTGATCCAAAAGAAATTGAGATAATCTAAGATTAACCCACCACAAAGTGCCCCCAGTAAAGATCCGATATTTGTAGATACTTGTAGGAAGGCAAAAAGCTGTGTTCGCTTTTTAGGATCGGTGACTGAAACGCCATAAGCTTGAGCTGGAGCAATATACCCTGCGCAAGCTCCTTGCACAGTTCTCAGTAATAAAATTAGCCAAGGGTCGTTACAAAATGATAATAAAATTTGGGTAATTGCTAAGCCAAGCAATGCACGGATCATCATTGCTTTATTACCCATTCGATCACCCATTCTTCCCCAAAATGTACTGGTTAACATGACACCAGTCATAGGGGCGACATAAACCATTGTCAAAGAAAAAGACTGTAGCCAACCCGAGCTATTATGTTGTAAATGAATAGGCCAAAATGGCCCACTCATTTCCATCGCTCCCATTGAAACAATTTGGATACAAAATAAGAAACCAATAATCAGATGGCTTTTCAGTAAATTCACGGTTAACTTACCTGATATTGAGTTAGATTTAGCTCGCTGAAGGCAGGATGCGGAATGTTAGGGTCTAGTCCTAGATACCCCATGCACCAAGTGTATATTTCATTCGTATAAGGGAGTGGAATATTGAGATGCTCACCTAAATGAACGAGTAAACTTAGCCCATAAACAATATCTTCCTGAAATACTCGATGTTGTTTATTAAAAGACCAGCCACTTTGCTTATGTTTTATTAATGGTAATTGGATACCATGGTAAGCCTCATTGGTACGAAGTATTGACCAAAGGGTTTTTGTATTACTAATTTGTTTAGGATGAACTTCGCGTAATTCATCAATTAAGGACTTTACTGTGACTAAAGGAATACCTAAGTTGTCTATTAAGTGTCGGCAAATAGAGAGTCGTTCTTCATCACAACGCTGTAAATAATAGGCGCTAAGCTCGGTACAATCATTCCACCAGCAGATAGGTGACTCAAAATAGTCATTATGCCATTGAGCGTATGGGCCGATTAGCCCGTAGATTACCGAGCTATGCATTATAGGGTTTGCTGGTGTTAGGGTAATTTCCAAATAGTTATCGAGAATACTAATAGGTGCGGAATATAGCCTTGATAACAATTTATGAAGCTGCTTTTTATTGGATTCATTTTCTCGACGATGAAAAGCAATAAAAAGTGCCGACTTTTCTCCACCGAAACAGACTTTAGTCCCAGGTTCTAATCCCCATGCTATATGAGGAACATCTTTCATTCCCCAAATCACGATATTAGGATTGTTTTTAAAGAACTGTTCAGCAAGCCAGTCAAAACCATTAATTCCAGGAATAGCACCGATAAAAACAGTTTTAGAAGAAGATAGATAAGCAGAAATAAAACGTAACCAACTTGCTTGATGATGGGAAGGGACAGTAAGAATGACTATGTCAGCTTCAGGTATCACCAGTTGTGGTGAATTGGTTATTAATCCAACAGAATGGTTTATTATCTCACCATTATTGTAATGAACAGACAGAATATTGTTTTGCTGTTGATGGCGTTCAACCGTTGTTGCATTTTGGGTCAGTAGTGATGTTTTTATATTTAGATATTGACTAAATAAAGCTACAGCAAGGTGACCCGTTTGACCTCCTCCGCAAATCACAACATTAAGATGTTTTTCTTCCGACATGACTTCCTCCTTAGCTAGCTTTCTCTAAAGAAACAGTATTAGTAAGCCAATGATTAAGTTGATGAGATATATCAGGTGAGGTCAAATTACGAGAGCTAAGCCACTGCTCATTAAATACGGTATTAAGATATTTTTCACCGCCATCAGCTACGATAACAACGATATTGCCGTGAATAGTATCGTTATTAATATACTCTAAGGCTTTATAGACAATTCCTCCGGTAGAGCCTCCTATTAACAAACCGTATTGGCTAGCAATATATCGCGCAGTTTCAAATGCTTGAATATCTGAAACTTGTGTATTATGGTCAATACAGCTGTAGTCCAGTACTAATCCAACTTCGTCCCCTTCAGGAGTGCCTGTACCTGATTGATAATAAGGTTTTCCTGGATATCCAAAAATAATGGACCCTTCAGGTTCAACGGCAACAGTGATAGTTTGTGGATTATGGGACTTTAGGCCTTGAGAAACACCAGTCATTGAGCCGCCAGTGCCAACACAGGCTATATATGCATCAATTCTGCCAATTTGTTCTATTAGTTCACAAACTAATGCAGCATAACCACCTGAGTTTGCTGCATTGTCTGATTGATTCATAAACGTTGCATTGGGAAGTTGGGAGGCTAATTCACTAGCAAGGCGCTGACGTTCGACAACCGCTACTTCGTCTTCCTGATAATCACCAATGACATAACGGATTTCAGCACCTAGTGCTTTCATTATCGCTATTTTGTCAGGAGCAGCGTGATGATCAACAACGGCAATAAAATGTAAATCAAATTCAATAGCAGCAAGCGCAAGGCCAATCCCAGTATTGCCTGATGATGATTCTATAATGGTACTTTTAGGCTTAATTTTCCCCGATTTTAGCCCTGCAATAACCATATTGCGTGCCATTCTGTCCTTCATACTTCCACCAGGGTTGTTCTTTTCTATTTTTAAAAATAAGGCACTTTTTTTATGGGGAACTGCAATACGTAAAATGGGTGTATTACCTATCAAATCAGTGATTTTGTTGTAGATCATAAGCTTACCTATTTAGTGTCTTTGAAAAAGATAAACTGCCCAACATTGTTTTCCTGTACATATAATCGGCAAGGTATTGGGTGCCGATGAAATTGACTCTCAAGTAAATCCATTTGATATCCCGCGGTATTAACGAATCCTAATAAGTCACCTGCTTGGGGAAGTTTGTTAAATAAAATAAGTCTGTGAGTAATCACATCATCTTCTAAACAGCTATGTCCTGCTATCCATGCTCGGATAGGTTGCTGTTTTGATTGTTTGGTAACAATATGAAAAGGGTCGATTAAAAATTCAGAGTTAAACCACGTTTCGCAGACGCTGAAGCTACTGCCTTCGACAAATATAATAGGGTGTTCGGATTGCTGGCAGGTACGTACAACTCGAAATAGAGTGATGGCGCTTTGATCAACAAGGCTACGCCCAGGTTCTATCGCTAATGTGACATTTAGCTTATTAATATATTGGGCGATTGTTTCATTATCGGTACATTTGCTTGTGAGTAATGTGCTAAGCCATTGTTCTGCAGACTGTTCACTACCATAAGGATAAAAATCTGCTGGAATACGGTGATTTTGATAAGTTTCAGTGGATTGATTATTAACCCAAGCTTGATAATGTTCTGTTGGGACATATTGAATAGGTAGCCCACCTCCGATATCGATAGTTTGGATGTTAAGCCCTAATTGTTGTGATAATTCAATCAGCGGTAATATTTCGTGAAAAGCTTGTACCCGTGAGGCTAGTGTATAGCCACCTAAATGGAAGTGGATCCCTTGCCATTGTAATTTATCATGTTGTTTCACTAATTTAAGTGCATTAACAAAAGCCGGGTATTTCATGCCGAATCGTGAATGGCTTGAATGCGGTTGATATCGCAGTAGTACTCTTGCTTTAAGTGATTGAAATTCTAATAAATGTAGAATATCTTGTAATTCTTCAAGTGAGTCTACGACAATTAGTGAGTTATGTAATATCAGTTGCCAGAGAAAATCATCTGTTTTGGCAGGGCCAGTAGCGCAAATTTTTTCAGGTGAAATGCCATATTGGTTGGCATCTCTCCATTCATGAAGGCTTGAAACATCAACTCCAATATTTTCTTCGATAGCTGTTCTGAGCAGGACGTTTGATTGATTAACTTTCACACCATATAAAATACATCCATTCACGTTGTTTTCTTGAAAAACAGCCTTCAGTTTTTGGATGTTCTGTTTCATCGTATGAGGAAAAACTAAGTTCAATGGTGAACCATACCGCTTAATCAATCCGACAAGCTGTTCATTATTAGAAAAACACAGTTGATGAATCTGAGGATCCATAATAGGAGGAAGCTCTGTTGGGGCTATTGTTTTAGCTGATAAATGAACAACAGTTGATATATTGACTAAGTTAGATTGATCCACCATGATTTTCACCTCTTAAAAGTCCACAGCAATTGATCCCATTACAGTTCTTGGTGAGCCTTGAGCGAAGGTGCTGTACGAAGCAACGCCAGACCAATAGTGTTCATTTAAAATATTATTGATGTTTAGCCTCAATGTTACAGGGGTATTGGAAACAGTTGTTTTATAAGCAGAACCGACATCAACGGTTGTCCATGAAGGAATTGAGTGGGTATTTTCTTTGTTCACATATTGGCGGGTATGATAATTAACATTGCCATTAATACTTAAACCAGAGACTGAAGGAATATCATATTCGGCTCCAATATTAGCCACCCAAGGAGATACACCGATGGGTTCATGCCCTTTGTTTTTCCCTGAAGCAGTTTTAGTCAACTCGGCTTGAATATAGGTAACACCACCCGTTAAACGAAGTGGTTCAAAAGGTTTGCCTGATATACTTAGTTCGACTCCTCGGTTTCTTTGTTCATCATTTGCTGAGTAAATCAAACTGTTAGGATCTAATGATCCACTTGGTTTACTAATTTGGAATAGGCTTAAAGTGGTTATTGCAGATGGTTGTTCATATTTAACCCCTAACTCATACTGTTTTGAACGAAATGGTTTCATCATTTCGCCACTATTTTTTGCATTAACTGGTGCGGTGCTTCCTTTACTTAGCCCTTCGACATAATTAGCGTATAGAGAAATATTATCTACAGGTTTAAACAATACACTAACGAGAGGGGTGATTGCGGACTCGTCATAACGAGTTGAAAGCTTACCCAAAGTAAAATTGTCAGACTTTACATTTTGATAGCGAAGGCCTGGAGTCACCATAAAAGAATCATTCAAGAAGCCGATAGTATCGACGAAAGAAACTCCTGATAGTGTATTTTCAGAACGTTTAGTTATTTTAGCGTAAGCAGGGATCTGTTTATCAATATAAGTAGGATTAAATAAATTGGTTGTATAAGGTGTTCCTGCTGTAGTGCCAATACGGTAGCGATCAAAATATTGATTCCACTGCAATGCAAGTTGATGTGATACTCTACCCGTCATGAATTCACTTTTAACCCCAGTACCAACTGAATAACGTTGAGTTTTAGTTTGGAAATTCATGATATAGGTTGAAATATCGCCTTGATTGTTAAGGATTGTATAGATTTGCTCATTAACTCGATCTATACGAGTAAGTGCTCCTCCTATATCCATAAATAGCGATGTATTGCTTAATATGTCATATTCCATATGTAGTAATGCGGAATCATCATTAGATTTCCACCATGTCCAAGGGCTGGCTAAATTGATTTTCCCACTCGGGGCCGAAGGGACAACACCATCAGGACCTAAATAAAATGGTCGATTCGTAGCATTCATATTTTGGTTTTGAATTATTAAATCTAAAGATGAGCGAAAGCGTTCATTAGAATAATCTAACGCAATTGCACCAACACTTTGCCTGCGTGTTTGATGATCGACGGCTGTATCACCATTGGTGTAGCTACCGTTAACACGAATACCAAAGTATTGGTTATTATCTAGATCATATAGGCGGCCCATATCTAGTCTGCCACCTAATAGTGAGTCGCTAAGGTACTGAGCGGTTAATTGTGTAATCGGTTGGGCACTTGCACGTTTAGTTACGACATTAATAACTCCACCAACTCCACCTTCAGGAGACATACCATATAGCAGTGAAGCGGGTCCTTTTAAAATATCAACACGCTCGGCATAATCCGTTAAAAGTTGAAAATTAGGAGATACACCATAAATTCCATTTAATGCAAACTCACTGATATTGCCTTCAGTAATAGGAAATCCTCGAATATATAAGGAATCAAGAAGACCTCCTTTCGAGCTACTAATTTGTATTGAGGTATCGTGAGATAAAATATCTGAAATTTGCTGTGCTTGTTGCGACTGCATATAAGCCGAATTATAATTTGAGATATTAAATGGAATATCCATAATATCCTTATCACCTATTAATCCTGCTTGCATTATTCTAGATGAAAAGTTATTAGGTTGCTGATTATTATTACTTGTTGTGGTAACTAGAATACTATCTTTATTTTTTTGCTCATTAGTTTGAGCATGTGCTGTTATTGTGCAAGATATCCCAATAACAATATATAACCATGTAGAGAATATGTTTATATTCTTATCTGTGTGTTTAGTTTTATTTTCTATTAAATTATTTTTCATATTTAAATTATCATTCAATTGATTTTTAATAAAATGAAGGGAATAGTATTACACTCGCCTTCTTGGTTAATGGATTTCTATTTGTTATTTTTGAAATAATAGAAAAGGATTTGTTAACCCATGTTGTATTCGATAATTAGTATATTGCTGAATATGCATACTAAGTAGCGAACGAGTTTGCCAAGGTTCATTCATAAACATTTGGTATTCATGTCGCCATAAATTATCATCAACTCGTGGTTGGAGCTGTTTAAAAACATCATGAACAACTGTTTTTAGTTCTAACCAAAGCTGGTGATCAGTCAATCGATAAAATCGAGTTAGGTGTACGGCAAGTTCGTGTAAATGGCAGACTAAACAGGCACTGATTAGAAATGTTCTAACGGGTTCTATATCTTCTTCAAAAATAGTAGGTAAGATGCCAGGCCAACGATAAGCTTGCAGCTGATAACCCCGCTGATTCAATAAAGGTAAAAATATTCGACCATCACCATAATCACGTATTAAAAATTTCTCAGGAATACCTTGAACAGTGAAGAGCACTTGAGTGTTTTGTTGATGGGCTTCCAGAGCAACTCCATAAAGTAAAAACATCGAAATACAAGGTGTTAGAATTACAGTCGCATATTGGTTAAACCATTGTTGAGGTGTTAAACCTGATTTTTCAATCAATTCAGTAAATATTGGTCGTGGTTGATATGGTAAATCAGTAAATAGAGTTGCCACAGTTATTGGCAGTAAGTGATCGTTTTTTTCATAAGCGTTGGTGCAACGAAATACGACAGAAATAAAGCGTCCTGCTGAATCATCTTGTTCTACTGCATGGTGGTAATGGATACCTACATCTTCACGCAGAGACTCCATTTTTCCATTAAAATAATGTTCGTGGTTTAAAATGTCATCTATTAGCTGACTTATTCTAGGTCCCATATGGATAGACTTAGCTTGTAAGCTACGCATTTCACTGGTCATCCAAACGGCGATAGGTAACTTTATAAATGCGGTGTTAATTGCATCTGTTGGTAACATTGTCCTGAATGACATTGTGGGTTTTGTTTCTAATTGAGGGCCATCAATGAGTAAAATTTCTTCGTCAATCAGTGATGTTGCTTGTTGTTTTACCCAATGATTTAAATGCCAGTCATGAACGGGAAGAGGCAGCCATTGGTATGGATTTTTCCCTTGTTGTTTAAGCCATTTGACCCATTGCCGGCCAACGATAGGGAATCGTTGAAGGAACCAATCATGAATGCTTTCCACATGAGGTAGTGACTCAACATAGGCCATATCTTGGCGTAGCGCCATAACTGTCAAATTTACCGTTGCATTAAACTCAGGAGATAAAGCTGCAACATCTTCTAAGCTCATGTTTGGCCTACTTTTCCATGTAGGATAATAGGGATGGCCTTCCAATGAGCCCCATTGATCAAGAAATAAAGCCGCATCACGTATACTATATTGTCCGGTAACCCAATCAGTCAGATAGTTGGTATTGTATTTTGCCATTTGAGTATTAATCAGTACTGACCATTCGGTACGATAATTGCGAGCGTTAATATCATTATTAATACTGTTTTCAATATCTGATTTTAATTTATTAATATTGTTATTATTAAAGGTTATATTTAACTCTTCCTCTAATTTTTCTAGAAGATAATATATTGTTTGAATAATTTCTTTTTTATTGTTGTTGTTAATTAAATAAATACCACCATAATTAAAGAATGTATCTACCGGATATATTTCCATGTTCTTAAAAAGAATCTTATAAGGGGTTTTCTTAAATTTATAAATATACCCACAATGGTCTATATCCCAATAAACTTGCTTTTTATCAATAAGATTCTCAGCAAATAAACAATGAATTAAACGTCTAAGAGCATTATTATTAGAGTGTTTTTCATTAATGTTAAAAGCTACTTTCTTTATAGGGTTACTTATCATGATCAGCCTCTTAAGCTACGAAAATGAATCAATTAACGGCATCTGTAATCTATATTCACTAAAGGGAGGATATAGATAAGAATATTTGAAAGATGATTTTAATAACGTTAGCATCACATAAAAGAATAGTAAATGATAATTATTCTTTTTTTTATTCTCAATTGTAAGTGAGAGAAATAAATATGTTATTCAAATAATTAACAAGAAAGGTGAAATCTAGAAGATGTAACATGTCACGGAATGCTTCTTGCCATTTGTTATCATCAATATCTATTGACTTAAAGTAGCGGAGCATCCTTGTATACTGTAGTAGCCTTGGGCTTATTTATAGGTTTGTTTGCTTTTTTCAACTTGGTCAACAACCTGAAATTTAAAGGCAAGGGAATAATCGTGTTGACTGTGTTTTAGTGAGCAGTTTCTAACATTCTCCAATTGTGGATTGGGAAAGTGTTAACCTTATTTAGAATTGGTCAATTGATTAATAAAATGTTCATTATTTAATCATAATAAGCCTTTTTATTTTTTTTGTCATAATATAATTTCTATTTTTTGTTTTTTTTAATATAACATAATAAAAAAATAAGGAAATAAACATATGGAAAATATATTTATCGATGTTATTGATAAGGAATATGAATTTTTATGTCAATTATATTGGCAGGTTGAGGGAAATGGTCGATTTTCATATTCAATGATTAAGATAGAAGAAAAAACACAATTAAAATCTAAGGAAATAAAAACTATTGTTGCTAAAAGCTGTAAAGCCTATAGTTTAAAACTAAAATGTGTTTCATGTGGTGAAATAGAATGTCTACGAGATAGAAGCCACTTTTCACATTTAAACGGTCTTGAACATGTTTGTATTGATTGTATTCGTATAGAGAATGAAAAAGAAAGGCAGGAAAAAATTGAATACATTAATGACTTATTATTTTGTAAAAAAGAAAATGCATTAAGTATTAATGATCTTTCTTTTGAAAATAGTGTTTTTTTACTTTCACTTATACGGTATTGTGCGGATGAAAACCTAATTTATTTAGATAGTCTTAACAATCTGAAACATGAGAAATTAACACCTAGTTATAATTTTGATTTATTAATTATAGAACAGCTTTATGCTTCTGGTGTGATAGCAATAAGTACAGTTACTAATTTAAAATATTTAAGTGTTAGTGGTGATTATGTTTATTTTAATGATGAGTTTATGTGCTGGGAAGTTATTGTTAAAGAAACAGATAACTTATCATCGATTATTGATTTATTGGAGAGGAAATTATCTGATTTATATTACTTACAAGAAAATAAAAAATCACTAATTGAACTATGTAAAAAAAATAATCTATTTGAGTGTTTTTTTTATTTAAACCATGAAATGAATGAATATAATTTCACATCTTTTCAAATTGGTGAAAAAACCACGAAAAACATCACCTGTTTATTAGAAAACTTATCTGTAGGGCAAGTTTTCTATATTATATCTAAAACAGTTACCGATGCTTTTATATATCACCAAAAAAAATCGACTAAAATCAACAAAGGGCAAGCTGCGAACTCTGTTGTTGATGCAATGAAGCGAATGCATGAAAGATATTTAGCTAATGGATGGTCGATCTATTCAAAATATCGGCCTCGTCATTGCCCTCAATCGGTACTTTGTCAGGTTTTATTTGTATTTATCTTGCAAACAGATGATGGTGGTATTCATAAATCGTTAAAACAAATTATAACTGACGATGATAAGGAGATTTTCTTGAATCATTAAGACATAATTTATGCCTTCCCACAATGATTTAGTTATAGGGTCATTTTCCCTGTAAGAAAAATGACCCTGTGTTGTGAAATGGTATCGTTAGTAAGGATGCTATTTCACTTTTTTTCCAATTTTGGTAAAAGATTTTCTATTTCAGAATAATACAGGGGTTTTATTTCGTTAGCTTCAAGTGGTTTTTCAATATAAATATTTGTATAAATTTCACGGATCATTAAGGTTTCTAATGACGGATATTTTTTTAATTCTGTTGCTTGTGCTACGAAGTCAGCATCAATAACATATTTCTTTCTATTATTATCCATTTTAACATTGCCATTAGAATTATAATCAAACATGATGCGTCCTTTTTGTTTAACAAAATCATAAGCACTATTACCTTTAATATTTTTTCCAGCGATATATTTCGTGATTAAAACATCTTTTCCCTTATTCAGAGTTATAGCTCTTGAAAAATTAATATTTTCGTTTAATTCATTGAGTATAGAGGAGCAGCGCTTTACCTTGCTGTAAGGGCTAATTTTATAGACATCATAAAAAGGGACTTTAATAACAAAATTTCCAACACGGTAGGCTGTTCCATAAGTTCCATGACCTAATGAATTAGTTATATTTAGATATAAATCTGAGGTTTTTTCATTTCCTACTGAGTTTAAAGATCCTTGATAAACATAATCATTATTATCTTTTGCTTCAAAATAGATATTTTTCTCCCTTATCCTTCTAACGAAAGAATCGATGTTTTTGATATCTTCTAGTTTGGTTGTATTTACAGGAGTTATCGGTTTTTGTTTTTCAATTATAGGATCGGTTTTTTTTTCTTTTGATGTAATATAAGGAACATCAACATTAAATTTATATTCTTTTTTATGGCTAGATTGATGGAATTTTAATTCATCATTGTTTTTTGATTTTATACTTTTTATGTTGTCTGTTATGAAATTTTTATTCGGTTTCTGAGGTTGATAATAATATTTATGATTTTGAATTATAGTGGTAATTATTTTTCTCATGATAATCTCCATTGGATTTTTTATCCAATAATATTGAATTAGGAGATTATTTATTTAAAAAAATGATGCTATGAATGATTTTTTAGTAAATTTTCCAAATCACTAAATATAGATTGCCACTCATTATCATCAATTTCCATAAATCCCATATAACGCAACATAAAAGCGCCTTCAGTGGCTAGAAAAACAATTCTTGCTTGTTTGCCTTTTTCTGTTGAAGTATCTAGTCTCGCAAGCCGTTCACGATACCAAATACGCGTACTTTCCAGATATTCAGGGGTTTGTAATAAGGATGCCATTAAGGAAGCGCCTTTTGCCATCGAGACTTTGTCGTGCTGGTGGGTCGCTTGCATATGCGCAAAAATTTTCCCTTCAGGGGAGTTATCTTGTTCAATTGTTTGATTGAAAATTTCATCATAGGACTGGCCCCAACGTTCGAACATCGCATCAATAAGCGCTTCTTTATTGCCGAAACAATATTGAACCCCACCTTTAGATATCCCCATCGCTTTGGCGACAGCATCGATAGTGAGTGCCGTTGCGCCTTGGTTAATGACAATTTCTTCGGCGGCTTCTAATACTTTCTCACGATCGATAATTCGTTGACGTCCCATTTAGAAAAACCTCTTTTCAATACGTACGTATGGATTTATATTGTAGCACGATCAGCACAGAAATCATGATCAAATAAACTCATTGAGAGAATTTTATGTTAACCGATTATAAGCGCTGGATAGTGCTTCTATTAGTTTCAAGTGTACTGTTTCTTATCGTTATTGATGTCACTGTACTGTATACCGCATTACCTAAATTAACCCATGATTTAGGCGCTACGTCATCTGAAAAACTGTGGATAATGAATGCGTACCCACTGGTTGTCGCTGGGTTATTACCTGCAGCGGGGATGCTAAGTGATAAAGTCGGTCACAAACAAATGTTTTTGTTGGGGCTGCCGTTATTTGGTTTAGCCTCGTTGTGTGCTGCATTTTCACCAACAGCAACAAGTTTGATTTTGTCTCGTGGCTTTTTGGCTGTAGGTGCCGCAGTAAGTATGCCTGCCACCCTTGCGATTGTAAGGCATGTTTTTTTAGACCCGAAAGAAAGGGCGTTAGCAATTGGAATATGGTCGGCAGTTGCTTCAGGTGGGGCGGCAATAGGCCCTTTGATCGGCGGTATCTTACTTAACCACTTTTGGTGGGGCTCTGTTTTTTTAATTAATGTACCCGTCGTTTTATTGGTTATTCCGTTCGCTTGTTATTTAATCCCCAAATGTGGTGGTAACAGCGATAAAAAAATCGATATTTTAGGTTCCATTCTAGTGTTAATTGGTTTAATTGGGGTTATTTATGCGTTGAAAGAGCTCGGTAAACCTTATACCGACTGGCCGGCGGTATTGGTTTCAGGTGTTATTGGGGTTTTCTTTTTGGTGGCATTTAGAAATCGACAAGTGAAATCAACATCACCAATGATTGATTTTACGCTATTAAAGCACCCTAAATTCAATGCAGGGTTGATGATGGCGATTTTATCCATTGTGGTTATTGTTGGTGTCGAATTATTACTAAGCCAACGTTTACAACTGGTATTGGGCTATACCCCATTTCAAGCTGCGTTGTACATCATCCCGATACCCTTAGCGTCAGTATTTGCAGCACCTTTAGCTGGTATGTTCTTACATAAGTTGGGTGAGATTAAACTTACCATTTTAGGGTTTAGTTGTACGCTAATTGGTGTTGTGGGATTGGCTGTCGTTTATCAAACATCTACGGGTATCTTACTGCTTTCATTTCTTTTTCTTATTGGTTTTGGTCTTGGTGCGATATTCACGACAGCATCAACGACAGTGATGTTAAACGCCCCTGATGAAAAAGCGGGTATGGCAGCATCAATTGAAGAAATTGCTTATGAAATTGGCAGTGTCTTAGGTGTCACCTTTATGGGGGGGTTAATGAGTGCTATCTATACGTTAAAACTCTCATTACCTGAAGACATGACTGTCAGCGATAAAGTTTATGACAGTATTGATGAGGCTTTATTAGTTTCTGAATCACTGCCAGTAAATACTGCATCAGCATTGATAAATCAGGCAAATATTGCCTTTGACCATGCTTTCTTAGGGGTGATGGTAGCAACTATTTTTGTTCTGCTGATCAGTATTATTGTTCTGCCTTATTTGTTACGTTCCAAAAAAGCATTAGTAAATTAATTAGGTTGATTTTCCCGCAAAAAGGGAGCTTTTACTCCCTTTTGCTCTTTATTTTATTTTGCGGATTAATACCGTTGCTAGTAATGGGCTAATTGCAAATAGGGCGAATAACCAGATTGAAGCTTGCTGTGCCCCCGCGATCCCCCCAGGGTTAATTAGCCCGCTATTATTGACGACGACTCCTACTAAGGCCGCAGATAGCGCAGTTGCATACAATTGAATGGTAATAATAGAAGATGACGCAAGGTTTTCCTCTCCCTCTGGCGCATTCTTAAAAACACGTAATACCAGATGTGGCCAACACACACCAATTCCTAGACCAACCCCTGCCATGGCGATGAGATAAATAACGAATAATGGCCATGATTCGATAAGTTGTTGATTATGAGTTAGAACAGCAAGCGCAATTAAAGAAATAAATATGATGACCGGGCCTGTTCGAATAATTCGGATAACAATAGCACCTGTTTTATTGGCACTAAAGAGTGCCCCAAGAGTCCAACCCGCAGCCATTATTGCGGTTAAATAACCTGCTGTGAGCGGAGAAAACAGATGGATGGTTTGTAAGAAATAAGGGACATAAATTTCTGTTGTCATGCCTCCAACTAACAAACACATGGTTAAAAATATGACGCCAAGTGGACTTTTGAGTGAATAGGCTCCCGTCGGTAATAAACGTTTTTCATTTTTGCCATCGAGTAAGGCAATCGTCAGCAGTATGGCTAGGCCAATTAATAAACCAATAAGGTTCATGAATAAGCTGTCAGACAAACTTCCAATTGAAATAGCAAGAACGGATATCACTAACAAAGAAATCGCTAAGAATGGGATTTTGTTAGTTTTTGGTGCCTGGGATTGTTTTTTGGGGAGTTGATTGATGACAATGAGCGCTAGAAAAATAGCGACAGGTAGTAAAGCCCAAAATGCCCAACGCCAATGGCCACTTTCAGCAAAAATACCTCCAATTGCAGGGCCACAGAGTGTTGCTATTCCCCACATACCCGAAACGACACCCATGGCTCGGGACCATAAGTTTTCAGTAAAAACAATGCGAATTAATGCGTAGCTCAGAGCAAATAAAATACCGCCACCCAGTCCTTGTAATGCCCTGCCTCCCAGCAACACTAGCATTGATGGGGAAGCTGCACACCAAATAGACCCTAAAGAAAAGAGAATGAGTGCGAATAAATAAGAAAATTTAGGTCCAAAGCTGTCTAATACTTTACTGGAAAGGGCTGAACCGACAATTGATGTTGCCACAAATAAAGTGGTATTCCATGCATAATATTCAAGACCGCCAATATCATTAACAACACTAGGCAATATGGTTGTTACGATATAAATATTGATAGCGTGTAGCGCAACACCACCAGTTAAGGCGATAGTGAGTAATGCATTGGTGCCACTAAGTAAATCAGCCCACTTGGCTTGAGATACGGTTGATGTTTCATTGCTCATAGAGAGACCCGCTAGACGGAATAGTAGAAAAAGATGTATTATGCAAGTAATCGCTTGGATAATAGAGTCGCATAATGATTAATGCAAGTAATTACTTTGATAATTTAAATCTAACGCAGGCTGTGGATAAGGTTCTATTTTGTATCAAAACTAAAGGACCAATTTCTACCGCAGTGATCGCAAATGACTTAAATATGACTGGGGAAGCTGCAAGGCAACACATTCAAAAACTCACTTCGTTGGGGCTAGTTGAAGGTGCGCAGTGCTTATCACAAACAGGGGCAGGGCGCCCTCGGCAAAATTGGGTGTTAACGGAATTAGGGCATCAACGTTTTCCTGATACTCATGCGCAACTTGCTCTTCAATTAATTAATTCTGTTCAAACTATTTTTGGTGATGAAGGGCTAGAAAAGCTGATTAGCCAAAGGGAAATGGAAAGCCGAGAAAAATATTTTGCCCGTTGTAAAAATTTACCATTAGCTGAGCGGCTTGAAGAGCTGGCTGAAGTGCGTAGCGAAGAAGGGTATATGGCGAAGGTTGAACAAGATGATGACAGTTGGTTGTTTATCGAAAACCATTGTCCAATTTGTGCAGCAGCCACCGCTTGCCAAAACTTTTGTCGTTCGGAATTGGCGTTGTTCAGTGAGATTGTGGGTGATGATGGTAGCATTGAGCGCGAACAGTACTTATTAAATGGTGCTGGACGTTGTGTGTATCGTGTGAAGGTTAAAAGCTAAATACCGAGACACCTTGGTATTTAGCTTAATAATAGTATTATCTCTCAATTATTAGTGTTTCAGTTGACTCAACATGTGGTGCCAGCTCTTCGCTATCAAGCCATAGCGGCTTTTTACCAAACTGTTGGTATAATGAGAGTTGGTCTTGGTAGTGAGGTGACGGTTTTCCTTGCGGGGAAATAAAGCCACTTTGCCCTGGAGCAACAATATCCCATGCATTCACTCCTTTTTCGGTAAATACGATTAGGTCGTTCTCAGTTCCCCGGTTGTGATATTCATTTTGATGAAAATTTTCTTGAGGTAAGGCTTGTGGTATACCAAAAAAATTATTTTCACGGAAGGTTAATGCCGTGGCTGGTGTTTGCCAATTGGCTGGGGTATCACCATATTTTGCTATCATTTTTTGGTAAGTAGTATTCAATGCCTTTTTAATAACATCATTCCGCGGTTGTCCTGAAAATAAATCGATAGACTGAGGTATTGGAGATTTATCTTCTAAAAGTGATTCATACAGTAATTTTGCACCTGTACTGATATTTAATGACCCAGTAGGGCCTTCTTGTGTCGTTTCATAACCACTCGCTAGATACCATTTATCAAATGGTGCAGGGACGGTTTGGCCTAGGGTGGCTTTAAGCATTTCTTTTAGCCAGATATCGAGAATAGCAGACCCTGGGTGAATATAGTGTTTTCCATCACTTGATAACTGGTTTATACCATCCCATTGCTGGAGAATGGACACTAATTTGACCGCATTGTCAGTTGACGGCAAACCTTGTGTTGCTTGAGTTAAAAAAGGTGTAAACAAGCGATGATTGAGGTCGACACGGCTAGTTTGCTGCAAAATCGTCCACATATCATCAGCCGTTAACTTATCATAAGCCTCAATGCGGCTATCGATTTCTGTCACCCTGTCTGCACTTCCCCATAAGAAGGCAAACAAGTCGCTAGCGGGATAATTTTTAGCTGGGGAGTTATTCCAGTTGGCGATGTAGCCGGATTTGGGATTATAGACTTTCGGGTTATTTGTAAAGGGTTGCGTCCCTTTCCAGTCCCATTCTCCCGTGCCTGATACGGGTAAACGAGGATCATGGTTTATTTGGCGCTCGGGGTAGTGCCCGGTATGGACATAGCCAATGTTTCCGCCTTTATCCGCATAATACCAATTGATTGTCAGTGCTTGGTTTTGTGCTTGGTCTAGCCATTGCTGCCAGTTTTGCGCTTGCCCTTGCTTCACCCAAGCCATTAAGGATGTAAGCTCTTTGCCGTCCCATGCGCGAGCTTTGCTGTATGCGGTGTGAGTTGTATTATCTCGCTTGACCACATTACCATGCACAGTGCGGTATACTTCAAAAAGTATGGGTTTTTCACCTTTTATATTCAATGTCTCTTGGCGCGATAGCATTTGTTTCCACTGCCCTTGGTGGAGGTAGCTATTTGGGTCTTTAGGTGAAACCTGTTCTGCAAAAATATCAACGCCGTCACCAAAACCAGCCGTAGAGCCCCAAGAAATTTGCCCGTTATGACCGAATAAAATAGCGGGATAAGCAAACGGTGTATTTCCAACAAGATTAAACCCTGCTCCATGTAAACCTATACCGTATGTATATGCTGGGTTAAACCAACCAAATTGTGGACCATTAAGTAAAATAGCTTCTGCGCTAGAAGCTTTTGCTTTTCCAACAAGCCAAACATTGCTGGTGGTTGGGTACCCAGCTAGCCCATTAGCACCACCTTGCTCATATTGCTGAGCGATTAGCGCATTATTTTCCTGAGAAGAAAGCGCAATTAATTTTCCCGTTGCATCTTTTGCCGTGCGTTCAAACATTGGAGCAGTAAGTCGGTAATCACTAATTTGATTCAACTGCGTTATATTTTTTGTTTTTTGTGAGTCTGAATAGGTAAATTCTTCTGATGATATTGTTGTGGGTGCATTGGGATTATTAAGCCAATTAATTTGGTTAAAGAACTCTACTCCCATTTGTTCACCATACTTATCTTTAAGCGCAGTGAGTAATGCCAGATTATCAATTTCACTATTCATATCAGAAAAGCGGTTTGCCATTGTACCGACCATAATCATCGCAACATCAAAACTTGTCCATTGGGATGGTAAAAAATCATAATCAATAAACTGTTTAGGCATTAAGTCATCAGGTTTAGCATTGATTTGTTTAATCCATGCATTCATGCCATCTGCATAACCTCTTAAAATATCTTGTTCTTTAGAGGGTAGTTGCGTGATTTGTTTGTGGATGGAATCAGGCCAATAGTTATTTCTGATTTCTTTATCAAAAGAAATGTAATCTTTACCTAATACTTCGGAAACCGTACCTTGAGTACTGCGTTTAGCCATTTCCATTTGGAATAATCGGTCTTGTGCCACTGCATAGCCGTATCCATAGAAAAGGCTATAAGTATCACTGGCATAGATGTGAGGAACGCCGTAGTTATCTCGTTCAATTTTAATTTGAGTTGACTGAGAAAATGATGAGAGCGATAGCGAGCTTAAACTAAAAGCAATAGCGATTGAAATGAGATGTTTTTTCATTTATTGAGTCCCATGTTGTTATTATTTTTTGAGACTAGCATTATTATATTGTTAATAAGCGGTTAATTTATGGTTAATTGTTAATATATGAATCATGATCACAAAAAAGGATACATAAATTTAGATAAATTACAAAAAATGAGTCACAACTGTGTTGGGATACTATTTAAGGTGAGAGATTATGGGTTTTTTGATGGAAACGATGACTTAGCCATGCATAGATGACCCCAGCAATAGCCCCTGCTATATGGGATTCAGTTGAGATGTACAAGTGAGTCGGTAATAAGCCGCTAGCCATTGTGCCAAAATAGAATAGCACTAATAACGCGATAGCTATATCAACCCAGCTTCGGCGGAAAAAACCTTGGGCGATGAGTAAGCCCCATAAACCAAAAACCCAACCACTGGCACCGATATGAATAGCATTACGACCTAATAACCAAACAGCAAAACCCCCAACAACAATAATAAATAGTGATGCAAGCAAATATGCCTTAATAGTACGGTGCAGTAATAGGGCACTTAGTATGATAAATGGCGGTAAATTACTGAATAAGTGCCCCCAATTACCATGGATAAATGGGGCAAAGAATATACCGATGAGCCCGGTCATAGTGCGAGGTATAATCCCGAATGAAGTTAACCCCCCAGCCATTAAGCTATTAATAAGCTGTACCGCAATAAAAATTGCGACAATGCAGACTAATAGCTTAATGCGAGGATGCCCTTGTAAATATTTCATTAGTGGTTACCCAGCGCTTGTACACTTTCAACAAGCGACGCTAACTGACCAACAACCCGATCACCAATATCTGTATTATCACCACCTAAAGATTTATTACGCATAAAGTCTTTCTTAATTTGTTGCCAACGTGCTGCATCTTTTTCGGTAAGTGTTCCTCGTAACTCAGCGAGTTTGAGTAAGTTTTCTTCTGCGCCGGTTGTGAGCAGCTGTGCCTCACCCAAGTAGTGGTCATCTAGTAATCTTTCAAGTTCATCATTATTCATAACGGAAGAGACTTTTTCGCTGAGCTTATTCATATTACGGTAACTACCTTGCAAGCGAAATGCGGGTTCTGTCCGGTACTTATCGGATTGTGCTGCACTGGCGATATAGTGTTGATTCACTTTCAATACAACATCTCGTAACTTGATTAATTTACTGATTACCGATGTGATTTCATTAATTTCTGCATCAGAGTACGGGTAACTTAAAGTGTTGGTAGAGACAGATTTACCCATCGCTTTATCAACAAATAAGTACAGGTCGTTCAGGTCTCGTAATGCAAGAGGGGCTAATACTGGGTTTGATGTCAGGCTGTTTTCGATATAGCTCAGGGCAAATGCTTCATCCATACCACCTAATACCTCACCAAGGTTATAAATATCAGCGCGGTTTGCAAGCATATCAGGGATTCGGAAAACTTCCCCTGACTCGGTATAGGGGTTACCTGCCATAACGACACAGAATTTTTTACCCCGCATATCATAAGTTTTGGTTTTGCCTTTCCAAACGCCTTCAATACGTCTTGTTCCATCACATAAGGAAATAAATTTTTGCAAAAACTCAGGGTGAGTGTGCTGAATATCATCAACGTATAACATCACATTATTACCCATTTCTAAAGCTAAATTGAGTTTTTCTAGCTCTTGTCTTGCCGTTGCATTAGGCGCTTGTTCAGGGTCTAGAGAAAGCACATCATGACCAAGAGCAGGGCCGTTGACCTTCATAAAAATTAGCCCTAAACGGTCTGCGGCATATTCCATTAAGGTAGTTTTACCGTACCCTGGTGGTGAGATCATTAAGAGTAGCCCCATGAGGTCAGTGCGTTTACCTTCCCCTAAAGCCCCAATTTGTTTTGCCATGTTATCGCCTATGATAGGCAAATAGACATCGTTTATCAGTTTATTACGTACAAAAGAACTTAGTGGTTTTGCTTTATATTCATGCAGTTTTAAACGGCTACGCTCTTCAGTAACAATCTGTTGGCGCAGTGCTTGATACTGACGAAATTCGGGGATAAAACGTTTCCGTTGCCCTCGCATACGGCTGAAGTAGTTATCTAAACTCAGTGATAGAGTTTGGTTTTCAATGGTCGCATGTTCGCCAAGTAACCCGTTAACTTTAAAGTAAAGGTCAGCTTCACTAAAGCGAGCGGAAGCAGCTTTATCTAAGATAATAATGGCAATAGCACCGGGTATGTATGGAACAAGGTGAGAAAATTCAGGGGTTGAGCACAGCCCTTGTAACCAGTTTTGAACTAATGACCAGCGCTGGGCATAGCGAGCCCCTAAATTTTGTTGTGAGCGATTAAAATCTCCCCACATATGGGCTTCTTCTAAGCGGCTCTGGAGTGCTAAAACTAATTCTCTTGCATATTTGCTATAGACGAGTTCTATCGGGGTTCTTGCAAGTGCAAAGCTAAGATATTCGGCGGCTTGAGTCTGCTCATAAGCTTGGCATTGAATGGGGTTATCTTGTAAAAACAAGCTAATTCCCGCTTCGATTTCGGCTTGTAGGTCAAGTAATGCATTGTCATTATGGAATAATTGGTGAATATTCATGGCTGTTCTTGCACGTTCAGGCCATAGTGCAGGAAAATCGTCATTTTGAACTTGTTGCCAATAAATAGCTGCGATAGCACGGGCTGTTGGGCTATACCGTAATAGATCAGCACTTTCACCGATTGGCAGTAGTTTTTTCAGTAAAGCAACAGCATCGTGGTCATGAATACCTTTTTCATAACCTTCTTTATAACGTGGGCTCGCAAAATCACGGACAATTTTTTCAAGTTTTTCCGTTGATGTTAATGCGTTTTTTAGGATATCAAAATTTAGCCCTTCTTGGCGTTTTGTTGCTGCATAGATAATTGAATAAGCAAGATATTCCGCGCGGTAAACCGTATCAGATTCAGACTCTAATGAGGCGCTCCAATAAGGTTTTAGCTGTGATAGTTGTTCATTTTCTATGGGTTCTTGGAAATCTGTCCCGGTGAGATAAACCCATAGTTGTTCATTTTTCGGTAAAATGGTGAGGTCGAGCTCTTGGGTATTTACACTGAACCGGTGACGACCGAGCTTAATGACATTTCCACCATCTTCAAAAATATCTGTTTTATCACGCAAAACTCGAATGGCTTGGTCCCGAGAAGATTTCAGTCGTGCGTCAATATCATCAGCTTTAACGTTGTCGTTAATCTCTCTTAATTTTTCAATAATTTCACGGGTTTTAAGCGCCAGAGGGTCTGAGGCAAAGAAAGCATTGAGTTCATCTTGAGACTGTAAACGAGTTGTTCGTCGTTGCAGGCTGTCTAGTAGACGGTCTGCAGCAGTGACTAAATTTTGTGCGCGGCGTTGGCGATCATCAATAAGAACTTGTTTATGAGACTCAAAGGTTTCGAGTAATTCTTCACGCTTAGCTAAGATATCATCAAGAAATTCATCATGGCTGCTAAATTGGCTTTCGAGCTCTTCTAACTGAACGAGTAATCTTGATAGCTGATCATCACAACGTTCAGGGTCGGTGGCAAGAGACAGTGCATTGGTTATGCCTTGGCTGAATAGGCGAAATTGTGCGCCAAATTGAGCGACTGTTTCCACACTGCTTTGTGATTTTCGTTTTTGTTGTAAGCGAGCTCGAGATTGGTTTAGCTGAGCATAGATTTGCGAAATAGCATCAATAATGTGGGTTTGTTGTGTAACATCGTTGAAGCTTAGTGATGCCATTAGGTTTGAAAGCATATCTAAGTCAGCAGACATTTTTTCCATATCTTTCATGGGAATGTCTAGCTGGGCACTGTTTTGGGCTTTTTCTATTTGTTCTTCGAAAACAGTTAATTGTGTTTTAAAGGGCTGTAACGCTTTATCACTAGCAAGAAAAACAGCGGTTTCTTGTGATACATATTGTTGATTTTTCTCTATTTCGCTTTCCATTTCGCTAAGTCTTTCTAAATCCATATAGCGAAATTCACGCAGTGAAATCAAGTGACCGCGTTGAGCACTCAGGGCATTTAAGCCATCAACAAATTGTTGAATATCAGCCCAACTTTCAGGCAATGTTAATGAAAGCAGTGATTTTTGGTGGCTGATGGCTTCATTCATTGATTTGGCAGATTGCTGCCGTATGCTTTCGACCTTTTCATATTCATCAAGGACGAGTTCACTTGTTTGAGTGATTTCTTTAAGCAATTTACCAATACCAAGGCATTGCTCATCACCAAACCAGTAATAAATATCCAGTAAATTTTTTGCTCGTTGGCTGAGTTGTTCGTAGCGAGCAATAGAAATTTGGCTGCCTTCTATTTCTTTGGATACATGCAATATTTCAGAAATACCACGAACTAAGTCTGCATTGCCTATACGGCCTAAAAAACCGCTACGAGTAGGCTGTTTGTCGGCAAACTCTTCTGAGTAAAATGGGGTCTGCCAAACTTGCATTGGGTGAACGCGAGTCGCTTCTTCCCCTTCGCCCTCAAATAACACCATTTTTCCATCTTCCAGCATGGCATAACCATGCCCAATGAGTGGAATTGAAAGTGTTCGTTCAATTAAATTGTAATTGAATAGGGCAATACGACCTTGATTTGGTGAATAGAAAACATATAGAACATCCTCTCCATTTGGGGAACGACGTAAACGGCGAAAACGCATTCCACCCATAGGCTGTTCAAACGTTTTATAATCACCATTTTGTAAGTAGTAGCCGCCAGGGAAAATAATACCGTGATCTTCTGGTAACTGGACGCACGCTTGCCCAATAGCATCAATACGTTGTACAGATTGAGATAGCGTGTTGTAAACTAAATAACGCCAAGTTTCTTCCCGATAAGGTAAAACTTTTAAGATAATTAAACTGCCAGTTTGTGCGTATTCAATTTGGGCGTCGTCTAGTGATTGGTTTTTATCAAGAACCGCTTCTCGGTAAATCCCCAAACCATCTTCAGTGTTATTTTCACACTTGATGGTTAAATCACCGCCGATAGTTTCAATGAATACGGTGTCAAGAATATTGATGTGAGGGTATCGGCCGTTAACGGTGTCTTCTCGCGTGGTTTTTTGCCATTCAAAGTCATAGGCTGGTGGGAGGGCGATATCGCGTTCACCCCGGTTATCAATATACTCAATTTTGCGTTTGTCGCTGGAGATTGACCAGCGAAAAACTCGCACGTCCGTGATGCGATCGCCAATTTGAAAACTAGCAAGAAGTTTGCCGTCCCGTTCAACAAGTTGCAGTAACTGTGTGTTCTTATAATAGGTATAGAGTTCAGTAAAATCTTGAACAAAGCGATTATCACTCAAGAAGGTATCTTCATAAGGGACTGCTTCAACATCAAACTCATTGTCGTTTTCAATTAACCGATATAGTGAAAATACATCTTCGAGGTGCGTTTCTTTTTTTAGGCCGAGGAATACGTTATAGCCAAATAAAAGCCACTCGCCAACGCGGACAATGTCCCTTGCTTGGCAATTATTTTCAGTACGAATGCGAATGCGGCCAATGATATCCATTTGGCTCTGGCCGAATTCATCCAACCGCATTTCATTGAGTTGAGCGGCTTTTTGATGAAGTTGTTGCCCTTGGTCGGTCAGGCGTTTGCGTAATATTTCATAAGCACCACCTTCTGCAACAGCACTATCGAGTATTTCTTGTTCGCGATCCGTATCCTGAATATCTGACATTGCGCAGCGAATTCCCTTAACTAAGACAATAAAAATGAAAAACAATAGGGGTAGGTTCACTACCCCAATGTGCTAAAGGTTTACAGTTGGTCATCCGTTGGTGGAATCGGTTTTGATATAACCGTTTTTGCTGGCTGATTAGCCCCTTTAGCTGCCATAAAACCGTTTATAAGATCTTGAACTTCGGGGTTTTTCAATAATGCGGCAATATCAACTTTTTTGTCTTCTTTGCTACGATTAATGAGTTTTTCAACATTTTCTTTTGCGAAACTGCTTTTATCCATAAAACCATCAACGGCTTTTCCGAGGCTTAGTGCTTTAGAGAAGGTGTTGAAGAAGCTGCCATCACCGCCCACAATTTCAATATTGGTTTTGCTAAGCGCTGCAGCCAATACATCAGCTTGCTCCCGGGCAATTTCTTTATTGGCGTCGATAGATGCCATGGCTTGTTCAAATTCTTTCTCAAGGCGCATACGAAACTCTTCATGAGAGCGAGCGGTATCGCTGAGATGATCCATAGATTTAAATTTGTCAGTTAAACCATCGGCTTCAGCTTTCAAGCGTTGGCGGATAACTTCTGCTTGTGCTGAACCTAATTGGCCTTCTCCTCGAGCTTGAGCTGCCAGTTTTTCTTCCAGTACTTTCGCATCAGCCAAGCCTAGTTTTTCTTTGGCATTGGCTTGTTGTTCTTCACCACGAGCTTGAGCGGCTAATTTCTCTTCAAGGATTTTCGCTTCAGCAAATCCTTGTTGTTGTTCTGCTTTGGCTTTGGCTTCCATTACCTGAGCTTCTGTTAAGCCTTTTTCTTTCAGCCCACGTGCTTCCGCTAACAATTTCTCAGCTGTAATGTTGGCAAGAACAAGACCTTCTTTTTCTTCTGCCTCTGCGGTTGCTTGGCGAACTCGAGCTTCTGCTAAACCTAATGCCGCATGTTCGGCTTCAACCCCTTCAGCTAAGCGTTTTTTGGCTTCAGCTTGTTTTGCTGATGCTTCTAATTCTGCTTGTGCCATGGTGCTTATTTCTTCTGCACGGTGCTTAGCACTGGCTTCATCGGCTTCGGCTTTTTTCACTTGGCGAACTAACGATTCTTCCGCTTCTGCTTGTGCATTAATCACTGTGACTTGGCGCATACGTTCAGCTTCAGAGACTTCACGAACTTCTTTGATTCGTTCCTCTTCCTGTGCCACGGTTTTTTCAACTGCTACACGTTCACGTATAACATTGGAGATATTTTTGCGTTCTTCTTCGAGTGCTTTTTCTTTTTCTATGCGCTGTAATTCAACTTCTCTTTCACGGGCAACAATTTCAAGCTCACGTGCGCGGCTCACTCGCTCTTCTTCGATAGCTACAGCACGAGTACGGTTTTGTTGAGCGACTTCAACTTCACGCATGCGGTTTTCTTCACGGATTTCAATTTCTTGCTGGGTTTGAATACGCGCTTGCTCTGCTTTAAGGCGTTCTTCTTCTTGAACACGTAAAGTTTCAGCTTGTTCACGGGCACGAATATTATCAATTTCACGTTTTTGGCGAGCTTCGGCATCGGCTTGTTGGCGCTCTAAAGCTAAACTTGCTTCGCGGGTTTCAACGTTTTTCTTTTGAATTGCGAGCTCTTGGTCACGCTCTTTTTGGTTGGTCTCAATATTGTGAATTGCGGTGATTTCAGTAATTTTACGAATACCTTCGGAGTCAAAGATATTATTTGGGTCTAAGGCTGATTTAGGTGTTTGTTCTAGATAATCAATCGCCACATCTTCAAGGGCGTAGCCGTTAAGGTCCTTTCCTATCACATCAACAATGCGGTCACGGAAGTCTTGTCGGTTTTCAAATAAAGTGGCTAAATCCAGTTGCTTACCTACTGTTTTTAAAGCTTCAGAGAATTTTGCACTGAATAACGTGCTGACCGCTTGATGGTCTGATGCACGGTCAACACCGATAGCTTTTGCAACTTTCAGCACGTCTTCCGTCGTTTCATTCACTCGCAAATAGAAAGCAACGGTGATATCAGCACGTAAGTTATCATGACAAATCAAGCCATCTTTACCGCGGCGATCAACTTCAAGTGTTAGCAAAGAAATACGCATGAATTCTTTTTTGTAGATGACAGGGTAAACTAATGCCCCTGTAAAATGCACTTTAGGCTGTGATGACATGTCATTGACAATCAAAGCAGTACCTTGTGGGACTTTGATATAGAAGGCTTTGAATAACCCAAAGAACCCTAAAATAACTAGGATGATCCCTCCGATAATTGTTAAAAAGGGCATTAGTGCAGCCAAGTCCATATTGATTCTCCATTGGTTCTGACGATGACGTCATTTCGATTATGCAAGCAAGATATTTATTTTTAAAAAGAGAAGTTATCCGTGGCGAAATTCATTTTCACTGACAACTTGATAACTGTGCGATGCTGCGTCATAGCTAATGATGACAACACGATCACCGCGTTTTAACTGTTCTGAGGATGGGGCGCGTATTTGTAGAATTAACCCCGCTCCACCATCTTCTAATAGTGCCTCGCCATTTTGTTCAGTTACCGCTCCTGACCGCACGGTGGCGTATTTACCAATAAGCTGTTGTACTGTTTTTGGTTTATTGAGGCTTATTAGTTTTTTGCGCACAGGTTTTAAGCACAAAGCAGTTAAATGAAGAGAGATAAATAGGGTGATCGCAAAAACGGCGAAGCTGACGAGATAGCGTAATAAGTCAGTATCAATGAAGCGAATAAAGATATGTACGCTGAAATAACTGATTATCCAGCCAAAAAGAGTAAATAACGTGACAATAATGGTGACAGGGATCCCTGCTAAGCCAAGCTTAGTTAACCAGCCAGCAAAACCGGTTGCATCAATACCGGCATCAAATTCGGTATCAATATTAAATACGTCGATATCCAATAAACCAAAAGCGGCACATAACCAATAAAATAAAACAATGATTAGCAAACCACTAAAGATAATTGTTGGGAACATCAAACTGTTATGGAAAAACAAACTCATAGGGTTTTCTCTTTATTATTAATACATTATTGAGTTTACGTGAAAAGTAACGTTTGTTTAATTTATCACCATAAAATAATTTAACTTAATAATATATTTTTTAATTAATAGCAGTATCAGACTAGTCTATAAGCACTTTTATTTTTTGGGAGTTTCTTATAATACTGGTTGTTTATCCAGTTTTATTTGGTGAAGTTATTCCTAAAGTCTTATTGATAATAACAGGGCATTGATAGGAGAGAATTTTACCATTAATCGTTAAGTTGATGATAATCATTCTCAAACAAAGAATGGGGGTTTAAAGTACAAAATGGGGAGAATAGAGTTGATTAAGGTGATAAATTTGCGCTTCACTGTTTAAAGCATCTATGAAGCGCAAAAAAGTAAGATTAGTCTATCAAGTTCAGGAATGCCGCACCTCGTGCACCTCCAGAGTCACCATAACGTGCTTTTTCAATTGCAGGTAGTGTTGCGATGCCATAAAGGTATTGTGGAAGCACTTCTGGTAGTTGTTTATAGATTTCTTCAAACTGTGACAAACCTCCGCCAATAACCACTAAATCGGGGTCAAAAACAGTGACAATTTGCCCCATAAACATCGCAAGTAATGACATATAGCGGTTAACATGTTCTTTTGCTTGAATATCACCTTGTTTATATTGTTCGATAATTTCGATAGCGGAACGTTTTTCATTGGTGAATGAGGAATAAATACGCTCAAAGCCTGGGCCTGATAGGTAGGTTTCAAAACAAGCAGTTTGGCCACAGCCGCAAGTTATTTCAGGAACTTTTTCCCCTAACAGCTTGGCTCCACGAACGCTGAGGTTCATATGGCCAATTTCTCCAGCGATTCCATTTTTACCGGATAAAACTTTGCCATTTATAATAAACCCACCGCCCACACCAGTCCCTAAAATTAAACCAAGGACGGTAGGGTAGCGTTTGAAATCAGGGTCCCAAGCTTCTGATAATGCAAAGCAATTTGCATCATTTTCCACTTTTACTGGGCGTTGTAATATATTAGCAAGATCATGAATTAAAGGTTTGTATTGTGCAGTAGGGACATTGGTTGTAAATACGGTTCCTTCAGCATGGTTTACGATACCGGGGACGCCAACACCAACTTTTCCTTGGCAATTAAATTTTTCATCTGCTTCGAGTGTGAGTTCGAGAAACGTATTTAAGAGCGTTTGGTAGTCATCTTTGGGGGTAGGAACACGCTTTTGCCAGACCTGATTTAATTCGTTGTCAAAGACGGCAAGCTCAATTTTTGTCCCGCCCATGTCAAAGCCGTAATACATTTTCATCATCCTTTAGTTATTTATGTATCATGTATCTATATGATAAATAATAAATGAAAGTGCTAATTAACCTGATTATACAAAAGTTATTTGATGAAAGAATTATTGATTTAATATTTATTTTTATATTCACATGAAGCTAGCCACAGACAGCTGACAAACATGCAATGCTTGGAGGCAAGTCAAATAAGTTATTGATTTTCTCATGATAAAACAAAGTGAGAAAATCACGCTTTTATCTCGCATTATCAATCAAAGTTAGCAGATACCTACTAGCCTTGATTGATAAATAAAACATTATTTTTTGTTGTTTAGTGGGTTGTACTTTTCTAAGATAAAATTATGCAATTCCATTGCAATAATGTTATGGACTTCCTGAGTAGGATGAACATCATCGATAAAAACATAATGGGGGTCAATTTCTAATGGGGCGGTATTATCACGGCGAATATAACCATTAGTAAAAGCTTTTTCTATATTATATGCTCCCGGTGAGTTTTTATTTATGTCGCCAACTACACTCGTTATCTTTTTCATTACGTTATTAATATTAAAGTAATTAATATTAATATTTTTGTTTAATTTCAATTGGTTAATTATAGTCTGAAGCTTATTATTATGCTCTATGCTGAGATTTTGTATTTTTCGTTGTTTTTTCGGTGATCTGGTTTTTATTGCAGGGGTTTGGGATAGATCAGGAAGCCCCATCACTAGAATATTTTTCGCACCATTTTTGATCATTTTTTTGATTATTTTTTCTTGACTAGAGATAACAACATTGACATTTTTTTTCGAAAAGGTCATATAGTCATTGGCACCAAGAAAAATAATATTTAAACTTTTGTCATCAAACTTAAGGTGTCTTGTTTGTTTTTCGATATTTGAAAGTATGGCAAATTGAGGGTGAAGTGTGGACTTAAAATAAGGTGCACAAGTTGAGCCACCTTCCGACTTATTCATGAGTGTAACTTTACCTTTACCGGAATGGCTTAGCATCGTATTTGGCATGGTGAGAAACTCAGGCCATGTAAAACCATTAGTGAACCGTCCATCATAGTATTGGTTAGCATTAGTGAGTAATCCACACGACTTTTTATGCATCCTTCCTTCAGAGTCAGATAAGCTGTCACCAATAACTGTGACACTATCAAAATAGGTTATCGGTTCTTTTTTCCCTATATTAAATTTATTTGAATAAGCAGTAGCTAATTGGAATTGATCTCCAGGAATTCTTTTTTCTGTATGTTTGCCCAAAAGTGAGCCATCTACATCATCGCTGGAGGGGGACGTCATTATATGAAATGAAGACGCCCCTTTGGTTCTGCCGTCATTAGGTAGTACAGAAATGTTGTTACCAATATTATTGGGAGTGCTCTGTAGCGGAGCATTTTTAATCGATATTATTTTTTCCAAGGCTAGGTTGGTATCGGGTACTGTTGAATTCGGTCTGTGTGTAATTGCACACTGAGTTCTATCGGGTATCGATGTCATAGGAGTCCTTATTGATTGGGATACTTCTCGATAAAACTATCAATCAACAGACAAACACAGTATCAAATAAAGATTATCTATAATGACATGACTAATAACTAAGAGATTAATGCATATAAAACAATTACTTGATTGATAATCATTATTATTGTCGACAAAGTTATTGCATCGCTTTTTAAAAAAATGTATTGTTATATTATAACATTACATTTAGGTGGTTATTATGAAACAGGGGATCCATCCACAATACCGCACCGTGGTTTTCCATGACACAAGTGCAGACGCCTATTTTAAAGTAGGTTCAACAATAAAAACTGAAAAAACAATCGAGTATGAGGGTGAAATATTTCCATATGTCACGCTTGATGTCTCTTCTCAGTCACATCCGTTTTATACCGGTAAACAGAAAATGATTTCTCAGGAAGGTAAAACGGCACAGTTCCAGAAACGCTTTGGTCGTTTTTTACAGTCAGAGGGTAAATAAAGATGAAAGTACTGAGTTCATTAAAAACGGCAAAAACCCGTCATCCAGATTGCCAAATTGTTCGCCGTCGTGGGCGGGTGTATGTCATTTGTAAAACAAACCCGCGCTTTAAAGCGGTTCAAGGCTGTAAGAAAAAACGTTAACTATTGAATTTAAATATAATTATAAAATTTCCTGTATCGCTTTATATTCTATTTGCTTAGCCATTGCAGATTATTGCTCTCTGCCGTGGCTTTTTTTATTTGTTTTTTTGTCCACTGATTCCCTCGATTATTAGCATGATTACTAATCTTCTTATTATTAGTGATGAAATTCACTTGCACATAGATGCATATTTTGTCAGGTTTAATACATCCGAAAAATTTCTAGCTTCAATTTTTGTGAATACTGAATGAATGATAACAATGACGGTATTTACTTTGTGGAGTCGAAACTAGAAATTTCTTGGTAAAAATTTAAACGAACAGGGTGAGTAAAAATGAAAAATGTAGGGTTTGTTGGCTGGCGAGGAATGGTCGGCTCAGTATTGATGCAGAGAATGGTAGAAGAACGTGATTTTGATGCGATTCATCCTGTTTTCTTTACCACATCACAACATGGTGCCGAAGCACCTGTTTACGGTGGTCATCGTGGTGTTTTACAGGATGCCTTTGATATTGATGCATTAAAAGCGCTGGATATTATTATTAGCTGCCAAGGTGGTGATTACACTAATGAAGTTTATCCTAAACTTCGTGAGTCTGGTTGGAATGGTTACTGGATTGATGCGGCGTCTTCATTACGTATGAAAGATGACGCGATCATTATTCTTGACCCAGTGAATAACCAACATATCCAAGATGGGTTAAATAAAGGCATTAAGACCTTTGTTGGTGGTAACTGTACGGTAAGCCTGATGTTGATGTCTTTAGGTGGGTTGTTCACTAATAATTTAGTGGAATGGGCATCTGTTGCAACTTATCAAGCGGCATCAGGGGCAGGGGCTCGTAATATGCGTGAGCTTCTGGCACAAATGGGGTCTTTACATACTCAGGTCGCTAAAGAACTCCAAGACCCAGCTTCTGCTATTTTAGATATTGAGAAAAAAGTCACAGATTTCACTCGTAGTGGCACAATGCCAACGGATGCGTTCGGTGTACCATTAGCGGGCAGCCTGATCCCATGGATTGATAAAGCATTAGAAAACGGTCAAAGCCGTGAAGAATGGAAAGGCCAAGCGGAAACGAACAAAATTCTTGCAACAGGTAATAACATTATTCCAGTTGATGGTTTATGTGTACGTATTGGTGCGCTGCGCTGTCATAGCCAAGCTTTCACATTGAAGCTGAAAAAAGATGTTCCGTTGAATGAAGTTGAGCAATTGCTTGCATCACATAATGATTGGGTGAAAGTGGTTCCTAATGACCGCGAAATCACTATGCGTGAGTTAACTCCAGCGGCAGTCACTGGTACGCTTAGCACCCCTGTTGGTCGCTTGCGTAAACTGAATATGGGCCCTGAATACTTATCTGCCTTTACGGTTGGTGACCAATTATTGTGGGGAGCCGCCGAGCCTCTTCGCCGTATGCTAAGAATTTTATTATAAGCGCGGCACAGCGATAAGTCGTATTCGATAAACCTGCATAATTCAATATGCAGGTTTTTTTGTACCTAAATTACTGACGATCAGGTTCATTCTGCGGTGGCTGGTGTTCTAACTCTTTTGCCAAGAAGTAGTTCAAGAATGTTCGGATCACGGCAATAATACCTAATTTGATGAGGCTATCTAAATCAGGGTCGACGGTCGTTGCTAAAATATCCGCAGCGAGTTGGAACTCCAATGCAGTCGCTAACCAATCACCAAAACAATAGCGAGCGGTACGTGCTTTTTGGGTTTTCATCCACACGATTAGGGTCTTGATTAACCCAATCACCACGCAGATGACTGAAATTGCTTCTAAAAGTAACTGGAGTACGTGAACACTAGACACCAGTAATTCACGTAAAAAAACTAAATCGAACATTAAAACCTCGATAGGTAAGCAGGATTCATATTTGTTAACTATGGGCAAATATTCGCAAAATATCGAGTTTTATTGTGGATCTATCGTCTCAGAAGGTAATTGGCTAATGGATAAAATATTTCGATTGCCATCGATTACCTGAATATTTTTATTGGGTTGATAACATTCACGTAAAGGTGATAAGCAAGCTTGCTGTGAACCTTGTTGTATATTAAGCCAATCACTGATTAGCCAATAATTATTCGCAGTAGAATAGGGAGACTGTAAATTTTCTGGGCTGATACTTGGTTTACTGGCGCTTTGACTGTACCAAATCAGCAAGGGGATTTCATAGGCTTCTTTTCTTGGGTTGTTAACGCCATGGTGGTAGTGAATATTGTTATCGCTGTCTAGGCGTTGTAATGCGTGGTCTGAATAGTACATCAAAGTCGCAGGTTTCCCTTCGAGTTGTTGCATTAGGCTTTCGATAAATTTATCGGTATAAGCAATTGAACTGTCATAGCAATCGTCATCGTCTTGGCCACTAAATGTTTTTAGCTCATCTTCAGGAAAGCGGTTACAGGCAGGTTCATGGCTGCCATAAGTATGTAACACAATGAGTTTTTTCTTATCAGTAGGGTCATTGATCGCGTTATTGAAGTCATCTTGCAGCTCTTCATCGTAGCCGACAAATTCGTTCCACGTTTTCTTTTGTGACATAGAAGCAATAGCAGAAATGATACTGGTACGTTTATTGGTTTTTCCCTGGTTGCTGACCCAATAGGTTTTAAAGCCCGCATGATTGGCTAATGAAATGATATTGTCCGAATAGTGTGATTTATCCTGCATTTGCTCAAAGCGAATATTAGACAGTGAAATAGGGACTGACAAGATAGTCACAGGTGCAGGGGAATAAGCTTGTTGAAACGCCAATATTTGTGATTTGCGCTTATTTAAGTTAGGCGTTGTATCATACTGATAGCCGTAAAAACCCATATGATCACGGCGCAATGACTCACCAATGACAAGCACATAGATTTCAGTTTCAGACGCTTTTTTCTGGTAGTTAAATGCGACCTTTTGTGATGATATTTTTTTTATGCCTCTGTTTTCATATAAATTTTTGACTAAAGCCGCCGCATTGTAGAAAGGGGTATTTAAGAAGTATTTTTCTGTGATCAATAACGCGCTATCAGGCTTGCTTAGTAATGAGGCGTAATAGGTTGGAATAGCTAATAGATAGCCACAAAGTAGAGCCATACTTGTCGTTGTTATACGACGATTCATGTATTTTGCACATTGATGAATACATGCTAAATAAGCAGAAAAAACAAATAAATAAAAAATAACATAACCAATGTTATAGGAAAGCATTCCTACGGTTTCACTGCTATTGGTATTGATAAAAGTTTCTGCAATCGAAGAAGAAAAGCGGATATCGTGTTTTTGATAAAAGAAGAATGAAACAGATAAATTGAGAGCCCACAGGAGTGAAACAAACACAGTGAAAATTTTGCCAAGCAAAAAGCGATAAATACCGGCACATAACAGTATTATCAGCGCTCCTGAAATGACGATGGCAATGTCAGCCATAATGCTGGCATCTCCACTGAAAAATACAGGGGTGATAGATATCAATAATGCATAAATTGAAATAATAAGTTGGCGTATCATAGTGTTATTTTACGTATTTTTGACCTTACCTGAGGTTATAGAGACAATTAAAAAATAGTTAATTAACATCTAATTAACTTAGGGCGTTGTTTGTTTATAACATAAAAAAAGATAAGATAATCAAAATAGTGGCGTAAAAAACTGTAAAATCTCGTGATGTTTAGTCATGACCTGCCCCCCACAAGTTGCGAGGGGAGGTAAAGTATTGAGTTAGAAAGTTACCGCAATTTTGGCATCAATATTGTTATCGTGATAATTTTTTGATAAAAATTTATTATAATTAATTGATAGCTTAGTATTTTCTTTTATATTGATATCGGTACCGACTTTTAATGCGACACCATGGCGTGATGCAGGAACACTATGTGTTGTAAATGAGCTCGCGGTATCGGTAAAATTCAATTTTAGTCCTCTATTTAAATTCCCGTATTGATATTGCCAGTTAAGCTCACCGTGTAAACCGATATTTGATGTTTTACTCAATTTCCATTGGTTATCAAGGCGTAGCCCAAGGGTTGATAACACCGTATTGATGCGCTGTTTACGTGCCTGTAGTGATGTGCTGTTGATGTTCTCATTAATAGCATGATTCATTGCGCTGATATAAGTGAGATTGGTAAATGGCTCAATATTTATCCCTTTTGAGTTAATTGGATAGGCCAGCTCCATAAATGCTTGATGTGTATTGGTATAATAGCTCGATGAGTGACTTGTACCATCACTGATTGAGCGTTCGGTATGAATGAGATGTGAAGTGTGACCGAGCCCTGCACGAACCGCGATAGGTTGCCATAAAGCGCTACCATAAATGGCGGCATGGTAGTTATTACTGTTAGCGTGGTCAAAGTGGTTAGATAAGTCACTTTGGCTAAAACCTGCGGCGATACCTAATGTCATTTTTTCATTAATAAAACGTCGATTTGCCCCAAGCAATAAACCATAATTTGATGATTTATACCCAGTGGCATTGTTATCGTCGGTCGTTTTATCCCAATCATAGAGCATTTTGACCCACACATTGCTTTTGTTTTCGCTACCCCATGATTCAGATAAGCGAGCTTGCTCAAGTAGTGTTTCTTTAATCTGACGGCTATTATTTATTTGATTGGATAATACGTCAGCGTATATTTGGCCTGTGACATTGCTAAATATCGTTTGAGCTTGTTGTTTTGTTTGGCTTTTCAACGTTTGTTCATAAAGCGCATGGTGCGTAGGAAGTGTTTCAATGGCTTCAGCCACTGCGATTTGGTTTTGTGTTGCTGCCGTGCTGGAAAATGCCGTGTTATTACGCCCTATTTTAAGTGTGACTTCTTTGGGGGAGTAATTTAGCGTCGTTCCAATAAACTGGTAATTAGGTACAACGGCATCAAATTGGCCATCAATCCCTTTTTGAGCAGTTAATATCGTATATTGTGTATCAAATAGTTGGTTGATATCTTGCTTAGAAAGCGGGCTATTTTGATTTTCAAGAGTGACACTGACGGTCCCTCCCTTTAATGAAGCTGAGCCTTGGCTGATGATCTTATCGTTTTTACCTGCTGGATTGATTTCAACCAAATAATGGCTATCTGGTGCAAAACTCACGGAATCAACAATATTAATTGTGCCAACTGAATGGCCTGGTGCAACAACAGCGCCTTGGTTGGCGGTTAATTGATGAATGCTTCCATTGCCCGTTAGTAAACCGTGGTGGTTAATATTAACGGAAGCTCCGATTTTGCCGTTATCTAGGACCAGCGCGCCTTTATTAATATCTAATGAAGAGTTTAAGGTTTTTTTCAGGGTGACGATTCCGCCATTAATATAGGATTTTTGCGAGTATTTATTTTCACCCGTTAAGACTAAATGGCCTTGGTTTACTGTAAAGCCTGCGAAGGTATTGTTACCAGATAATACTAATGTTCCTTGGCCCTGTTTCGTTAACTTTCCTGTGCCTTGTATATTGTTTGTCCATTCATCTAACTTTCCAAAATTAGCAATATCAAAGTCATTAGTGTTTTGGTTGACGATAAAGTTTTCATATAAATAAGCGGGGCCATGATAAGCCGTAGGTAGGTTAATTAATCCCCAATAAGAGTTCGGATCATTTTCTTTGATATTCCAACCCGCAATTGACTGGCTTGGATATGCCGTGCTGGCTAAAATATTATTCCATTGTGCATTATTCAAGTAAGGGAAACGTAATCGAAGTAAATAACCCGCCGTTTTAGGGATATTTTTAGGGGCGATCATTGGTGTATCTTGTATTTCTTTTTTTCCATAATAACCAATGCGGTCATTGGTAATAGGGGAAGAAACGGTTAGGCAATTTTGTATGTTATTTGAACATGATGATGAAATGTCATTACGAATATTTTTTGCCGATTCAACAATGAATTTGGTGTTTTTTTCATCGGATAGTAGCTGTGATAATAAATAATAATTACCTACACGGGAAGCGATGGTATCGGTGGCGAAGTGTGCGCCAACAATCACGCGGCTTTCACCGTATTCAATCGCTCGGTTGAACGTTTCACTGCCTTTTTCAGGGAAAATCATCGCTAATACGGCAGCTTGTTTAAAACCATTCCATGTATGGCCACTAGGGTAAGATGAGCCCTGTATTTGTGAGTAGCCCGCAATATAATGGCCTTCATCATTCAACACTTGATAAGGGCGACCGCGTTTAAAATGGTCTTTAAGAATAAAATCGACTGACCGAGTACGCTGCTTTTTTTCATCATAAGCACGAGTACTTGTGTCATGTAATAAATTGATTTCTTTGTATTGGCTATGGTTTCTTAGGTTAATATCATGTTCGCCAAACAGGATGGTTTGATAACTATTAAATAAATAACCTGAGTTTTGGGATTTATCCGCGAGTGCTAAATTTTTCCTTTCACCTGTAATATTGATGTATTCGTTACTAATCAGCCTATCTTGCTCAGCAACTTCGCTACCTTCTTTAGGTGTATCATTAATAATATTGTGCTTTATATCTTCAAGCCATGCATTTCTTGTATCGATAATATTTTTCTCTAATTCTAAAAGATTCGTTTTTGCTGTTAGAGTATTGGTGAATATGAATGGCAATAAGGTCATTGATGCTGAAATAAAAATTTTTCTCATTATAACTCCGCCGATGCTATTGGTAAAAACTTCATTTGGCGGAGTTTATTTATAATATATTTATCTTTTATGACAGTTTTAAAAATAAAAAACCGTTATTAATTAAAGTGATAAGTTTTATTTTTAATTGTTTTGTTTTTTACGAAGAGGCTTTTTATTGATTGGTTTTGTTTTTTTATTATTTTATTATTGGTTGGATTAAATGGTAAAAATAAAATAATAGCTATAAAAAAAATCATAAAAAATAACCCCAAACTTTCGTATGGGGTTATTGAATAACGTTTAATTAGCAGAATAGTTAAATATCAATATTTGCTGCTTTTAATGCATTCTCTTCGATAAATGCACGGCGCGGCTCAACAGCATCACCCATTAATGTGGTGAATAGTAAGTCGGTTGCAATTGCATCTTTCACCGTTACACGCATCATACGGCGCGTCTCAGGGTTCATGGTGGTTTCCCAAAGTTGCTCAGGGTTCATTTCACCAAGACCTTTATAACGCTGTACGTATAGGCCGCGACGTGACTCACGTGTTAACCAAGCCAAAGCTTCTTCGAAGTTACTGATATCTTGACGGCGTTCACCACGCTTGATGTAAGCACCTTCTTCAATTAAGCCACTGATTAAGTCACCTAAATGAGTGATACGGCGGTATTCACTGCCATGAACAAAATCAAAATCGAGATTATAGTCGGTATCAACACCATGGGTGCGAATACGAATAGTTGGTTCGAATAATTGACGTTCACGGTTTTCGTTAATGGTATAACTATATGTGCTACCGAATTGCTCGTTATCTTCTAAGCGCTTAACCAGAGTTTTAGCCCATTCTTCCACTTTTTCGCTGACTTTTAAATCATCTTCAGTCAAGGTTGACTGATAAACCAAGCTGTTAAGTAGGGCTTGAGGGTAAAGGCGCTCAAGACGACGAATAATACGGTGTGCGGCATTATATTCGACAACCAGTTTTTCCAGTTCTTCGCCTTTCATTGCTGGAGCTTCGGCACTTAAATGAAGTTCAGCACCATCAAGTGCGATAGAAATCAGGTAATCGTCCATCGCATCGTCATCTTTAATGTATTGCTCTTGTTTACCACGTTTCACTTTATACAGTGGTGGTTGAGCGATAAAGATATGACCACGTTCAACAATTTCAGGCATTTGGCGGTAGAAGAAGGTCAACAGTAACGTACGAATGTGCGAACCATCGACGTCCGCATCCGTCATGATAATGATGCTGTGATAACGCAGTTTGTCTGGGTTATATTCATCGCGACCAATACCACAACCTAATGCCGTAATCAGGGTTGCAACCTCTTGTGAAGAAAGCATTTTATCGAAACGCGCTTTCTCTACGTTTAGAATTTTACCTTTCAGTGGCAAAATGGCTTGGTTCTTACGGTTACGGCCTTGTTTTGCAGAGCCGCCCGCGGAGTCCCCTTCCACAAGGTACAGTTCAGATAGCGCAGGGTCACGTTCTTGGCAGTCAGCCAGTTTACCTGGCAAGCCAGCTAAGTCTAACGCGCCTTTACGGCGAGTCATTTCGCGGGCTTTACGTGCTGCTTCACGTGCGCGTGCTGCATCGATGATTTTACCCACAACGATTTTCGCGTCGTTTGGGTTTTCCAGTAAATACTCAACTAATTTCTCATTCATCATCGTTTCAACCGCAGTTTTCACTTCGGAAGAGACTAATTTTTCTTTGGTTTGTGATGAGAATTTAGGGTCTGGAACTTTCACTGAAATAACGGCAATCAGGCCTTCACGTGCATCGTCACCAGTTGCGTTGACTTTGCTTTTCTTCTGGTAGCCTTCTTTTTCCATGTAGTTATTCAATGTACGCGTCATTGCTGCACGGAAACCAGCGAGGTGAGTTCCCCCATCACGCTGAGGAATGTTATTGGTGAAGCAGTATACGTTTTCTTGGAAACCATCATTCCACTGCATTGAAACTTCGACGCCAATACCGTCTTTTTCAGTTGAAAAATAAAAGACAGAAGGGTGGATAGGGGTTTTGTTACGGCTTAAATACTCAACAAAGGCTTTAATACCGCCTTCATAATGGAAATGGTCTTCTTTGCCATCGCGTTTATCGACGAGCTTAATAGAAACACCTGAGTTTAGGAACGATAACTCACGTAAGCGTTTTGCTAAGACGTCGTATTCAAATTCAGTCACACCTTTGAAGGTGTCCATGCTTGGCCAAAAACGAACGCGTGTTCCTGTTTGGTCGGTTTCGCCGACTACAGTCAGAGGCCCTTGAGGCTCACCGTGTTTGTAGATTTGCTCATGAACTTTGCCATCACGGCGGATAACTAATTCTAATTTTTCAGATAAGGCGTTAACAACGGAAACCCCAACACCGTGCAAACCGCCGGAGACTTTATAGGAGTTGTCATCAAATTTTCCGCCAGCGTGCAGAACGGTCATGATAACCTCTGCGGCGGAGACGCCTTCTTCTTCGTGGATACCTGTAGGGATACCACGTCCATCATCCTGTACGGAGATAGAGTTATCGGCATGGATAGTGATCACGATATCATCACAAAAGCCTGCGAGGGCTTCGTCGATAGCGTTGTCGACAACCTCGAAAACCATGTGATGAAGACCTGTTCCATCGTCTGTATCACCGATATACATGCCCGGGCGCTTACGCACCGCATCCAGTCCTTTTAATACCTTGATACTTGAGGAGTCATATGTATTCGACATCAACGTTTCCTGCTCTTTCTATTCCTGAGGTTGAACTTCTATTTTGCCATGTTCTACACTAAACATCTTGCTATTTGCATCTATCATATCATTAACTTGCTCAGGTGTAATGGCACTGACAAACACTTGCGCTTGTGTAGCTTTGAGGCGGGCTGCCAGCAATTGGCGACGGCCTGCATCAAGTTCAGAAGCAAAATCATCCAGTAGATACAGGCATCGTTGCCCGCTCTGATGGGTGAAAAATTCACCCTGCGCTAACCTTAATGCACACATAAGTAGCTTCAATTGCCCCCGCGAAAGCATATCTT
The DNA here is from genome assembly GCF_028480325.1 of Providencia sp. PROV182. Classification (NCBI taxonomy): domain Bacteria; kingdom Pseudomonadati; phylum Pseudomonadota; class Gammaproteobacteria; order Enterobacterales; family Morganellaceae; genus Providencia; species Providencia sp. PROV182. The sequence continues at coordinate 165,651 of NZ_JAMPOL010000013.1, read as the reverse complement.
CAACAGGGGTTCCATTTGCTCGTATACGCAAATCCGCTTTATGTGGCCCTGAAGCGGTATAGGTTAGCGCTCTATCACGCTCAAATTGGCGCTCTAATTGTTCTGAATAATCAATTTCTTTATCCCAACCACGTTGGAAGGATACCGAGAGTGAAAATTCGGGTAAAAATTGTTGGCAAGTTTGCTCAATATTTTCGGCAATACCTGCAATATAGTCATGGCGCCATTGGCTTATTTGCTCAGAAAGCGGTGCCAGTTGTTTATCCCAATGACGAATTTGCTCATAACGGGTAACTTGTCGTAAAGCGGCATTACGTTGCTTTAATAACCGTTTTAAATCTGACCATACTGAAAAAAACAGTGGGTCATTGTGAAAACAACCCCAATCAATAAAAGCCCGTCGATATTTAGGGCCACCGTTTAGCAAGGTAAACCCTTCTGGGGTAATCAATTGCATTGGCAATAATTTTGCTAGTTCTGCAATTTTATGGCCATCAGTACCGTCTATTCGAACTTTACTGTCACCATCACGGTTTTTGCTTAAACCTAATGAAAGGTCTTTTCGCTGTTCATCTAAATGGCTAAGTTTACCATGAAGAATGAATTGTTCTTGCTCATGACGAATAACCCGGTTCGCTTGAATGCTGCGAAATGCACGACCATGACCGAGTGTATATATGGCTTCCAATATGCTAGTTTTTCCGCTCCCATTGGGGCCAATTAAAAAATTGAACCCATTAGCAAGGGAGAGATCCGCGTTTTCAATATTTCGAAAATCACGGATCAATAAACGCGAAAGGATCATAAATACCGATTACAAGCGCATTGGCATGACAACATACACGGCTGCTTTACTATCAGCGTCTTCAATCTGCACACTGGAAACGGCGTCGGTTAACAGAAGTTGCACATTTTCACTTTTTAGCGCATTTAAGACATCTAAGATGTAGCTGACGTTAAAGCCAATTTCCATCTCAGTACCTTGGTAGCTTACATCAACAATTTCTTCAGCTTCTTCTTGCTCTGGGTTATTGGCAGTGATGCGTAATTGGTTTTCACTGAAATACAGACGGACACCACGGAATTTTTCATTCGATAAAATAGCCGCGCGCGAAAATGCTTGTTTAAGTAAATCACAGCGTGCTTCTAAGGTTTTATCTGGGTTTTTTGGTAGTACTCGGCGGTAATCAGGAAAACGGCCATCAACCAATTTAGAGGTAAAGATAAAGTCCCCCACGTGAGCGCGAATATTATTACTGCCGATTTGCAGTTGTAGAGGGGTGTCACCACCATCTAACAAACGCATTAGCTCAATAACCCCTTTACGAGGTACTATCACTGAATGAGAGGGTAGCGATTGGCCAATATCCATCGCACACACGGCAAGCCTGTGCCCATCGGTTGAAACGGTTCTGAGCATTTGATCTTCGGTTTCAAATAGCATGCCGTTGAGGTAATAGCGGACATCTTGGTGCGCCATTGAAAACTGAGTGGCTTCAATTAAACGTTTCAGTATTGATTGCGGAAGAGAAAATTCCACTTCGCTTTGCCAGTCATCCAAGTTTGGAAAGTCAGCGGCCGGCAATGTGGATAATGAAAAGCGGCTACGCCCAGAACGGACGAGCAGTCTGTCATCATTCAGCTCTACATGAATTTCAGAACCTTCAGGTAACCCACGCCAGATATCAAAAAACTTGCGTGCGGGCACGGTCGTTGCGCCAATTTCATGTTCCCCAGTTAGGGCAACATTGGCCATCATCTCCATTTCAAGGTCGGTTCCAGTGAGTTGGAGGGTGCCTTCTTTTACCTGTAATAAAAGGTTACCTAAAATAGGCAGAGTTGGACGCCCACCTAAAGGACCACTAACCTGTTGTAACGGTTTTAATAACTGCTCGCGTTCTATTGTAAATTTCATAGCAATTAAGATGATAATGTTCTGATTAAATTAGAAAAATCTTCTTTGATGTCATGGCTTTCTTCCCGTAATTGTTCAATTTTACGACAAGCATGTAACACCGTGGTATGGTCACGGCCGCCAAAGGCATCCCCGATTTCAGGTAAACTATGGTTAGTCAGCTCTTTCGCCAGTGCCATTGCCATTTGACGCGGACGTGCGACAGAACGGGAACGGCGTTTAGACAGTAAATCTGCTACTTTAATTTTATAATATTCAGCAACTGTTTTTTGAATATTATCAATAGTTACCAGTTTTTCTTGTAGTGCTAATAGGTCACGCAGTGCTTCTCTGACAAAATCGATAGTAATCGCGCGACCAGTAAAGTTTGCGTTGGCAATGACACGATTTAACGCCCCTTCTAACTCACGAACGTTCGAACGAAGGCGCTTGGCGATGAAAAAGGCCACTTCACCCGGAAGTTGAATCTCATTTTCATCTGCTTTTTTCATTAAAATCGCCACGCGAGTCTCTAACTCAGGAGGCTCGATTGCCACGGTTAAACCCCAGCCAAAACGCGATTTTAAGCGATCTTCCACACCGTTAATTTCTTTTGGGTAACGGTCGGAGGTCAAAATAATTTGTTGATTACCTTCAAGTAGCGCATTAAAAGTATGGAAAAACTCTTCTTGCGAGCGCTCTTTGTTAGCAAAAAACTGGATATCGTCAATAAGCAATGCATCTACAGAACGGTAATAACGTTTAAATTCTTCAATTGCGTTGTTCTGTAGAGCTTTGACCATATCTTGAACAAAACGTTCTGAATGCATATAAACCACGCGAGCGTTGGCTTTATGCTGCATAATACTATTGCCGACAGCATGTAATAAGTGGGTTTTACCTAAACCAGTCCCACCATAAAGAAATAATGGGTTGTAGGCCCCACCTGGATTTTCTGCCACTTGCCTCGCTGCGGCGCGAGCCAATTGATTCGATTTACCTTCAACAAAGTTATCAAAAGTGTGCTTAGGGTTTACATTTGAACGATAAGCAACTTCTGGTTGTACTTTGGCTGAGTTGTCCCAACTCGGTTTAATTGGGGCTGACGGAACGGCAAACGCAGGTACTTGTTGAGCAGTACGAGCTTGTGTTGCTGCCGGTGCGACTGTAATCGGTTTGTTGCCTACCTCAAAGTGTAGTGCAGGCGCGTCAGTTCCACAAAAGTCATTCAATAATTCATTGATATTATTGATGTACTTGTCTCTAACCCAGTCGAGAACGAAACGATTTGGGGCATAAAGTGCCAGTGTATTGTCGTTTAATTCAGCTTGAAGGGGGCGTATCCACATACTGAATTCTGTGGCAGGTAGTTCATCCTGCAATCGGGCAAGACATTGCTGCCAAAGCGAAAGTGACACGTTGGACTCCCCTAAACAAGGTCAATGGAACAAGAAGTACGGATGTAAACAAAGAAATTTCTCGGGCTTACTTTTAATCGCATGTAGTTTAATAGCATGTAGTAGCATGACCCAAAAATGTTTTAGATTAACTCTTACTTACTGCATATTGCCGATCGTTAGATCAGAAATAGACCTGCGATCATACCGCAAAATTAGTCAGAGATCTCCATTCTTTTACACAGTTTTTATGCTTTTTATCCACAGGTAAATGTGATAAGGCATCCGTTATAAAGAAGAAATAGACCGGGTTATCTTAATTTGCTGTCATTTTTCCACATGCTGGGGATAACTTTAGACGATTTACGGTAAATATTCTGTATGATCAAAAAATATTTTTAGATCTCTTGAAGATCCTTGCGCTTTGGGGCGGAGTCCGTATAATCTTCCTCCCTGTGTACAGTACTGATGTGATTTTTACACGAAACTGAGGTAAACTTGTTGGGCTATATCGCTCTATTTTAACGTTAATGTTAGGCAGGGCGGGGGCAAAAGCAGGTTTTCAGCCAGTATGCGGATGTAATCATTCGTCGGCTGTCACAACATATGTCGGCAAACCGGTCAGCCAGGCTATAAATAAAAGTGGTTTGATTGCGTCATTTCATTGACGTGACCCCCTATGTTTTATTACAATCCTGCCTCTTTCTATATTGTTGCGATAGAGGCACAGGTGTAAATCAGTTTCCACTGGTTGCCAACGCGTTTACTGAATCAGTAATAAATTTAAAAGTTAGGTAGAAATCGTTATGAAACGCACTTTTCAACCGTCCGTACTGAAGCGCAACCGTTCACACGGTTTCCGTGCTCGTATGGCCACTAAAAATGGTCGTCAGGTTCTGGCTCGCCGTCGTGCTAAAGGCCGCGCTCGTCTGACCGTTTCATCTAAGTAATAAAGCTAGCCCTCTATTCAAGTGGTTACGCTCGCTTTTACCCGGGAGTTACGTTTGTTAACTCCCAGGCATTTCGATAATGTCTTTAAGCAGCCGCAGAGGGCGAGTTCCCCAGAGATAACAATCCTTGGTCGCCTAAACGAGCTGGGGCATCCCCGCATCGGTCTTACCATCGCCAAAAAAAATGTTAAACGAGCTCATGAGCGAAATCGTATTAAACGGTTAGCGCGTGAATATTTTCGTCTGCATCAACATGAGTTGCCTTCAATGGATTTTGTGGTATTGGTAAGGAAAGGGGTCGCTAATCTGGACAATCAACAGATCACGGAAGCATTGGATAAGTTATGGCGTCGTCACCGTCGCTTGGCTCAAAAATCCTGATCATGCTGATTAGAGGCTACCAACTGGCAATTAGCCCGTTGTTAGGGCCTCGTTGTCGCTTCAATCCTACTTGTTCAAATTACGGAATTGAGGCATTGCGCAGGTTTGGTATGCTAAAAGGGAGTTGGTTAACGGCGAAACGCGTATTAAAATGCCACCCTTTACACGCTGGTGGAGATGATCCTGTCCCACCTAGAAAAACTGATGATAATAGAGAATTATAACGATGGATTCGCAACGCAATCTTCTACTCATCGCTTTGTTGTTCGTGTCGTTCTTAGTTTGGCAGGCCTGGGAGAGCGATAAAGTTGCTCAGGACGTTAAAACTGTTCAAACTTCGCAACAAGCGGATATGCCAAGCAGTGATGCTCAAGCCGTAACTGGCAGTGGGCAAGGTAAGCTCATCACAGTCAAGACTGATGTACTGGATATTCGCATCAATACTCGTGGTGGTGATATCGATGAGGCTGACCTGTTAGCCTATCCTGCGACCCTTCATTCGGAAAGCCCTTTCCGTTTACTGGAAACTAACCCAGGTTTTGTCTACCAGGCACAAAGTGGTTTGATTGGTCTTCATGGCCCAGACAACCCAGCAAATAATAATGGCGAACGTCCGCTGTATAGCGCAGATTCTACAACTTTCACATTAGAGAAAGGCCAAGACGTCTTGCGCGTACCAATGACATTTACTGATAACAACGGTGTTGTGTATCAGAAAACGTACATTGTAAAACGTGGCCAATATACTGTTGAAGTTGAATACAGTATTCAAAACCCAACAGCTCAACCACTGAGCCTCGCTTTCTTCGGTCAGTTAAAACAAACTATCGAGTTACCAAAAGAGCGTGATACCGGTAGCAGTAACTTTGCTCTGCATACTTATCGTGGTGCGGCGTATTCTTCTGATGAAAACAACTATAAAAAATATAGCTTTGGTGACATCGAAGATAAAAACCTCGACTTGACCACTAAAGGTGGCTGGGTGGCAATGTTGCAACAATATTTTGCAACGGCGTGGATCCCTGCAAGTGCAGAAAAGAGCACTTTCTATACCATCGACCTAGATAAAAAGTCTGCCATCATTGGTTATAAGAGTGAACCAATGACTATCGCAGCTAATGGTGCAGGTACTTATTCATCAACATTATGGGTTGGTCCTGAAATTCAGTCTGAAATGGCCGCAGTTGCACCACATTTAGACTTAACCGTTGATTATGGTTGGTTATGGTTTATCTCTCAGCCACTGTTTAAACTGCTGAAATTCATTCACGGTTTTGTGGGTAACTGGGGTATTGCCATCATCGTTATTACCTTTATCGTTCGTGGTATTATGTACCCGCTGACTAAAGCACAGTACACCTCGATGGCGAAAATGCGTTTACTGCAACCAAAACTGGCTGCAATGCGTGAGCGTATTGGTGATGACAAACAACGTATGAGCCAAGAAATGATGGCGATGTATAAAGCAGAAAAAGTAAACCCACTGGGTGGCTGTTTACCTCTGCTGATTCAAATGCCTATCTTCCTTGCACTTTACTATATGTTGATGGGTTCTGTTGAACTGCGCCACGCACCGTTCTTTGGTTGGATTCAAGACTTGTCTGCACAAGACCCGTACTACATCCTGCCTGTATTGATGGGTGTGACAATGTTTGTGATTCAGAAAATGTCACCGACCGCTGTGACTGATCCAATGCAGCAGAAGATTATGACGTACATGCCAGTCGTGTTCACTATCTTCTTCCTGTGGTTCCCATCAGGTCTGGTTCTGTATTATATCGTGAGTAACTTAGTAACCATCATCCAGCAACAAGTGATTTACCGTGGTCTGGAAAAACGTGGTCTGCATAGTCGCGATAAGAAAGAAAAGAAATAAATTGAATTTTAGGTGAGCCTTCTGCTCAGCTATCGATATAATATTAAGGCGGCCATTTAATGACCGCCTTAATTTTTTATAGGAATGACAGAGAAACATCATGCAAATCAACGATACTATCGTCGCACAGGCAACACCTCCCGGTCGTGGTGGTGTCGGTATTTTACGTGTATCTGGCCCGAAAGCGGCACAAGTTGCTGAAATCGTGCTAGGAAAACTCCCTAAACCACGTTATGCGGACTACCTGCCATTTCGTGATGAGGAAGGCTCTGTTCTTGACCAAGGTATTGCGCTTTACTTCCCTGGGCCAAATTCATTTACGGGAGAAGATGTCCTTGAGCTACAAGGACACGGTGGCCCTGTTATTCTTGATTTATTGTTAAGAAGAATATTAACGATTGATGGCATTCGTATTGCGAATCCAGGTGAGTTTTCTGAACGTGCATTTTTAAATGATAAGCTCGATTTAGCGCAAGCTGAGGCGATTGCTGACTTGATTGATGCGAGTTCAGAGCAAGCGGCACGTTCAGCGATGAATTCGTTACAAGGGGCTTTTTCTTCCCATATTCACCAATTGGTGGAAGCACTCACTCACTTGCGCATCTATGTGGAAGCCGCTATCGATTTCCCAGATGAAGAAATTGATTTCCTGTCTGACGGTAAAATTGAAGCTAAACTCAACGAAGTCGTGGCAGATTTAGAACAAGTTCGCTCCCAAGCACGCCAAGGCAGTTTATTGCGTGAAGGCATGAAGGTGGTTATTGCTGGGCGCCCAAATGCAGGAAAATCGAGCTTGCTAAATGCATTGGCGGGCCGTGAAGCTGCGATTGTGACGGATATTGCGGGAACGACGCGTGATGTGTTACGTGAACATATTCATATTGATGGTATGCCATTGCATATCATTGATACCGCAGGCTTACGTGAAGCCAGTGATGAAGTGGAACGAATTGGTATTGAGCGTGCTTGGAAAGAAATCGAACAAGCGGACCATGTGCTGTTTATGGTAGATAGCACCACAACCAATGCTACAGAGCCGCAAGAGATTTGGCCTGAATTTATGGCGCGTTTACCTGATGAACTTCCGGTCACCGTCATTCGTAATAAAGCAGATATGACAGGCGAACCGGTTGAGTTTATTGATAATACTCGTTATCCGTTAATTCGTTTGTCCGCACGCGAAGAAAAAGGCATTGATTTGTTGCGCGATCACCTAAAAGAAGCCATTGGCTTTAACAGTAATACAGAAGGTGGTTTCCTTGCTCGTAGTCGTCATTTACAAGCACTGAATGCAGCAGCCGTTCACCTTGAACAGGGCTATGACCAGTTAGTGAATGCTCGCTCCGGTGAGTTACTGGCGGAGGAATTACGTTTAGCTCAGCAGGAACTTAGCGAAATCACTGGTGAATTTACTTCTGATGATTTATTAGGCCGTATTTTCTCAAGTTTTTGTATTGGGAAGTGATACGGTATCATCTATCGTCTATAACCTACACGGTATTACGTGTAGGTTTGCTTTATCGGTACTCCCCTCCATTTTTCCTGTCTTAATTCTCTATTAAGTTCTAGCAACCAAGTAATATATAAGCTTTACCTTGCTAAGGTATGGCACTGGCTGTTTTGTGGGCCATACTTATTAATATATTTTTCACACGCTGTAGCGTGTAATTTATGGTTTACCTCCTATAGCGTGTAATCTTGATATTACCGGCTATAGCGTGTAATATAATGTTTACCGGTTATAGCGTGTAAATATTGTTAGGGTGAAAAATAAGGTAGGTTTTAAAATGAAAGTGACGAATACCCGACAACTTAGTGCTTATATGAAGGATGTCAGAGAGACGAAAAAGTTATCTCAAAGCAAAGTCGCTAGTAAAGTAGGTATTCGGCAAGATACTGTTTCTAGCTTTGAACTCTCTCCTGACTCTACCAAATTAGAAACCTTTTTTAAGATTTTATCTGCCCTCAATTTAGAACTCGATATTAAACCGCGAAATGAAAGTGGCTCATCAAATTCAGACTCCGGATGGAAGGAGGAGTGGTGATGGCGACTTTGCATGTATACATGAATGGTTACTTGGTTGGGGATTTGATTCGTTCAAGTACTGGTGCTCACCAATTTACATATAATAGTCACTGGTTGGAAACATCAGGTGCTCGACCTATTTCTTTATCAATGCCACTTAGGCACCAAGAATATCGAGGAGACGAAGTTTATAATTTTTTTGATAATCTCCTACCGGACAATATTGAGATACGAAATCGAATTGTTAGTCGTTATCAAGCGGATTCAAATCAACCTTTCGATTTATTATCTAAGATTGGTCAGGATAGTGTGGGGGCTTTACAACTCATTCTAGATGGGCAAAGAGTCAGTAATATCAGAAAAATTGAATATAAACCCTTATCTAATAAGCAACTAGAAAAAATATTAACAGGGTATAAAGCGAATGCTCCTTTAGGCATGATTGAAGATGAAGATGACTTTAGGATCTCACTTGCGGGCGCTCAAGAGAAAACCGCATTACTCTATTTAGATGGGCATTGGTGCTTACCTCAGAATGCGACTCCAACTACCCATATTATTAAACTTCCCATTGGTAAAATAGAAAGCCATTCTTATTCGATAGATATGTCGGATAGTGTAGAAAATGAGTATTTATGTTTATTGATAGCAAAAGAGTTTGGCCTAGATGTGCCTCGTAGCTTTATTTTAAATGTAGGTGAAATAAAGGCGTTAGCGGTTGAACGTTTTGACCGTAAATATTCTTCTGATTCCTCGTGGATTATGCGTTTACCACAAGAAGATTTTTGTCAAACATTGAATATTTCACCGGCAAGAAAATATCAAAATCATGGTGGACCGGGTATTTCTGAAATTATGAATTACTTATTAGGTTCAATAAATGCGGAGAAAGATAGATATCAGTTTATGAAGAGCCAGGTTTTGTTTTGGTTACTTGCAGCGACGGATGGCCATGCTAAAAATTTTTCATTATTTATTGAACCTGAAGGCCGTTATCAGTTAACACCTTTTTACGATATTTTGTCCATGTATCCTAGTTATGGGGGGAGGGGAATTAACCCTAGAGATGCCAAATTGGCTATGGGGCTGAAGGGAACAAGGGGGATGAAATACAATATAGAGCAAATTTTCCCAAGACATTTTTTTTCAACGGCCAAAGCCGTTGGATTTGATCGTGCTGAGATGGAAAAAATCTTAATTGAATTTGGTGAGCAAATGGAAAGTGTTATTAAGAAAGTGAGAGAACAATTACCCACAGATTTCCCTGAGCATATCGCAGACTCAATTCTATCCGGATTACATCACAAAGCAGCGAGATTAAATAAAGGCTGGGACTAATTATGCCCCTTTAATCTTTAATTCGACTCCCATGCGTAAACACTGTCGCTTTCCCCTGACGACAAAATCCAACTAACGTTAAGTTGGCTTTCTCTGCTACCTCAATAGCAAGCGCGGTGGCAGCAGAAACGGCAAATAAAATTTCAGCGCCACAACTGGCTGCCTTTTGCACCATTTCATAGCTGGCACGGCTGGAAACCAGTACTGCACCTTGTTGCCATTGGTTGCGATGTTTCATACCCAAAAGTTTATCGAGTGCAACATGGCGACCGACATCTTCGCATCCACCGACTAATTGCCCTTCTGGTGAAATCCATGCGGCCGCATGGGTACAACCTGTCAGCGCACCAATCTCTTGCACTTTTTTCAATTCATGTAATGCATTATCAAGGTGCGAGAGAGAAAAGGTTTGGGTGAAAGGTAGCGGGGCGATCAGTTTGAAAATTTCTTCAAGTTGTTCTGTTCCACAAATACCACAGCCCGTACGCCCCGCTAGATTACGACGACGTTCTTTTAACTCCATAAACCGGCGGCTAGATAATTCAACTTGTACTTCAATTCCGCGGTTGCAGCCTTCAACGATATCAATTCCACGAATTTCATCACCTGACTGTATTATTCCTTCCGAAAGGGAGAACCCGATAGCAAAATCCGCCAAATCTTTTGGCGTCGCCATCATCACTACGTGAGATATGCCATTGAAGACTAAAGCAACAGGATATTCCTCCGCAACATAATCATTAACGGGTAAATTAAGGTTGCCTTTTTGTTGCACGGTTGTTTGGTTTAAGCCAATCATTTTGATTAATTTGGAGTCATTTGTAGTATTTGTTTCATACATTAGATGAATTCCTAGCATTAATGATACATAATATTAATTATGGGTAAAAAGAATTTACACCATTTGCCAGGCAATGAACCTGGATACGTAAGGAAGACGTTGAATAAGAACAGTTTACCTGATTATCGCGATTGACGTTAGGTAAACATGAGCAATGTAAATGAGGAGATCCCCATGCAAGTCAGCAGAAGGCAGTTCTTTAAGATCTGCGCTGGCGGTATGGCAGGTACGACTGCAGCGGCTTTGGGTTTTGCACCCGCTACCGCGTTAGCGTCAACGCGCCAGTATAAATTACTGCGTGCGAAGGAAACCAGAAATACCTGTACCTACTGTTCTGTCGGCTGTGGGCTGTTAATGTACAGCCTCGGTGATGGCGCGAAAAATGCAAAAGAGAGCATTTTCCATATTGAAGGGGACCCGGATCATCCGGTAAACCGTGGTGCACTTTGTCCGAAAGGTGCTGGACTTATCGATTTCATCCACAGTGAAAGCCGCTTGAAATACCCAGAAGTGCGTGAGCCGGGTACCAATGAGTGGAAACGTATCACGTGGAACGACGCGTTTGACCGTATCGCTAAGTTAATGAAAGAAGACCGTGATGCGAACTTTATTGAGAAAAATAAAGAGGGTGTCACCGTTAACCGTTGGCTGACCACTGGTATGCTGTGCGCATCGGCGGGTAGTAACGAAAGTGGATTTGTAACACAAAAATTTACCCGCGCTCTCGGCATGCTTGCCGTCGATAACCAAGCGCGTGTCTGACACGGACCAACGGTAGCAAGTCTTGCTCCAACATTTGGTCGCGGTGCGATGACCAACCACTGGGTTGACATTAAAAATGCAAACCTAGTTGTCGTTATGGGTGGTAATGCGGCAGAAGCGCATCCAGTCGGTTTCCGCTGGGCGATGGAAGCTAAAATCCATAATAAAGCCAAATTAATTGTGATTGACCCACGCTTTACCCGTACTGCGGCAGTGGCGGATTTTTACACGCCTATCCGTTCTGGTACAGATATCGCGTTCTTATCAGGTGTTATCAAATACTTACTGGATAATGAAAAAATTCAGCGTGAATACGTGGAAGCGTATACCAACGCCAGTTTAGTTATCCGTGAAGATTATGGTTTTGATGATGGTTTGTTCACAGGTTATGACGAAGAAAAACGTCAATATGACAAAACCACGTGGAACTATGAGATGGATGAAAACGGCCTTGCGCTGCGTGATCCGACTCTGAAACATCCACGCTGTGTGTTAAACCTATTAAAAGAGCACGTCAGCCGTTATACACCTGAAGTGGTGAATAACATCTGTGGGACGCCAATTAAAGACTTCCTACAAGTTTGTGAGTATTTGGCTGAAACCAGTGCTAAAGATAAAACAGCCTCGTTCTTATACGCATTAGGTTGGACTCAACATACTGTGGGTGCGCAAAATATCCGTACCATGGCGATGATCCAATTACTGCTGGGTAATATGGGGATGTTAGGCGGTGGTGTAAATGCCCTGCGTGGACACTCCAATATCCAAGGCTTGACTGACTTAGGCTTATTGTCACAAAGCTTGCCGGGTTATTTGACCTTACCATCAGAAAAACAAACGACATTAGAAAGTTACTTAGCTGCAAACACGCCAAAAGCGACGGTTGAAGGCCAGGTAAACTATTGGGGTAACTACCCGAAATTCTTTGTTAGTTTGATGAAGACGTTCTATGGCGATAAAGCGCAGAAAGAAAATAATTGGGGCTTTGATTTATTACCGAAATGGGATCAAGGCTACGATGTACTGCGTTATTTCGAAATGATGGATAAAGGGGAAGTGAATGGCTATATCTGCCAAGGCTTTAACCCAGTAGCCTCATTCCCGAATAAAAATAAAGTCATTAAATCACTTTCTAAGCTGAAATATTTAATCACCGTTGACCCGCTGAACACCGAAACGTCGAATTTCTGGCAAAACCACGGCGAAATGAATGATGTGAACCCGGCAGAAATTCAAACTACCGTATTCCGTCTGCCATCTTGCTGTTTTGCTGAAGAAAATGGTTCGATTGTGAACTCGGCACGTTGGTTACAGTGGCACTGGAAAGGTGCGGATGCCCCAGGTGAAGCTATCAGTGATGGTGAAATCCTGTCTGGTATTTTCCACCGTTTACGCCAACTGTATGCCTCTGAAGGCGGTGCGGTACCTGAACAAGTTCTAAGTATGACTTGGAATTACTTCGACCGCGATAACCCAACACCAGAAGAAGTTGCTCAAGAAAACAATGGCTATGCTTTAGTTGACTTGAAAGATGCTGATGGCAACGTTATTGCGAAAAAAGGTGAGTTGCTGAGCTCGTTTGCACAGTTACGTGATGACGGTACCACCGCGAGTGGCTGCTGGATATTTACAGGTAGCTGGACGCCAAAAGGCAACCAAATGGCTAACCGTGATAACTCTGACCCAACAGGTCTGGGGAATACATTAGGTTGGGCATGGGCGTGGCCTCTGAACCGCCGTGTGATTTATAACCGTGCATCAGCAGACCCAATGGGTAAACCATGGGATCCAAAACGCCAAATCCTCGAGTGGAATGGTAGCAAATGGATAGGAATGGATATTCCTGACTATAGCAATGCCGCGCCGGGAAGTGGTGTTGGTCCGTTTATCATGCAACCGGAAGGTATGGGGCGTCTATTCGCACTGGATAAAATGGCCGAAGGCCCATTCCCAGAGCACTATGAACCAATTGAAACGCCATTGGATACCAATCCACTGCACCCGAAAGTTGTGTCAAACCCTGCGGCTCGTGTGTTTAAAGACGACTGGGCCCAAATGGGTAAAGCGACAGAATTCCCTTATGTGGGAACCACTTATCGCTTGACTGAACATTTCCACTATTGGACAAAACATGCTTTGCTAAATGCCATCATTCAGCCACAGCAGTTCATTGAAATTGGTGAGCGTCTGGCGAATGAAAAAGGTATTAAACAAGGCGATACGGTGAAAGTCAGCTCTAAACGGGGTTATATCAAAGCGAAAGCCGTGGTCACCAAACGTATTCATACGCTGAAAGTGGCAGGTAAAGATATCGATACAATCGGTATTCCTATTCACTGGGGCTTTGAAGGTTTGGCTGTGAAAGGCTTTATCGCGAACACGTTAACGCCGTTTGTCGGTGATGCGAATACTCAGACACCGGAATTTAAATCGTTCCTTGTCAATGTGGAAAAGGTGTAAGGAGATAAATTATGTCAATGCAATCTCAGGACATTATTCGTCGCTCTGCCACCAATTCCCTGACTCCCGCACCTCAGGTGCGGGATTATAAGGAAGAAGTTGCAAAGCTTATCGATGTGACGACCTGTATCGGCTGTAAAGCTTGTCAGGTCGCCTGTTCCGAATGGAACGATATCCGTGACAAGATCGGGACTAACGTTGGTGTATATGATAACCCAACAGATTTAACCGCTAAGTCATGGACGGTAATGCGCTTCTCTGAAGTGGAAGAGAACGATAAATTTGAATGGCTGATCCGTAAAGATGGTTGTATGCACTGTGCTGACCCGGGCTGTCTGAAGGCGTGCCCTTCGGAAGGCGCGATAGTACAGTACAAAAACGGTATCGTTGACTTCCAATCGGAACACTGTATTGGTTGTGGTTATTGTATTGCGGGTTGCCCGTTTGATGTACCACGTATTAACCCAGAAGATAACCGTGCATACAAATGTACGCTGTGCGTTGACCGTGTTGAAGTCGGTCAAGAACCTGCATGTGTGAAAACATGTCCAACGGGTGCTATCCACTTCGGTAGCAAAGAAGACATGATTAACATGGCTGGTGAGCGTGTTGAAGAGCTGAAAACCCGTGGTTATGCGAATGCAGGTTTATATGACCCAGAGGGCGTTGGTGGTACGCACGTGATGTACGTTCTGCACCATGCAGATAAACCTCAGTTGTATCACGGATTACCAGAAAACCCGACAATCAGCCCAACAGTGACTTTCTGGAAAGGTATCTGGAAACCGTTAGCAGCGGTTGGTTTTGCTGCAACATTTGCGGCGGCCATCTTCCACTATGTGGGTATTGGTCCAAACCGCGTCTCCAAAAAAGATGAAGAAGAGGCTTTAGAAGATTTGCATAATGCAATGTCATCTGACACTTCGAAATCAAAAGAAGGGGAGGATCAGAAATGATGCCAGATGATAACGACAAAATTATCCGCCACAAGCCGATTGAAAGGATCAATCACTGGGCGGTTGTGATTTGCTTTTTGTTCACGGCAATCAGTGGGTTAGGGTTCTTTTTCCCTTCACTAAACTGGTTTATGAATATTTTAGGCACACCACAACTGTCGCGAATTTTGCATCCATTTGTGGGTACGGCGATGTTCTTGCTGTTCGTATTTATGTTCTTCCGCTATTTCCACCATAACTTCATTAATAAAGAAGATATCAAGTGGGCAAAAAATATCGGCAAAGTACTGAAAAACGAAGAGGCGGGCGATGTCGGCCAATATAACCTCGGTCAGAAAGGGGTGTATTGGGTTGTCACTATCTGCTTATTAGCGCTGGTGGTCACGGGAGTGATTATGTGGCGCCCTTATTTTGCAGATTACTTCCCAATCCCTGTTTATCGTGCAGCGATTCTTATTCACTCACTCTCTGCGATTGCGTTGATCATCATGATTGTGGTTCACGCTTATGCAGCGATTTGGGTGAAAGGTTCAGTACGTGCGATGGTTGAAGGTTGGGTGACTCGTGGTTGGGCTAGAAAACACCATCCATTGTGGTACCGCCAGCTTTTGGAAAAAGAAAAACAGCAAAAACAGCAACAAGAGAAAAACTAAGTTTTATTATTGTTGTTATCAAACCCACAAATGACTAATGTTATTTGTGGGTTTTTTATATCTAAAAAATATAAATATTCAATTTATTTGAAAGAAATAAAATTAGATATATTTATTTGATGACCTGTTTGCGATTTATTATCATTATAGTTAATCAAAATAAGATTAATAAAAAAATACACATCAAATAAAGATGCTCTTATTTCGCGTATGATTTACAATTTTTTTAAACCAATAATAAACAAATAAACATTTATTCGTTTTTATGTTATGTAAAAAAAAGACATCAACCCTTTAATTTATTGATAATAAACTATTTTTGTGATTGTTGTTTTTTTGTGAATAGCTATTGAATATTGATATTAGATCAATAAAGGTCTATCTTAAATGGTCACTGCTGATTAATTCGAGACTTTGTTTTTTATTTTAATTTAAAAGTAAACTAATGTTCTGATATTTGTTTTTTTTAAGAATGTTATAATGCATATATATTAAAAGAATTAATTGCTGGACATTGGTGATATTATTTAATAAAAATAGTAATGTAATTATTAATAAATATAAAAATAGTCATATATTCAAATATCTTTTTAACACAGCTAAATAATAGAACCCTAATTCATTCCATTTACGATAGCTAAATAAAGAGGTACCACATGGATCTTCCTTTACAAGGTATTAAAGTACTGGATTTCACCGGTGTACAATCAGGACCATCTTGTACTCAAATGTTAGCGTGGTTCGGCGCAGATGTTATTAAGATTGAGCGCCCTGGAGTTGGAGATGTCACGCGTAACCAATTAAGGGATATACCTGATGTGGATGCGCTGTATTTCACGATGCTTAATAGTAATAAGCGATCAGTGGAATTAAATACAAAAACTCCAGAAGGTAAAGAGGTTATGGAGCGGCTGATTAAGCAAGCCGACGTCCTCGTTGAGAACTTCCATCCAGGTGCAATTGACCATATGGGTTTCACTTGGGAGCACATTCAAGAATTAAATCCTCGTTTGATTTTCGGTTCCATCAAAGGTTTTGATGAAGACTCTCCTTATGCAGATGTTAAAGCTTATGAAAACGTTGCCCAAGCCGCAGGTGGTGCCGCATCAACCACAGGGTTTTGGGACGGCCCGCCATTAGTGAGCGCCGCAGCATTAGGTGATAGTAATACAGGTATGCACTTGCTCATTGGCTTACTCGCAGCGTTATTACATCGCGAGAAAACAGGAAAAGGCCAGCGAGTGACTATGTCGATGCAAGATGCCGTACTCAACTTGTGCCGTGTCAAACTTCGTGACCAGCAACGTTTAGAGAAAATTGGCTACCTTGAAGAATATCCACAATACCCAAATGGCACATTTGGTGATGCAGTTCCTCGTGGCGGTAATGCTGGCGGTGGTGGCCAGCCTGGCTGGATCTTAAAATGTAAAGGCTGGGAAACTGACCCAAATGCTTATATTTATTTTACTATCCAAGAGCAGGACTGGGAGCAAACCTGTATCGCTATTGGTAAGCCTGAATGGGCAACTGACCCCGCTTACAATACACCAAAGGCTCGTCAACCTCATATCTTTGATATTTTTGCTGAAATTGAAAAATTCTTAGCGGATAAAGATAAACATGAAGCGGTCGAGTACTTAAGTAAATACGGTGTACCTTGTGCTCCTGTACTCAGTATGCGTGAAATAGCACGAGACCAATCTCTGCGTAAGAGCGGAAGTATTGTTGAAGTTGAGCAGCCAAAACGAGGGACTTACTTGACGGTGGGTTGCCCGATGAAATTCTCCTCATTTACACCCGATATCAAAAGCGCACCATTGTTGGGTGAGCATACAGAGCAAGTCCTAACTGAGTTAGGTTATAGCGCAGATGAAATTGCGACTATGCGAGCGAACAAAGCGATCTAATTTTAAATATTGGGGTGAGAAATCACTCCATTTAATCTTTTAATCAGTTATTTATGAGGTAGACATGTCTGCTGATCAAACCCAAAACCTGACTGATGGTATGCATATTATTGTCGATGCACTTAAAAAAAATGGCATTGATACAATCTACGGTGTTGTTGGAATTCCAGTGACTGACATGGCAAGGCATGCGCAAGCTGAAGGTATTCGCTATATTGGTTTCCGCCATGAGCAATCTGCGGGTAACGCAGCTGCAATCAGTGGTTTTATTACCCAAAAACCGGGTATCTGTTTAACGGTTTCGGCGCCGGGTTTCTTGAATGGTATGGTTGCTCTTGCTAATGCAACGACCAATGGTTTTCCAATGATTCAAATCAGTGGCTCAAGCGACAGAGCGATAATTGATTTGCAGCAGGGTGATTACGAAGAGTTAGACCAAATGAACACGGCAAAACCCTTTGTAAAAGCGTCTTATCGTGTGAATAAACCTGAGGATCTTGGTATCGCACTAGCCCGGGCAATCCGAGCTTCGGTATCAGGTCGTCCTGGTGGGGTTTATCTTGATTTAACAACGGAAGTGTTGTCTGCCGTGATGGACAAGGACGCAGCGGATAAAACCATTTTTACAGTTGAAGACCCTGCACCAAGACAAATTCCATCACCAGATTCAGTGAATAAAGCCCTTAAGTTGCTCGCCTCGGCTAAGCGACCATTAATTATTTTGGGTAAAGGTGCAGCTTATGCCCAAGCGGATGACAATATTCGTCAATTTATTGAAACAACCGGTATCCCTTATTTACCGATGTCAATGGCTAAGGGGCTGCTGCCAGATACACATCCCCTATCAGCCGCATCAGCTCGCTCATATGCCTTATCCAGTGCAGATGTTGTGGTATTAATGGGAGCACGTCTTAACTGGTTACTTGACCATGGTAAAGGTAAGCATTGGTCACCAGAAACGCAATTTATTCAGTTAGATATTGAACCTTCCGAAATTGATAGTAACCGCCCAATAGCGGCCCCAGTTGTTGGTGATATTTACTCCAGTATTGAGTCATTATTGGCAGGACTTAAATCAACCCCTGTTAAATCACCAACAGAATGGATTGTCAGTATTGATGAGCACAAGAAAATCAATGTCGAGAAAATGGCAGTTAAGTTAAACACTGACACTTCCCCGATGAATTACTTCAACGCATTACGTGCAATCCGTGATGTGCTGGTCGATCACCAAGATGTTTATGTCGTCAATGAAGGCGCTAACACGCTTGATAATGGGCGAAATATTATTGATATGTACCAACCACGTAAACGCTTAGATTGTGGAACCTGGGGCGTTATGGGGGTCGGAATGGGTTATGCAGTGGGAGCCGCTGTAACAAGTGGTAAGCCTGTTGTGGCGATTGAAGGCGATAGTGCTTTTGGCTTTAGTGGTATGGAAATCGAAACGATTTGTCGCTACAAATTGCCTGTCACTATTTTGATTTTCAATAATGGTGGGATTTACCGTGGTGATGGAGTAAACCTCCATGGTGATCAAGATCCTTCTCCTACCGTTTTAATGGGCGGAGCGCGTTATGACAAAATGATTGAGGCTTTTGGTGGCATCGGCTACCAAGCAACAACACCTGCTGAGGTACAAGAAGCCTTGAGGGCCGGTTTAGCATCGGGTCATCCAACTTTGATAAATGTTGTTATTGACCCTGCAGTTGGAACGGAAAGTGGCCATATTGGTAATTTAAATCCGAAGTCTGTCGTAAAAAATTAACGCAGCATAACGTTAACTAACAAAGATAACCCTACGCGGCTCATTTTTAATGAGTGGCGTACGGGGTCTTATTGCCAAAAATAGGTGGGTCTTATGGCTGATTTTATGTATAAGATTTTTATGAGCGACCTATTACCTATCATTATTATTATGGTATTAGGTTATGTGAGTGGTAAACGAAATGTGTTTACCAGTGACCAAGCGAAAGCATTTAATAAGTTGGTATTAAATTACGCATTACCTGCTGCATTATTTGTTTCTATCGCACGCGCTAATCGAGAAATGATATTTGCAGACGCTAAATTGACTATTATTTCATTTGTGGTCTTGCTCGTTTGTTTCTTTTTCTCTTTCTTTAGCTGTAAATATATTTTTAAACATAGTCGTGGCGAAGCTGCGGTATGTGCATTAATTGCAGGTTCACCGACAATTGGTTTCTTAGGGTTTGCGGTTCTAGACCCTATTTATGGTGAAACTGTTTCAACTGGGTTAGTTGTCGCTATTATTTCCATCATCGTTAATGCCATTACAATCCCTATTGGCCTATTCCTACTGAACCCATCTGATGCGGAAGGGAAAAAGGGTGGTGGCGGTATGGATGCATTAATATCCGCCTTTAAAGAACCCGTCGTATGGGCTCCGGTACTTGCGACCGCACTGGTATTGGTTGGTGTGAAAATTCCTACCGTTTGGGACCCAACATTTGATTTAATTGCGAAAGCAAACTCCGGTGTTGCGGTATTTGCTGCCGGTCTGACATTAGCCGCTAATAAGTTCGAGTTCGATGGTGAGATTGTTTATAACACGTTATTAAAGCTAGTTTTAATGCCAGGGTTAATGCTACTGGCGGGTATGATGTTTAATATGGGAACAGAGCAACTGCAAATGATGGTATTAGCTGGGGCATTGCCACCTGCGTTCTCTGGAATAATTATTGCAAGTCGCTTTAACCTGTATACCCGGACAGGAACTGCGTCGCTGGCGGTGAGTGTACTTGGTTTTATCATCGCAGCTCCAGCGTGGATCTACATCTCTCGACTCGTTTCATAGAAAGAGTCAATAGGGCAAAATGAGTTGCCATGGCGTGAGAAATGACGCCATGGCAGTTTTGTAAAAAGGTGAATTATGACTTCTTCAAAACCGCTTGATGGGATACGCGTTCTTGATTTTACTGGGGTTCAGTCAGGCCCGTCATGTACACAAATGCTTGCTTGGTTCGGTGCTGATGTGATCAAAATTGAACGCCCAGGCGTTGGGGATGTGACACGTAATCAATTGCGAGATATCCCTGATGTGGATGCGCTGTATTTTACGATGTTAAACAGTAACAAACGCTCTTTAGAGCTCAACACCAAAACGCCAGAGGGAAAAGCCGTGATGGAGAAACTAATACGTCAATCTGATGTATTAGTTGAAAATTTTCATCCGGGGGCTATCGACCATATGGGGTTTACGTGGGAGCACATCCAAGAACTCAATCCTCGATTAATTTTTGGCTCAATCAAAGGGTTTAATGAAAATTCGCCCTATGCGAATGTGAAAGCCTATGAAAATGTTGCTCAATCTGCTGGTGGTTCAGCATCAACGACGGGTTTTCCTGATGGCCCTCCGACCGTAAGTGCTGCGGCATTGGGGGATAGTAATACGGGTATGCATTTATTGATAGGCATACTGACGGCATTATTACACCGTGAAAAAACAGGTAAAGGGCAACGCGTTACCATGTCAATGCAAGATGCGGTGCTTAATTTATGTCGTGTGAAATTACGTGACCAACAACGTTTAGAAAAACTCGGTTTCTTAGAGGAATACCCTCAATACCCAAATGGCACATTTGGTGATGCGGTTCCTCGTGGCGGGAATGCGAGTGGTGGTGGCCAGCCGGGAACGATGCTCAAATGTAAAGGCAGCGATGTTGACCCAAATGCCTATATTTATTTTATTAATCAAGACCATAATTGGGAAAATACCTGTGATGCTATTGGGCGCCCAGAATGGAAAACCGATCCTGCTTTTGCCACTACACAGGCACGTGCAAGTCATATCCAAGATGTATGGGATGCAATTGAAGAAATCGCTAAAGACAAAGATAAACATGCACTAACTGATTATTTTGATCAGTTTGATGTGCCATGTTCTGCAGTATTAAGTATGAAAGAAATTATGGATGACCCTTCTTTGCGTCGTAGTGGTTCGATTGTCGAAGTTCAACAACCAAAACGAGGCTCATATTTAACGGTGGGTTGCCCAATGAAATTTTCAGCGTTTATCCCTGAAATTAAAAGTGCTCCATTGCTTGGGGAACATAATAGCGAAGTATTAAAAGAGCTTGGTTATAGTGATGAACAAATTATGGAAATGAAAAAAAATAATGTTATTTAATTAATAATATTAAACCCGCTCTTAATATGATTTTCTAAAAAAGCTAATTAATATTAGCGGCTATATTCAGATATTAGATATATTCAAATATAGCCGCTAAATTCAGGCGATTACTACCTCAATCAATTGGAATTATAGAAATATTTTTCCCTATTTAGTTTTTATTTTTTTATTAATAAATTCTTTGAATAAGGATTATTGTATGAGTATTGCTGAAATAAAAAAAAGCAGTAAGGTCGCAGCCGTTGATTTTATTCCTGCATGGGGAGACTTAAATGGGAATATTCAACGTTTAGTCGAAGCGACAGAAAAAGTGGCTACTCAAGGGGTAAATTATGCCGTATTTCCAGAAACGGCAGTGAGTGGTTATTTATTTTCGGACTCTACGGAATTAGCACCTTATTTAGATACTATCCCTGGCAAAACGACTGCTGCAATACTGCCTGTATTGGCTCGAACAGGAATGTATATGAGTGTCGGTATCGCGGAGCGAGATAGCGAAACAGGGCTCGCCTATAATTCAGCCGTTTTGATGGGGCCGGAAGGTATTATTGGTAAATATCGTAAAATAGGCCTGAATTCTCAAGATCAAAAAGTATTTGCACCGGGCAATACTGGTGTCAAAACTTTTGAAACACCGATTGGCCGTATCGCATTATTGATTTGTTATGATGATACCTACTGGCAATACGTTCGATTAGCTGCATTAGAAGGGGCGCAAATCGTTGGTTGGCATTCAGTATCCGACCGAATGATGCCAAATGCCACCCCTGCTGAAATGTTGGGCGACCACTCAACGGTTGCGCATGTACAACATATGAGCGCATTCAATGGGTTGTGGGTTATTTGTGCCACCCGAAGTGGAATTGAAACTAACCCAATTACTAAAGGGCAGCTTTACTATAATGGGGGCTCAAGTGTGTGGTCGCCTTCAGGGCATAAAGTGGCTCAATCTCCCGTGCTTAGCCCGCTAGAGCTAGAACCCGGGCTAAATGGCATATACTGTGCGACGATTGATTTAGACGAAGCAGATAAGCAACGCGATGCATTACTCGCGAAGCGCCGCCCTGAATTATATTTCCCAACACTGGCTTTTCACCGCAGCCCAACAGATATCAATGCGACAGAAACAGTAATACAAACGACACTTATTGCTGCTCAGTGGGAAAAATCTATTTCTAAGTTAGATGCAATTCAAGTGGGAGAAAATGAATTGCTGGTTTTACCCGAGCTCTCTGCGCTTCCTTATACGAATGACCCGAACCTTATTTTGTCCCATGCTGAAAAGCAAGGGGGAGCATTTGAACAAACACTGTGTCAGGCTGCTCATCAAGGAAAAGGCTATATTGTTGGAAGTTATCCTGAAATTGAGATTGATAAAGTGTTCCACACCGTCATTCTTGCGGGCCCATCAGGGGAAATATTAGCCCGCTATCGTGTTACACATCTTAATGAACGGGATAGCGGCTGGGCAACAGCGGGTAGCGCTGTGAGTGTGACAGCAACGCCAATTGGGCGTATTGCACTGGCGGCGGCACATGAATTAGACGTTCCTGAATTAGGGGGATTATACAGTATGTTACGTGCTGATATTCTTGCTGCACCAGCGGGCATCCCATGTGATTTAAAAGTGGAAATTGATAGCCATCTTTTTTCGGTTGAAGAGCCGCCAACAGGGCGTGTCGATTTTATCCCTTATGCAATTGCTACATTAAACCAGTTATGGGTGGTTTGTGGCGGGCGAAACGAGCGTGATTCTACGTCAGCGGCTATTTATGGGCCAGAGCCTGTTGTCCTTACTCCCACATTGACAGCACAAAGAGGGGCTGAAGATGTGCGTTTGCAAGCTCAGGTACCCGCACCTTTTACTTGGATTAACCAAGAACGGTTGGTGAGTGGTCAGCAAGCTATTTGGTTTCCGCCGCTAACACAGTAGATTATAGTTTAAGCGAAGTTTGAGTGAAAAAGGCGGGGGAAACCCGCCTACTAATATGTTATTACAGGGTGTGCTGGTGGTTGAGTGCTTCAATGGTTTTCTTGGCACCGTTATCACGTAGTGAAAGGTAAAATGCAGTCACCTTTTCAGTAAATAGTGAATTATTAACCAGTTCTTCGGTAAACAAACTGTTGAGGGACAGCAATGCGCGAACACGGCTTTCATCATCAGTGCTGTTTGCAACCAGCTCAGCCAATTTTACAGCCTGTGGGTCGCTGACTTGAATTTCTGCGCCATGATCATCTTTTCCGCTGACATAACGCATCCATCCCGCGACGGCTAAGGCTAAATAATCAAATGATTGGCCATTTTTCAGGTGAATTTGGATAGAATCGAGTAAACGTTGGGATAATTTCAACGTTCCATCCATCGCGATTTGCCAAGTGCGATGTTTCAACCCCGTATTTTTAAAACGCTCAATCAGGGCATTAGCATAGGCGGGTAAATCCACATTTTTTATGGATAACGTTGGTGCTTGCTCATTGACCATCAAGTGATAAGCGGCTTTTTCATAAGCGCTATCCTGCATGCACTCATTAATATATTGGTAACCAGCCAAATAACCTAAATAAGCAAGGAAAGAGTGGCTACCATTTAACATGCGCAGCTTCATTTCTTCAAATGGAACGACATCCGTGACTAACTGAGCGCCCGCTTTTTCCCACTCAGGGCGACCTGCGACGAAATTGTCTTCAATCACCCATTGGCGAAATGGCTCACAGGCAATGGCGACTTTGTCAACGACAGGGCCTAGCTGGGATTGAATTTTCTCCGCTGTGTCTGGTGTCATGGCAGGCACAATTCTATCCACCATGGTAGATGGAAAGGTGACATTGGCTTCAATCCAATTGGCCAATGCAATATCCTGTTTTGCAGCCATCGCTAAAATGACATTTTTCGTGATATGACCATTTTCAGGCATATTGTCACAGGACATGACTGTAAATGGTGCAATACCCAGTACCTTACGGCGTTTTAAGGCTTCAACAATCAGACCCGGCAGTGATTTCGGGGTATTTGGTGAGGCTAAATCATGTGCGATAGCGGGGTTCGCAAAATCAATCGAACCTGTCGCGGGCACATAGCAATAACCTTTTTCAGTAACCGTCATGGAAACGATGGCAATATTAGGGTCTAACATGCGATTGATAACGGCATCAATTCCGTGAATGGTTGGGTGTAATGCTTCTTTTACCACACCGACAGTACGGGTTTGCCAATTATCGCCTTGCATTTCAACTACGTTATAAAGGCAGTCTTGAGCGAGTAAATCTTCAATTTGTTGCTCGCCACCGATTAAATTGACCTCACAAAAGCCCCAATCACTCTGCTGTTCCGTAGCTAAAATATCCGCAAAGATGGCTTGGTGGGCGCGGTGGAACGCGCCGAAACCTAAGTGAAGCATTTTTACCTTTACCTGCTCCCTATCATAGCTTGGTACTTTGATTGTGGCGGGTAATTGGTTTAGGTTATTGGTTGACAGTTGCATATTTCACTTTACCTTTTTGTTGTTCAGCCTCTTCAACCGCATCCAACGTGCTGGTTAAATCACGATCTTTCACTTCAGGCATGATAATGGCACTGATTAATGAAATGGCAGAGTAAATGATGATCATGATTGCAATTGGCCACCAGCTTCCGGTGATGCTACAGAAAATACCCGCTAGAACTGGGCCTAAACCAGAGGCAATTAAGCCACCAATTTCTTTGGCCACAGCCATACCAGTAAAACGGTTACGTGAGTTGAACATTTCAGCCATCGTAATATTTTCTAAGGCAAATAATCCGAGTACTGAACAGTTATGAACGATAATAATACAGATGGTAATTAAGCTAACGCTGTTCGCACCATCGACGATGACAGATAACATCGGATAGGCGAGCAACATGGCAGATAAGCTAAGAATAATATAAGGAATACGGCGCCCGAATTTATCAGATAGCAGACCAATCACAGGAATGGTTAGGAAACCGACAACAGAGCTGATCATGATCGCATCAGTTGGAATACTTTTATCAAATAATAAGCTTTGAACTAAATATCCCGCTAAGAAAGTTTGAATTAACCCAGAGTTACCCGCTTGACCGAAACGAATACCAGTTGCTAACCAAAATGCTTTAGATTTAAACATGGCAAAGAAACTTTCTTTCGGTGGCGTTTGTACCGCAACTTTAGCTTCTTGCTCTTCCGTATTTTGTACTTTCTCAAATACAGGGCTTTCTTTCAGATTCAGTCGTAACCACACGGCAAACAGCATCACAACGAAGCTTGCCAAGAAAGGTACACGCCAGCCCCACGCCAGCAAGTCTGATTTGTCTAACCAGAAGAACATAACCGCCCAAATCGCAGTGGCGCTTAATGTGCCGCAGTTTGTCCCCAGACCCACGAGTGAAGCCACAATACCGCGACGGCCTTTTGGTGCATATTCTGCCAGCATGGTACCTGCGCCTGAAATTTCAGCGCCTGCCCCTAGGCCTTGAATAATTCGCAAAAGAACTAATAATAGCGGTGCGAGGATACCTACCTGTGCGTAGGTTGGTAATACCCCGATTAATGTAGTACACACCCCCATCATGGTGATGGTGATAAAGAGTACTTTTTTACGACCGATTCGGTCGCCCATTTGACCAAAGAAAATCGCACCAACAATACGTGCGACATATCCGGCACCGTAAGTTCCCATAGCAAGAATTAATGCCATTGAAGCGGATTGTTCAGGGAAAAATATTTCATGGAAAACAAGTGCTGCGCCTAACGAGTAAAGCTGGAAATCCATAAACTCCAGAGCGGTTCCTAGCCAGCCTGAAACTGCAGCTTTGGTCAGATCGCCAGAGCTGCGTTCCACTTTCCCTGATGGATCAATTGACTGAGTATTCATATTATTATCCTATTAATCACGTAGAGTAGTATCCAAAATCGGATTTAGTTTTTTTAATTAAATTAAAAGGTTAAAAGAATTTTACAGCAGGTCTTCTGGTCTTTTTCAAAGGTTAATATTGCCTCTTGCGCTTCAGTGAATGGGAACTGATGGGTTAAGATTTTTGTTGGGTCAATTTTTTTAGATTCTATCCAGCTAATCACTTCTGGGAATTTTTTGGCATTCAGGCGCGAAGAAAACAATGAAATCTCTTTGCTGGTAATACTTTGCTGTGTAACGGCACTTGCTTCACTTGAAAAGCCCATAATAGAAACTCTTGCCGCAGGGGAAGCAATCAAGATGGCTTCTTGTAAGATAGCGGGATGGCAAGCTGCATCAAGTACTAACGTTGGGCGGAGCCCCAGTGCTTTGAGTTGCTCTGGTAGTGGGGTTTGTGAATTATCAATGACAATATCAGCACCACAATCTTTTGCTCTTGCTAAGCGTTCAGTCACGCGGTCAACTACAATTAAGGTTTTGACCTGATAAACGCCTTTAAGAACCTGTGCGCAGGTTAACCCAATCGTACCCGCACCATAGACTAATGCGACATCATCTTGAGTTGGATGAACATGCGAAGTCACGTTGGCGGCAATAGAGTATGGTTCAACGGTAACGGCACATTCATCGCTGATTGAATCAGGAATGGTATAAGCGTTTGCTGCAGGGACATTAACATATTCAGTGAATCCGCCATCAGTATGAACGCCTAATACTTCTAGTGTCTCGCAAACATTTGGTTTACCAATTGAACATGGGTAGCAATGACCACAACTGAGAACAGGGTCGATAGAGACACGTTCACCAATGCGTTTACTGTCTACGCTGGAACCGACTTTTTCAATGACACCGAAAAATTCATGACCAATCACTCGTGGATATTTTGCAAATGGGTTATGGCCACGGTAGATATGGCTGTCAGAACCACAAATACCGGCTAATCGGACTTTTATTTGTACTTGATTTTCAGTTGGTTCAGGAACTGAACGCTCTTCAATCAATAATGTATTAGGTTCTTTAATTACTACCGATTTTACAGCTTTCATATTTAACTCCGAATAAAATAAAAATTACCAGTTCCACAACGTGCCGTCTTCGAGACGAGCAACTGGAAGATAAGCTGGGTTGTACGGGTATTTCGCTGCCAGTTTTTCATCAAAATCGATACCTAAACCGGGCTTATCACTTGGGTGCATATAACCATCGTTGAACGTCCAGTTGGTCGTAAATACGGACAACATTTCTTCGGAGTAGCCCATAAACTCTTGAACGCCGAAATTTGGTACCCATAGATCAAAGTGTAAGGCGGCAGCATGGCAAATTGGGGATAGGTCAGATGGACCATGAGAACCGGTTCTAACTTGGTAAAGTGAAGCGAAATCAGCAATCCGGCGCATACCCGTGATCCCTCCAGCATGCGTGATTGTGGTGCGGATATAATCGATGAGTTGCTCTTCAATCAATTGTTTACAATCCCAAATGCTATTAAAAACTTCACCTACAGCGATTGGGGTGACGGTATGTTGACGAATTAATCTAAAACAAGCTTGGTTTTCCGCTGGTGTTGGGTCTTCCATCCAAAATAATCGATAATCTTCAATACTTTTACCGAAGCGAGCTGCTTCAATAGGGGTCAAGCGATGGTGCATATCGTGTAGAAGGTGCTCATTGAAGCCATATTTGTCCCGAACGGCTTCAAACAGTTTGGGCATAAAATCGAGGTATTTTTCGGTTGACCAAAATTGCTCTTCAGGGTGATGGCCTTTTGTGGCAGGTTCATAAGCAAGGTTTTTTCCTTTACTCTGCCCATAGGTGGTTGCCATTCCTGGTATGCCGCACTGCACACGGATCGCTTTAAAACCTTTTTCTTTATATTTCGCGTAGTTATCTAGTGTTTCGGCAATATCGGTACCCGTGGTATGGCAATAAACCATCACTCCTTCACGAGAAGCGCCACCGAGTAATTGATAGACTGGAAGGTTGGCAATTTTGCCTTTAATATCCCACAGTGCCATATCAATCGCAGAAATGGCGGACATCGTAACTGGGCCTCTACGCCAGTAAGCTCCCTTATAGAAGAACTGATAAATATCTTCAATTTTATGTGGGTCACGGCCTATCAACTGAGGACAGAGGTGATCTTGAAGATAGGATGCCACTGAGAGTTCTCTCCCGTTAAGGGTGGCATCACCTAGTCCATATATGCCTTCATCGGTGGTAATTTTTAATGTGACAAAATTACGACCGGGGCTACATATAAAGACTTCTGCTTTTATGATTTTCATTTTGGCCTAAATCCCTATTACTTGTTAACCAACTGATCAACCAAATCACCCCGAATTACTCAAACTGGTTTATTTATTGGTTAACCAAATTTTCTTTTTTTCACTCTATCAATCGGTAAATTAAAAAACAATGACTAAAAAGACGACAATAAGTGAATCTGATCACAAATTGGTTAACTAATTTTGTGGAAATAGTGGATAAATTGGTTGACCATTGTGGTGAGGGACGATAATCTACAATGGAAGAACTAAATTTAATTCGACAACGCGTTGTACATATATATGAAAACTCAATACCGCTCGTACCAATACCTAGGTCAGCAGTTAAAAGAGCTCATTGCATCTGGTGAATATCCGATAGGAAGTCGTTTAATGCCAGAGCGTGAGATCGCTAAAAAATATGATGTTAGTCGCTCATTGGTACGTGAAGCACTCATCATGTTAGAAATTGAAAAATTGGTTTCTATCAAGAAAGGTTCTGGTGTTTATGTCATCAATCACCCAGATCTATTAATTGATGAAGTCAAAAGCTTAGACCATGGCCCTTTTGAAATACTGCAAGCTCGCCAAGTGATTGAAAGTGCGATAGCTGCATGTGCGGCCTTGTCAGCAACAAAAGCCGATATCCAAGAGATCCGCGCATTACTAGAGGATGAGCGAATCAAAGTTGCGAATAATGAAAGTGACGATGCGAATGATCATAAGTTTCATGTGTTAATTGCTCGCGCAAGCAAGAACGACATGATGGCGAAGATTATTGATGATATCTGGGCTGTGCGGTTACAAAGCCCTATGTGGGATAAGCTACATGAGCATATCGACAATACGACTTACCGGAAGAAGTGGTTGATTGATCATGAAAATATTTTAAATGCACTACAAAAACGTGATCCTGAATTGGCTAAAAAAGAGATGTGGCAGCATTTAGAGAATGTCAAAAATACGCTAATGCAGCTTTCTGATTTTGATGACCCCAATTTTGATGGTTACTTATTTGAAACAATTCCTTATCAGACTATTTTTGAATAATCGCAGGAGAAGTACTTATGGAGCATACGTGGCGTTGGTACGGTCCTAATGACCCTGTTTCTTTAAGTGATGCTAGGCAAGCAGAGGCGACGGGAATCGTCTCTGCGCTCCACCATATTCCTAACGGTGAAGTTTGGAGTGTTGAGGAGATTTTAAAGCGTAAAGCTATCATTGAAGATGCTGGGTTAGTTTGGTCTGTCGTGGAAAGTATTCCTGTTCACGAAGATATTAAAACTCAACAAGGTAATTTTGATCTCTATATTCAAAATTACCAACAAAGTATTCGTAATTTAGCATCCTGTGGTATTAAGACCATTTGCTATAATTTTATGCCAATTCTAGATTGGACGCGTACTGACCTTGCTTATACGCTACCAGATGGCTCCAAAGCGTTACGGTTCGACAATATTGCCTTTGCCGCGTTTGAAATTCATATTTTAAAACGTGAAAATGCGGCGGCGAGTTATTCAGAACAAGAAGTTAAAGAAGCGGCTGAGTATTATGCCAATATGTCATCTGATGATATCGAAAACCTGATTAAAACCATCATTGCAGGGCTACCGGGCGCAGAAGAAGGTTATACATTAGACCAATTCCGTGAGCGCTTGGCGCTGTATAATAATATTGATGAAAATCAGTTACGTGAGAACTTACGTTATTTCTTGCAGAAAATCGTTCCTGTATGTGAAGAAGAAAATGTGGTTTTAGCTATTCACCCCGATGACCCTCCGCGCCCAATTTTAGGCTTGCCACGTATTGTTTCTACCATTGAAGATATGCGGTTTATTAAGCAAAGCTGCGATAGCATTCATAATGGGTTTACTATGTGCACAGGTTCTTATGGTGTGCGAGCCGATAACGACCTAGTAAAAATGATTAATGAATTTGGTGATCGTATTCATTTCACACATTTACGTTCAACGGTGAGAGAAAACAACCCAAATACTTTCCATGAAGGAAATCATATTGCAGGTGATGTCGATATGTTTGAAGTGGTCAAAGCCATTTTAGCGGTTGAACAAAAACGCCATGCTGCGGGGCTTGCACCAATTCCAATGAGACCAGATCATGGTCACCAAATTTTGGATGATTTGAAGAAAGTGACTAACCCTGGTTATTCCGCTATTGGCCGCTTAAAAGGCTTAGCAGAGGTGAGAGGGTTAGAATTAGCGCTGAAACGGATGTATTATCCAGAATTATTAAAAGTATAATTTTCTTTTCAATATTGGCTTTTATTATTTGGTATTTATGTGATATCAAAGGGTTGAGTATGCATAAAAATACGCGACTAAATTATAATTAGTCGCGTATTGAACTAGTTGTTAAGTTATTTTAATTTTTTTTATCAATACTCCAATCCTGTTTTGCAGAAATAGTCAATAAGTCGCCTGACTTAATAATATACGTATAGTAGCCACCAACTATTGAACTATTACGATCCGCTGTTGATTTAACTTTAATCTTTTTATTACTGAGGGGCAGTTTGGGAATAGAAATTTTATTTAGCCATTTGTCATTTTTAATTTCAATATATATACTATCGTTGGTTTTAAAAATATCCTTTATCATTTTTTGTGTAATAGAATCTTCATTCTTAAACGTAAGCTGATAAGCTGATTTTTGCTCCAACGAATCTACGTCATTTTTCATTTCAAACTGCCAATAAGACTTACAGGAAACCGTACATTTTTCACCTGTTGAAATCCTATGCTTCTCTTTATTCACGATCAGTGTACTACAATAGGCCGCAGTAGGATCAATGGTAATGGATTGATTATTTTTTAGTGGCGGTATTGTAATTTGGTCAGCCCAGTGACCATTTTTTGATTCAATAAGAATATGGTTGTGCTGATTTAGTGCTGCATTCAATACCTCAATGGTGATATTATCGTCATTATTAAATTTTAATTTATGGTAATTAATTTCATTAGATTTAGGTTTAGATTTGTATTTAATAATTTTATTTCTTAGGGTATTAATTTCTTTCCATGTTTTCTCGTCATAGATTTTTATGTATTCATCTTTGTATTCTTTATTCATTAAGAGATTTGATTCTGAAATTAATGAATCAGTTTCTTCGTCAGCATAATCTGGTAGCTCAGCGGCTAAACTTGATAAAGTAGGTAATAATATTATCGTATCATATTCAGATAAATGAATATTTTGATAAAAATTCCAAGCTTCAAAGGTTAGTTTATCATCTTCTATTTTTAATAAATAGCCAGTGCCTTTATCTGTAACCCCGTTTTCACCTAATGTTAAACTTGGAATATCAATTAATGTTCCAAATGGACGTTGAATAGCTTCAATAATCCCAAAGCCATTATGAATGTGACCACTTAACATAATTATTTGGGGATAACGAGAAAATAGACTTTTTAGTCTTTCATCTTGCGGTCCAAATCCGCCATATAAGTATGACCGCCAATGTGAACAATTGAATGCTTGATGTGTCATCACAAAAATCGGTTTATTCGCATCAGCGCCTTCAGCCAGTTTTTTTTCTAACCAGAGAAGTGATGCTTCATTTAATTCCATTTGATTTTTTAAAGGAACATCTGTGTTCAAACAAATAAAATGATAACCATCAATCCATGCATCAATGCACATTGTATCTTCTTGCCGGTCAATATTGCATTTTTCTAAGTAAGAGTCATATAATCCGACTAAATCGGGGTCTAATGGCTCATGGGGTTCGGCCCCAGTTCGGACATCATGGTTGCCTAACATCAATAATAAATTTTGATGATATTTTTTTGGAAATTGTTCTAGGAAAATATCAAAAGAATCTTTTCTATGTTGATGATAATCACCAATATCCCCAGCCATTAATAACCCTTCGGCTCCACAGTGATTAATATTTTTAATAGACGTTGCCAATACTTCTTTATCATGATCTGAGCCTATATGAATATCACTAATTACACCAATTATCATACGAAATTTCCTTTTAAAATGAGTTGAAAATTATAGTCCATTGTTTTTTGTCTGATTGGGGTTTTTTATTTCAATTGTACTGTCTTGAATTTCATTAATAAAACTGTTTTGGCAAGAAGATAAAAATAAAGAAAACATAAAAAAAGAAATGATTTTCATTGTTAGTCTCGAATTATTTAAATTGATTTTTATTTAAAGTAAAATTATTCATTAATAAATTTCAATATTACTTTCTTTTAGTAGATAAGCTCTCCTATTAAGAAAAAAATTAAAGGGTTCTTTTTTAAACACCAAGTCAGGATTCGATTTTTTATTAAAGTATTCCTCAGTCATGAATGAATAGCCAGTTTTATTTTCTAATGAATGTAATAAATCCAGTTCGTTTATTGTAAGTGTTTTAAAGTTTATACCGATTTTTTTTATTTCTTTTAAAAATTCTATCATGGTACAATGTTCGAATGATGATTTTGTTTGAATAAGAATTTCATTACTCATCATTTTCTCAACGCTCATACTTTTTTTCATTAATTCTTTATGAAAAACTAAACCTAATATTTCAGTTTTTAAATTTATTTTTTGTATACTTTTATGGTCAACGTCGATATCTACAGGTGATATTATGATGTCATAGTGGTGGTTTTTTATTTCATACAAAATATCATTTGAGATCTTGCATTCAACTTCAATGCTAATACTCTTGTTTTTCAATAGGTTGTTTATTATCGAATGTATCCCATAGAATGGAAATCCATCAATAAGAATTTTAATTTTTTTTTCATTGTTTGGCACAGTTAAGTTGTTTAATATTTTATTTATACTTTCATAGTGAGGGTTTATTTTATTAAATAGCTCCATGCCATAATCGGAAATTAGTATTTTATTTTTTTTTTAACTAAAATATTCTTTCCTAGCTTTTTTTCGAGAAGAATCAAACCTTGTGATATCGCTGAAGACGTGACATTGGTAGACTCTGCCGCTTGATTTAGCGAACCATTTTTAGCCAAAGCAATAAACTGGTTTAATTGTTTCGAGAAAAACATAACTGTCCTTAGTCGGTTGGAAAACTCTAAATTAGGATCTCAATCCATTAATAATCTATTACGGTAGTTTAATCTAAAAGTTGTTTTTATAAGTTAAATTAATATAAAATACAGCTATTAGAATTCTAATTAAACATTTATCTATAATTCGCTAATAAATAAAATTGAATAAATAGGAAGTATAATTATTAGTGTGATTAATAACTCTCTCATTTCTACGGTCTCCGCTATAATTTAGTTTTAAAACTATATCAAAGAAAATTAATGCAGTAATTTAAATATCCTTGCTAATGTTTCAATAAAAACTTTATTTAGCTGTATCTATTAGCTTATTAATTATTCTTATATCGTTAAAGTTTGATTAACCCCACATATTTTAACAAGAATAGATGATTTTAAGGCCACCACAATCGGTCATTTATGATCTTGAAATAGATTGATTTACACCTTTGAAAATGCCTTTATCATCGGTGATTTTGTATCATAATTGTTCTTTGCTTAAGGTAAATTTGTCTGCATTTTTTCCTTTGTTGCCTACAAAACCCTTATCAGATCAAATACCCGTCTTGATACAAGGGCATCAAGGTAGCGACCTAACCGTTTTTGTTTTATCCTGAGCAGTAAGTGGTAGCAATTTCCGCCGATGGCATAAAATAGGAATGATTAATTTGAGTATAGGTTTACCCTATGCTCAAAAAATTGTTCAGAAAATAGAAAATAGAAAATAGAAAATAGAAAAGTGAGAACGCAATGGGTATTCGTATCGTTCCTAAAGAAGAGTTAGGACAAGAAAGATTGAAAGAAAAGGGAATTGGTTTTATTCCACCAGTTCTGTTTCCTAACTTAAAAAGTTTATATCAACGCCGTGCTGAGCGGCTCAAAGAACTTGGTGCGGGAGAACATCCTTTTGCAGATTATCTGAATTTTGCTGCTGAAGTGGCAACCGCACAACATAATGCACAGCATGATAATCCATTAGAAATGGATATGGCATCTATCCTTGAGCGCTCAACAAATACCAATAATTCGCCATTGGATGCAAAAGCATTTCCACGGACAATGCATTGGCACAAATTATTAACGGCAATTATTGCCGAATTAATGCCAGTCGTGCCTGAGTCTGTACGTCCGGCGTTAGAAAATCTGAATAAAGCGTCTGAAACAGAACTCGAAGCCATGGCAACTGCGTTGCTAAATGAAGAGTTTGAAAAAGTTCCTGCGGATAAATCGATGTTTATTTGGGCTGCATTATCGGTGTATTGGGCACAAATGGCAGCAAATATCCCAGGTAAAGCGCGTGCAGAACATGGAGACCATCGCCATTTCTGTCCTGTATGTAATAGCATGCCAGTGTCGAGTATTGTGCAAATTGGTACATCACAAGGTTTACGTTATTTACACTGTAATTTATGTGAAACTGAATGGCATATGGTGCGCGTTAAATGCAGTAACTGTGAGCAAACAGGTAAATTGAATTATTGGTCATTAGATGATGAAAATGCGGCAGTTAAAGCAGAAAGCTGCGGTGATTGCGGTAGCTACTTGAAAATCCTTTATCAAGAAAAAGAAGCTAAAGTTGAAGCTGTCGCGGATGATTTAGCCTCAATTATTTTAGATGCACGCATGGAAGAAGAAGGCTTTGCGCGTAGTAGTATTAATCCGTTCTTGTTCCCTGGTGAAAAATAAGCGGTAAAAGAGAATCGTGACTATGGCTGAATCAGACTTGGCTTTATATCGCCAACTTCCTGCTATTGATAAATTATTGCAGCTCGATGAAGTGCAAATATTGGTTGAACAATCAGGGGCTCATTGGGTCACTGCATGTTTACGTGAGATGCAAGAGCAAGCTCGAGCCAGTATTGCACAGGCAGGGAAATTACCTGCTTGGCAGGAAGATTGGGTAAAAGAGTTAGCACAACGCCATCAAGCTTTAGGGCAAAGCGCCCTAAAAAACGTGTTTAACTTGACGGGTACGGTGCTACATACCAATTTAGGCCGTGCGGTCATGTCAACCACGGCGGTGAATGCAGTTAGCCAAGTGATGAGTTCGCCTGTCACATTAGAATATTCTCTAGATGGTGCGATGCGTGGGCATCGTGACCGTGCGATTGCTGATTTACTGTGTGTGCTCACTGGCGCCGAAGATGCCTGTATTGTTAATAATAATGCTGCCGCAGTTTTATTATTGCTAGCAACGGTTGCAAATGGCCAGCAAGTTATTGTTTCTCGTGGTGAATTGGTTGAGATTGGTGGGGCTTTCCGTGTGCCAGATGTGATGGCGCAGGCTGGCTGCCAATTAGTTGAAGTGGGTACAACGAATCGGACTCACTTACGTGACTATGAGAATGCGATTAATGATCAAACTGCACTATTAATGAAAGTGCATACCAGCAATTACAGTATTGAAGGATTTACTGCTGAAGTTGAAGGCGAAGAGCTTGCAGAGCTAGGTAGAAAGTATCAATTACCAACGGCAATTGATTTAGGCAGTGGTTCGATGATTGATATGACGGCTTATGGGCTACCTGCAGAGCCTATGCCACAAAGTTACCTTTCTCAAGGTATTGATTTGGTTTCGATTTCTGGAGATAAACTTCTTGGTGGCCCACAAGCAGGGATTATCTTAGGGAAGAAAAAATGGATTGATGCAATTCAAAAACATCCATTAAAACGTGCTTTACGCGTTGATAAAATGGTTTTAGCTGCACTTGAAGCAACGCTAAAACTGTATTTAACTCCCGAAAAACTCACAACAGAATTACCCACATTACGTTGGCTAACACGAGATCCTGAAACTATTCGTGATAGCGCAGAAAGCATAGTTGTTGCTCTACAAGCCTTTTATGGGGACAAATTTATTGTTGAAGTTGAGCCTTGTCTCTCACAAATAGGGAGCGGTTCACTTCCTGTCGACCGTCTTCCTAGCTTTGCGGTAACATTCACACCGCTAAATGGAAAAGGTAGTACATTAGAGCAACTCGCTACGCAGTGGCGCCAGCTACCTCAACCAGTGATTGGGCGCATGAAAGACGGTAAATTGTGGCTTGACCTGCGCTGTCTTGATGATGAACACGCGTTATTACAGGTTTTACTTTCATGATTTTTGCGACAGCAGGCCATGTTGACCATGGTAAAACTTCTTTAATTCAAGCCATTACTGGCGTAAATACCGCACACCTCCCTGAGGAGAAAAAGCGCGGAATGACCATTGACCTAGGGTATGCCTACTGGCCACAGCCAGATGGGAGCTCTATTGGTTTTATCGACGTTCCAGGACATGAAAAATTCTTAGCCAATATGTTGGCTGGGATTGGTGGTATAAACCATGCGCTTTTGGTAGTAGCTTGTGATGATGGCGTGATGGCGCAAACCCTTGAACACCTTTCGATTTTAAGGCTAGCGGGTTGTGAAAATATCAGTGTTATACTGACGAAGGCTGACCGAGTCGATCATTCGCGAATTGAACAGGTTACGGAGCAAGTCACCTCCGAGCTGGCTAAACAAGGTTGGCCAGATGCAAAACTATTCATTACGTCTATTGAAGATGGGCGCGGCATTGATGCGCTGCGTTTATATCTGCAACAACTTCATCAGCAAAGTGGTTCACATCCCAATATCCAACGTCGTTTTCGTTTAGCCATTGACCGCGTTTTTTTGGTTAAAGGTGCAGGGGTAGTGGTGACTGGCACTGCATTAGCGGGAAAAATTCAAGTTGGTGAGTCACTATGGGTGACAGGAGCGGATAAGCAAGTTCGCGTCAGAGGTATTCATCGGCAAAACCAAATATCTGAATTCGCTGTTGCAGGTGATCGCGTGGCCTTAAACTTGGTGGGCGATATTGATAAAGAAAATATTACCCGAGGGGATTGGTTACTTGCAGAGCAACCTGCGTTTATTGCAACACGGGTTATTGTTGAATTGGAATGCGATGCATTAATTAAGCACTGGCAACCTGTGCATCTTTACCATGGTGCAAGCCACATCACTGGGCGAGTGTCATTATTAGTGGAGCAAGGGGAAACCCCCGTGCTTGCTGAGTTAATTTTAGATACCCCATTATGGTTAGTAGAAAATGACCGGTTAATTATCCGTGATATTAGCGCTCGCCAAACGTTAGGTGGGGCTCGAGTGATACGTTTGGTTTCCCCACGGCGAGGTAAAAGGCTTCCGGAGTTTTTGGATTGGTTATCTAAGCTTTGCCGAGAACAAGATGAACTGGCTCACTTTAAGCTACAGCTTCCTCAAGGTGAACTTAATTTACGGGATTACAGTTGGGCGCGGCAACTCACCCATGATGTGTTAGATAATTTATTTGCTCAAATGGATGTGGAGCGTGTTGGCAACCATGTTTTATCCACATTTAAAGCGCAAATAGCGAAAGAACGTATCGTTCAAACCCTTGAAGAATTCAATGAAATACACAGTGACCAAATCGGTGTAGGCAAAGCACGTTTAAAACGTATGGCTCTGCCTTCAATGAGCGAGGCATTAGCATTTAAATTCATTGATGATCTCATTGGTGAAAATGTTATTAAGCAAACTCGCGGTTGGTTGCATATGCCCCAACATGGGCTGGTGTTTGATGCCCAACAGCAATTGATTTGGCAGCAAATACACCCATTATTTTCACGTAATGAAGCGTGGTGGGTACGTGATTTAGCATTAGAAAGTGGCTATGAAGAAGATACGATGCGTCGCGTTCTAAAAAAGGCGGCGCAAATGGGATTAATTACGGCGATAGTTCGTGACCGCTATTATAGCCATGAGCAAATTAATTATTTTGCGTCACTTATTCACCGTTATTGCATGGAAAATGAAGTCATTTTTGCGGCTGATTTCCGTAACGAATTAGGGATTGGTCGGAAACTTGCGATTCAAATTCTTGAGTTTTTTGATAAAAGCGGTTTTACTCGTCGTAAAGGCGATGGTCACCATTTACGAGATAAAGGCATTTTCGTTGAATAAATTGAGTGTTTTAATCCGTTATAGTAGTGCCTCATAGCAACCTCCAATATTAAACTTGTGGTAAAACTGATGAAGAAAAAGTTATTTGCAGGCTTTTATCTGGCATTGATCTTTATTGGCTCCCTTTTCTTAGTCTTTGAAAAAGGTAGCGTAATTTATCCTGCTCTCATATCGGTCAGTGTATATGCCGTTTTATTCGGTATTTTAATGGTGCTAACAGCTCGCTGGTTATTTTCCGCTATTATTACCAGTACATTATTTATCATCATAAAATTCCTGAATCAGTTAAAAGTTCATTATTACAAAGAACAACTCTTCTTTAGTGATATCAATATTATGACAGACACTTCCAATATGGGGACCTTGGGCCATTATTGGTTAGCAGGTGTCGCACTGGTTGGGTTGCTTATATTATTAGTCATTAATGGGGTTATTAGCTGGCGATTGCTCAAGCCGAGTAAATCAAAAATGACTCGCGTTATTGGTGTTGTTCTTATTGTTGCGGGTTACTTTGGTATTAACTTCACAAGCTCACATTATTATGACAGATGGTCTCAGACGTTGCCAAAAGGCCGAGGGACAGTGACCAATATTATTATGTCGGCACAAAATGCGAGTTATCAATCCCCTGAATTTGCAGGCTCAGCTGATTATTTTATGGAAAAAGCAGCAGCAATATCCCTAGAAAATAATGCAGTCTCAGAAAAACCAGACATCGTTTTATTACTGCAAGAGTCTACTGTTGACCCACATATTTATGACTTACCTGAAGGAACTAAGCTTCCTGATTTATTTATGTTCCAGCAAGATAGTGGCGTAAGTGCGCATAGTCAGATGCGGGTACAAACTTTTGGGGGAGGAACTTGGTTATCTGAATTCTCAGCGCTAACTGGCTTAAATAGTGATGATTTTGGTGCGCAAAAAAGCGGTGTCTTTTATTTTATCGTTGACCACCTTAAAAATAGCTTATTCAAAGAAATGAAGGCCAACGGTTATTATACTGTGGTACTTACCCCCTTTAATAAAGGCGCATACCATTCAGGGCATGCCTATGAAACGCTTGGGGTTGATAGAATTATTCAACCACAAGAACTTGGCTATCCAGGAAAACTGCAAGATAACTTATGGACAATCAGCACCGATGATATGCTGAAATATGTAAAAGAAATCTTAGCGAAAGAAACAGATAAACCCGTATTTATTTTCTCTCTTACAATGTATGAGCATGGTCCTTACAAAGAGAGCCATAGTGATGACTACGGTATAAAAGACAAAATTAAAAACTCAGATGCTGCAGGTGAATTTAGCCATTATA
Source organism: Providencia sp. PROV182 (assembly GCF_028480325.1). NCBI lineage: Bacteria > Pseudomonadati > Pseudomonadota > Gammaproteobacteria > Enterobacterales > Morganellaceae > Providencia > Providencia sp. PROV182. The sequence continues at coordinate 125,575 of NZ_JAMPOL010000013.1, read as the reverse complement.
TGGACAAAATCGTAACCTCAGATGCATCAATACGTGATTTCGCAGAATTCATTGAAAAACGTGAGCGTCCGTTGATGTTTTTATATTTTGGTGACCATCAACCAGGAATTAGCTTAAATCAGTATAATTCTTCATTTTCATCACCCGCTTACCTAACACAATTTACTTTGCGGGATAACTTGAAATCAGGAACTGCAATAACAACGGGCCAGTTAACAGATATTTCCTTCTTAGGCGGAATCTTATTAGAAAGGGCAAATTTAAACATTTCCCCATTTTATGAAGCCAACATCAAAATGCGTCACTTATGTGGTGGCAAACTCAATGATTGTGAAGACCAAAAGTTACTTGATAGCTATCGCAACTATGTCTATGGAACTTTAGAAGCAGCTAATGCCAATAAAGGTGATATGTAATAGTATGTTATTATCAGCCGTAGATATTTACGGCTGATCCCCTCTTTTTTGTTATTTCCTGCCTAAAATATTAATATTTTCTTAAAATTTATTATTTTTTTACGCTTTCTTGTTTTAATAACAAAACCATTCGTTATTTTTTTTGTCTTAATTTTAGTTAATTTTTCTGTGAAATTAGGTGCTCATTTCGAGCTTTAGAATGGTTTAACGCTAGAAGACAATGAATATGAAATATTTGGTCACGGGAAGTGCGGGCTTTATTGGTTTCACGCTTTGCCAACGTTTATTAGAGAGTGGGCATGAAGTTGTCGGGATTGATAACTTAAATGCGTATTACGATCAGGGGCTTAAACAATCCCGTTTACATTTATTGGAACAGTTTCCGTTATTTCGTTTTATTCATCTTGATATCACAGACCGTGAGACTGTCCGTGTATTGTGTACACAAGAACAATTTGACCGAGTCATTCACTTAGCGGCACAAGCGGGTGTTCGTTACTCGTTGGAAAACCCATTTGCTTACGCAGATAGTAATTTAACTGGCCACCTCGCCATTTTAGAAGGTTGTCGCCAAGCAAAAGTGAAGCATTTAGTCTATGCCTCTTCAAGTTCGGTGTACGGCGTAACCGATAAGACGCCATTTACCACTGACATGGCAACCGATCACCCGATTTCACTCTATGCGGCAACAAAGAAAGCCAATGAATTAATGGCGCACTCCTATTCACATTTATACCAGCTACCGACCACAGGGCTGCGGTTCTTTACGGTTTATGGCCCTTGGGGGCGCCCAGATATGGCTTTATTTAAGTTTACGAAAGCTATTTTGGCGGGCGAGCCTATCGATGTCTATAATAACGGCAATCTCAGTCGTGATTTCACTTTTGTTGATGATATTGTCGAAGGTGTGATCCGTATTTCAGATATAATTCCACAAGCGAACCCGAATAATCATTCGGCATCACCTGCAGAAAGCAGCGCGCCATATCGAATCTATAATATTGGTAATGGGCAGCCTGTTAAGTTGATTGAATTTATTTCTGCACTGGAAAAGGCACTGGGTAAAGAAGCGATTAAAAACTTTTTACCTATGCAAGCGGGTGATGTGTACACCACTTGGGCGGATACGGAAGACTTGTTTAATGTGACAGGTTATCGCCCACAAGTTTCTATTGAGCAGGGTGTTCAGGCATTTGTGGATTGGTACCGTTCTTATTACCACCAATAATATCAATAAGCTGTAACATCTTTAGCAGGATTTGAGAGGCAAGTTTGAAAATAGCAATCGCAGGAACCGGCTACGTCGGCCTATCTAACGCCATGTTGCTGTCACAAAACCACGAAGTGGTTGCGGTGGACATCATCCCTGAAAAAGTGGCGATGCTAAACAACCATCAATCACCGATTGTTGATGCAGAAATTGAACAGTTTTTAACGGAAAAGACCCTCAATTTCCGTGCCACAGAAGATAAAACTGAAGCTTACACCGGTGCACAATACGTCATTGTCGCAACGCCAACCGACTATGACCCAAAAACCAATTACTTCAATACAAGATCGGTTGAGTCTGTTATTCATGATGTGAATGAAATTAACTCAGAAGCGACGATTATCGTGAAATCCACTATCCCTGTGGGCTTTACCGCGCGCTTACGTGAAGAGTTTGGTTATACCAACGTGATTTTCTCTCCTGAATTTTTACGTGAGGGGCGTGCTTTGTGGGATAACTTACATCCTTCCCGTATCGTGGTGGGAGAGCGTTCAGAGCGTGCGAAAATTTTTGCTGATTTGCTACTGGAAGGCGCAATTAAGAAAGATGTGCCCGTGCTATTTACCGATGGAACAGAAGCCGAAGCCATTAAACTGTTTGCCAACACTTATTTAGCCATGCGTGTGGCGTACTTTAATGAGCTCGATACCTACGCAGAAAGCCGCGGTTTAAATGCACGCCAAATTATTGAAGGGGTCTCTTTAGACCCACGTATTGGCAGCCATTATAACAACCCATCATTTGGTTACGGCGGTTATTGTTTACCGAAAGATACCAAGCAGTTGTTAGCTAACTACGATGATGTGCCAAATAACCTGATTAACGCCATTGTGGAATCAAACCGCACCCGTAAAGACTTTATTTCCGATGCAATTATTGCTAAAGCACCACGTAAAGTCGGTGTTTATCGCTTAGTCATGAAAGCGGGCTCTGATAATTTCCGTGCCTCTGCGGTACAAGGTGTGATGAAACGCATCAAAGCCAAGGGCATTGAAGTGGTGGTGTATGAGCCGGTTTTAAAAGAAGAAGAATTTTTCCGTTCGAAGGTTATCCGTGATCTCGACACTTTCAAAGCAGAAAGCGACATTATTCTAGCCAACCGTATGGTGCCTGAGCTGGAAGATGTGGCAGAGAAAGTCTATACCCGAGATTTATTTGGTAACGATTAAAACGCGTTTATGGGGTAGGTTGGTATCGTGCTAACCTATCTCTGTATATTAAGACCTAATAACCCTATCTATTTTGTGCCATAGTGCACAAGTTACCTATTTTTAAACGCTACTCTGCAACAATCGCTAAGAAATGTTGTTTGCCATTTGCTAGCATCCGTCAATTGATTAAAAATTGGCTATTTTGTTATGCAGAAAATAATAAAAAAACAAAGAGACGGTTTTATCACCTTTCAAAAAGAAGGTGAGATAGATTTTTGGCAAATTGTTAATGATTATATTGATGGGAAGATCGCGGGTAAGAATTTAAGTAGCGGAAATATTGAAAGAAGTGTTGCTCGTATTCATGTAAATGGACAAAGTTATATTATTAAATGCGAAAAAGAACGCGATAAGCGTATTGAAAAACGGCTGATGCGTATTATTTCTGGCCCTTTTTATTCACGTTTATTGAAACGTTTAGTGACTGCACAAAATAACGGTTGTACCGTAACGAATGATATTTACTTTGTCGCAGAAAAAATGGTGGGTCGTGAGTCAGTAGAAACATGGATTATTGCGGAGTATGTGGAAGGAACTGTTTTATCTGAAGTTGATGATATCAAACCTTACTATGCAGAGATGAAAGCCATTATAAACCAATTGCATTGGTATGGTTTATCTTCTAATGATATCCATGCAGGGAACTTTGTTATAACCAATGAGGGGCTAAAGGTTATTGATTTATCAGACTATGGTAATTTTGCTATTTGCAAAGCAAATGATTTAATTGCATTACAGCGTTTTTACGGTATCGAACCCGATAGCAAAAATTTTGTTTATCGCTTTATTCGTTTTAGAGATAACTTTCGTCATTGGTCAAGAAAGATAAGAGGGAAGAAAACTCGGCTCTAGTTCGCTATGCCAAGTTTTCATTACCACAAAACTACCGAAAAAAACAAAGTTATCGATCACAACAAAACTATTGATAAAGCGCATCTAAAAATTCAGGGATAAAACTGCCTGTCCCATGGCAACGCTGGGTTGCGGTTTCTCCAGCTTGTTTCATGATAGCGCAAGCAGCGGCAACATTTTGTAGCCTATCACCAGGTAGAGCGCAACATGCAGCAACCACCGCGGAAAGAGCGCATCCCGTACCGACCACACGAGTCATTAAAATATGGCCGCCAGTAACTGCAAAGGTGCGTATTCCATCAGTGATGTAATCCACTTCCCCGCTTATCGCAACAATTGTCTTAGCTTGTCTCGCTAATAATTGTGCTGCGGGAAGAGCGTCATCAGTGGTGTTAAGGGAATCAACGCCTCTGCCGCCAGCACTGCTTCCTACCAATGCCATAATTTCAGAGGCATTACCGCGAATAGCGGCAGGCTTGAGAGTCAGCAATTCATGGCAAAAATGGGTGCGAAAGCTAAGCGCACCTGCGGCAACAGGGTCAAGTACCCAAGGCTTTTTCGCCTGATTCGCACTGTTAACCGCACATTTCATTGCATGTCGGCGCTCAGTGGTTAATGTGCCTACATTAATCAGCAAGCCATGTGCGATAGCGGCAAACTGCTCTGCTTCTTCGGGTTCAATGACCATGGCGGGAGAGCAGCCGAGCGCTAACAGGACATTGGCAGTGAAGGTCTGAACAACATCGTTTGTCATGCAATGAACAAGAGGGGATTGAGAAGTAAGCTGTTGTAGTACCAATGATTTTGTCGTGTTGCTGATGTGTTCAAATTCTAACATGATCCCCTCATTAATAGTGATAGAGCATAGGTTCGTTGATTTATTCTACACTCTATCTGTTTTAATGAAAGAACCGCTTAATCAGCAAGGTATTTCTCCATGACCATTCCACCAGCGCCTTGAGCAACAATTTCGTATGAATCATTGGCGGGGTAAATACGTGTCTTAATATGAGGAAAAATAGAGAGTTTTTCTTCAATAGACTTTTTGGTCATCTCAAAAAAGTGATTTTTAGGTGTTAGGGTTCCGCCGCACACCACCACATCTGCTTGAGTCGTTAAAATCGCATTAGCGATGGCAATACCATAATAATAGGCTGCCTCGCCAAGTGCTTCGAGACACAGGGCATCGTCCAATGTGAGAGCTTGGAAAATAGTATGGTAGCTAATTTCAGACTCATTATTAACTAATTCATTGATTATTGAGCTTTTACCCAACCTGAGTTGCTGGATCACCCGTGACTTAATCGCAGACAGTGAACTATATTGCTTTAAACAGCCAAATGACCCGCATTCGCAGCGTTGACCATTAATATCAATTGTCGTATGACCAAAGGCTTGAGCGGTGCTAATGGGTGCTGGAGCGTATTGATTGTTGATGATGGTACAGCTGCGAATATCGGTATCACAGGTTGTAAATAAAAACCTTTGGCTATCAGAGGTATAGCGTAAACGATACTCAGCAAAAGCCGCAAAACTGATCCCACTTCCGAGTAATACGAAGCAAGGGACTTTACTGGATATATAGTCGTGAAGTTCTTTTATTCGTGAGTTATATTGATGATATGGCAGTTTATCGCGTTCTAATATATGGTCGATGGCGATGCCTATACCCAACAAACTTTTTACGTTAAGTCCATGTTCAGCTAATAAAATATCTAATTTATTGAGCAGATGATCCACCATATTTTCTGCGGTTTCTAGGTGCTCATATTTGACTTTTACCATCCCTAAAATATCCAACTTTAGGTTCTGTAAAACTATCGTCGAATATATATCACTCATTTCAATGCCAACTAGGTAGCCATCAGCGGCATTGATATTATAGAGGATAGGTTTGCGGCCACCGGTCGACTCTCCGAGCTCAGAAGTCGAAATTAAGTGATTTCTCCCCAGTTCGTCGAGTAACCGAGCACAAGTTGCTGGTTTCATGCTAGCCAGTGATGTCAACGTCTCTGCCCTAATGGGACCATGGTTTAAAATTAACCGGTAAAGCGTTTTGAGTTTTTGTGTTTTTGAATTTTTTGAGGTGCGAAATTCATTTAATAGTGTATGTAACAAGCGCCTCACTCCTTTTCATTCCGACTCTTGCGCTAAAGATTAGCAAATATACGCATAAGATTCTGCTTCATGTGACACATCATATCTAAATTCTTTTTCTTAAAATGAGATTAAGATCGCTGTTCTGTTTCTAAATTGCTTTATGATCGATTTTAACAATTTTTAGTCGATGTCAATTTGGAGACAACTATGCATCATACAAAAGATATTCTAGAAAGCTTAAGCTTTATTCAGTCTCGCACAGATATTAAACCAACAGTGGGCATTATTCTGGGTTCAGGATTAGGCCCGTTTGCGGACACATTAGAAAATGCAGTACATATTCCTTATAGCGAAATTCCACATTTTGCCAAATCTGAAGCCGTAGGGCATGCCAATGAATTGGTGATTGGCACCATCGCAGGTAAAAATGTGGTTGCGATGAAAGGCCGTTTCCACTACTACGAAGGCTTTACCCTCGACCAAGTCACTTTCCCTGTGCGTTTGATGAAAGCATTGGGCGTCGAAAAATTGATTATTACCAACGCCTGCGGTGCAGTAAATACCGATTTCAACCCAGGTGACCTGATGATTATTACCGATCATATTAATTTAACTGCAAATAACCCATTGATGGGGCCAAATAACCCTGAATTAGGGGTGCGTTTCTTGGATGTTAGTGAGGTGTATAACAAAGAATTACGCCAAACAATCAAGGATGTAGCGGCCGAACAAGGTGTTTCTGTTCGTGAAGGTGTTTATGCATGGTGGACTGGTCCAACTTATGAAACACCTGCCGAAATTCGCATGATCAGAACCTTAGGCGCTGATGCTGTTGGTATGTCTACTGTACCAGAAGCTCTGGTCGCTCATCATTCACAAATTAAGACAGTGGGCATCTCCTGTTTAACTAATATGGCTTGCGGTATTTTAGAACAACCTCTTAGCCATGACGAAGTTATTGAAACTGCAGAGAAAGTTAAAGCCACCTTCTTGAAATTGGTGACGGGTGTGATCGCTCGCTTCTAGTTTTTAGGTTCTTTTTCTCAAAACAATATAAAGATGTTCATAACGCTAAATAAGGTGAATATTGAAATGAAATTTAAAGGTCTAATTTTAGTTTCTTTAGGCGCTTGCAGTTATGGCATTCTTTCAACACTCGTCGTGTTGGCCTACCGCGCAGGATATTCCTTGAATGATGTCATCGGTAGCCAAACGGTATTAGGTGCGATTTTACTGTGGTTTTTTGTTGCCGCAGGCGCATTAATTAAAAAAGCACGTCTAGTATGGCCAACACGACAACAAGGCCTATTAATGTTACTCACTGGGACGACAACAGGGCTAACCGGACTCTTATATTATGCATCATTGCAATATTTGTCTCCGGCGCTTGGTGTCGTCTTATTTTTGCAATTTACATGGATGGGGGTTGCCATTAATGCGGTTGTCAGCCGTCAAGCTCCTCCCATAATGACCATGGTGTCGGTTGTGGTGATATTAATTGGGACAGTATTAGCGACAGGTTTGTTAAATAGTTCAGGGATCGTATTTCACTGGCTTGGTGTGCTATTAGGACTATGTGCGGCATTATCGAATGCTATTCGTGTTTATGTCAGTGGTGCATTAGCGGTTAAAACAGATCCTATGATGCGTTCTGCAATTATGGTAACAGGGGGCGCAATTTTGACATCGATTGTCGTTCCTCCAACATTCTTATTGAGTGCATCAACGTTTCATTCTCTATTTTTCTCTTATGGCTTACCCCTAGCTTTCTTTGGTTCTTTCTTTGGTATGTGGATGTTTGCCAAAGGTACTCCACTGATCGGTACCAGTTTAGCGACCATTGTTAGCTCAATGCAGTTGCCCGTCACGATTTTATTATCTGTGACTGTATTGCAGTTACCTCTTGAGTTCATTCAGTTTATTGGCGTTGCTGTCATCCTTATGGGTGTCGCCATTGCTGAGTTGAAAATAAAAACAAATAAATATAACTCCAAACGGAGCCTTGTATGAATATTAAATCCCGCTTGAAAATCATGCTTTTCCTGCAATATTTTGTTTGGGGAAGTTGGTTAGTTACACTCGGTTCCTACATGATGAAAACATTGAGTTTTTCAGGTGCAGAAGTCGGTATGGTGTATAGCTCAAAGGGTATTGCTGCCATTCTAATGCCCGGGCTTATCGGAATCATTGCAGATAAATATATTCCAGCAAATCGTTTATATATGATTTGTCATTTGATTGGGGCTGCCGCATTGTTTTATGCTGCAACAGTCACGAGTTCAACAGTGATGTTCTGGGTGATGTTAATTAATGCAATGGCCTTTATGCCAACTATTGCACTTTCAAATAGCATCAGTTATTCATCATTAAGCCAATATCAGCTCGATTCAGTGAGTAACTTCCCACCTATTCGTGTATTTGGTACGGTAGGTTTTATTGTTGCTATGTGGAGTATTAGCTTAATGAAATTTGAGCTAAGTAGTATGCAGCTTTATATTGCAGGTGGCTGTTCATTACTTTTAGCGCTTTATTCATTAACTTTGCCAAAAATTGATGTTAATAAAAAAGCGATTTCAAGTAGCTGGATCAGTAAGCTAGGTTTAGATGCTCTGGTGTTATTTAAAAAACCTATTATGGCGGTATTTTTCTTATTCGCTATGTTACTTGGTGCGGTTTTACAAATTACCAATACGTTTGGTAATCCATTCTTGCATGACTTCGGTCTGAATCCGTTATACCAAGATAGTTTGGTGGTTCAGTATCCATCGATATTATTATCGATCTCTCAGATGGCAGAAGTGTGCTTTATCTTAGCAATTCCATTTTTCTTGAAACGCTATGGCATTAAAACTGTCATGCTATTAAGCATGTTTGCGTGGACATTACGCTTTGGATTCTTTGCCTTTGGTGACCCATCAGCAATTGGCTTGATGTTCTTAATAATGTCGATGATCGTATATGGCTGTGCATTCGACTTCTTCAATATTTCAGGCTCTATTTTTATTGAAAGAGAAGTGGATACGCGTATGCGCTCGAGTGCTCAGGGCTTATTTATGACGATGGTTAATGGTGTTGGTGCCTATTTTGGTGCGATATTAAGTGGATTGGTTGTCGACTATTACACGGTGGATGGTATTAAAGATTGGCAAATGATCTGGTTAGTTTTTGCTTCTTATACTGTTGTATTAGCAATAATCTTCCAATTTACCTTCCATTATCATCACGATAAAGACGCCGCACTGAAAGAGGCTAAGTCTAGCTAAGATAAGTTGTTAGAAATAACATTTAATCTAAGGGAAAACCATCAATTTGGTTTTCTCTTTTTTTGTTGGTTTTAACACTAAACATAATTACGCTTGCCGCGCAATATATGCTCAGTTAGCGTTTCTTCCGCAAGGGTAAATTCTTTTGCTTTGAGTTGTTCAACTAATTGCTGATGTTGGCGTGTAGACTCATGATAATATTCATTGCGATAAATAGGGTCAGGTTGGAAATAGACTCGCTGGCGAATATTATCCGCTAAATCTAAGAAAACCGAGTTATCCAGTAATTCCAAGAAGAAACGGTGGAAGCGTTCATCTTCTTTTATCCAACCTTGATAGTCATTTTTCTTCAATAATTCATCTTGCCGCTCAATAATCGTCTTTAAGATAGAAAAATGTTCATCAGTTAAATATTCACGAACTAATTTAATTGCATGGGACTCAATTGCTAAGCGTAAATCATAATTATCTCTGGTTTCTTTTAACGATAGTTTCTGAATAAAAACACCTTTACGAGGGATAATTTTGACTAAGCCTTCATTTTGTAATTGATATAAGGCTTCACGAATTGGAGTACGACTCATACCGAGTTCCTCAACTAAGCTATTTTCAGAGGTGTAACTTTCCTCTCCAAATTGCTTGCTGAGAATTTTATGTTTAATTGCAGTATAGGCCTGTTGGCTTAGTGGTTTATCTTTCATCAGGATCTTGTGTTAACAATAGAAATTTTAGTGAGTATAGAAAGGAATAGATTGGTATACAAGTAATACACTAGTTTTATATTATTTAGGATGCTGTTAAATTTTGGTGGGTAATTGAACTTAACTTGTTGAATAAACCGGCATCCTTGCCAGTTCTAGACTAATACAGCTCAGGGCGTCGGTTTTGCATACAAGGTAATTTTTCTCGTGTCTCTGCGGTATGCTGTGTTGATATTTCAGCAAAAAATAGTGTTTCATCGTAGCCAGCAGATGCGATAGTTACTCCAAGTGCATCACAAACAAGGCTGCGACCAATAAAAATATTACCCGTTTGGTCACATGCGCAGACAGGGATCGTGTTCTCCAAAGCACGTGCTTTAACTAATGTTTGGTAATGCTCCTCTTTTAGTGGCCCGCTAACCCATGCTGTGGGAACGAGTATAAGGTCAGCGCCAGCTAAGGTTAGTTTTCGAGCAACTTCTGGGAAACGCAGTTCATAACAGACTAAAACGCCAATTTTGCCAAATTCCGTTTCCACAGGTTTTAATTCATTATTACTTTGAATGATATTAAGGGATTCCTGATATGAAAAGGCATCGTACAGGTGGGTTTTTTGGTAGTGATAGATAAGCTCACCTTGGCGGTTCAACATAATTGTCGTGTTGAAAGCTCTTTTCGGCTCATTCGGGGCACTTTCATAAATGCCACAGGTCACATAAATACCGTATTGTTGAGCGGCTTTTGCCAACTGAGAGACAAAAGGGCCATCAACAGCCTCTGCGACATCGGTATAGCTAATACCACTATCCGCTGGAACAAAAGCCATAAACATTTCCGGTAATAGGACGAGGTCGGCACCACCTTGAGCGGCTTTTTGTATAGCTTCACAGGCTTTTTTTAAATTTAGAGCTTTATCTGAGCTACTGGCTAGCTGAGCAATTGCAATCTTCATAGAGCCTCCTTATTCAAAAAATTTCGCAGCACCTGAAATTGCCGCTAATGTTTCACCGGCATCAATACGCTTTTTAACATCAATTTCAGCATGTTGGGCATTAAGGGCTCGTTGGCGATACTCTTGCAGAGTAACTTCATCTGCGACTAAAATGCCATCGCCATCTGCGATGATTAAGTTACCAGGATGGATCGTTACGCCATCTATGCTAACCGGCACATTAATTGCGCCTTCAATACCTAAAATTCGAGTTGTTAACGGACTCACTTTACGTGCATAAATAGGAACGCCAATCTCACGTAATGCTTTGATATCAGTGACACAACCATCAATGACAGCACCGGCAATTTTCTTTGCCCGTGCCATATAAGAAACCATTTCCCCCCAACAAGCACGATCATAATCCCCTGACATATCGATACAGACAACATCGCCTTCTTGCACAATGTCGAAAACCTTGTGTACGGCAGATGAGTCCATATGTGGAATACGAACAGTTACAGCATTACCAATAAATTGGCATTGTTCAATTTGTGGGCGTAATGTTTTGAGAAAACCGAAGTCAGTCATGTGTCCAATAGTTGACGGGCAAACATCACGGCAACTTTCGATAATTTCCGAGCTAAAACAGGCAACACGAGGATTTAATGTAAACATAGGGACACCTTTATTTATTGTATTGAACATAATGTATATGGGTGAAAATTAGTCAGGATTAACTGCCGCAGCTAATGGTTTATCTGGCTGAATGAAAAACCAGCAAACAATCGCTAAACTGATAGGTATCACATTGAAAAGTAAAGCGACGGTCCAGCCGAAATGCTGTGCAAGCCAGCCACATAGAATGGGGGAAATAACACCACCGAGATTACCCCATAAATTCATCCATCCACTGACAGAGCCTGCATATTGGCGGCCCTTATCTGCTGCAATTGCCCAAGAGGTCACAACTGGTAATCCTAGAGAACCGAGTGCAAGAGTTAGCCATGCAACACTCGCAATGGCACTTTCAGTTTGAGCAGCGCCGCAAATACCCACAATAAAGAGAATAAAACCGGTAATGGCGATATATCCCCTAGCGACTAACTGTGAGTACCCTTTGTTGAGTAACCAATCAGAAATTGAACCTGCAGTGAGTACCGCGATACAAATTGCTAGCCAAGGAAAACTGGCGGCAACGCCCATTTGGGTTAATGAGAAACCACGAGCCTCTTGTAAATAGGTGGGGAGCCAAATCATAAATAAGGTGGTCATGTAGGCGACAAAAAAATATTGGAAACCAACAGCCCAGAACGGACGTTCTTTCATAAATTTGCGCCAAGGGGCTTTAACATCAGCACCTCCTTGCTCACTAATTGTTCGGCCTCCTTGGATAAATGCAATTTCACTTTGAGAAATTTTTGGATGTTGTTCAGGCTTATTTCTGGCAAAGAAATACCAAATCATACCGATAAGAATACCAATCACACCGAAGATATAGAAAACGGCATGCCACCCGAACGAAATCATAATAAATACGGTAAGGGTGGGGGCAATCACAGGCCCGAAATAGGAACCGGCAAGTAAGAAGCTAGCGGCTCGTGCCTTTTCATTTTGGCGAAACCACCATGTATTAAAGACGGCATTCGCAGGGTAGAGCGGCGCTTCTCCAACACCAAATAGGAAGCGTACGATACATAGCCAAATATAGGTAGGGGCAACGACCGTTAATATTGTGAATGCGGACCAAACGTAAAGGCTAATGGTTGCGATAAGCCTGCTACCAAACCGTTCTGCAAGTATTCCGCTTGGAATTTGGGCAAGTGCATAGCCAAGCGAAAATAACGCACCCAAAAAGCCAAATTGAACTTTGCTCATTCCTAAATCGGTCATCATATGTTCGGCAACAATGGAAATATTGGCGCGATCCATATATGCAATCAAACCGATAATAAAAAATATTGCTGCTAATCCCCAACGTAAACGCCCTGGTGAGTCTTTTGTTGCTGGTGTTACAACAGAATCATTATGTGACATAGAGTTACCTTTTTATTGGTTTATCGAGGTAATCAACCTTATTGTATTTATATTGAATTCAACTTGTATACAAGATGGATGTTAATAAGCAGTTATTGTGGTGTCAAAGATCTGTTTTGTTATCTGTGATTGAACTCAAAACATTTGATTGATTTATGAGCGAGATCTTATTTTTTGAAAAAACAGGAAGAAAATAATATTTATGATTAAAAATCAAATGATTATGTATTTCTATGGAAATTGATTTAATCGTTTCTATTCATTATTTGGAAAGAAATAATGAATATCGTGGTAATAGTCTATTTTTCCCCGAATACTTCTTGGGTAAAAATTTTTTAATATCTTCGAAGGGTTGTTGTGGAATATAGGTTCAAAAATCGTGACAATTAGCACCTATTTCGAGTTAATTTGAGAATCTTTTCAAAGAAAAAAGCCAAACGATAAATAAGGTCACTTCATCGGTTGGCTTTTTTATAGATTAAAATCGTAACAGAGTGATTATTCGATGTTTTGAATTTGTTCTCTCATTTGTTCGATTAATACTTTGAGCTCAACTGCTGAAGTTGTGACTTCGCTATTAATTGATTTTGACGCTAACGTATTCGCTTCACGGTTAAATTCTTGCATCATAAAGTCAAGACGGCGGCCAGTTGCCTCTTTTTTCTTCAAGATATTACGTGTTTCTTTAACGTGTGCTTCTAATCTATCCAATTCTTCTGCAACATCAACACGTTGAGCCAATAGAATAAGTTCCTGTTCCAAGCGGTTGTTATCCACTTGAATGTCAGCTTCTTCTAACTTGTTTTGTAAGCGTTCACGTTGCCATTGTAGAATTTCTGGCATGTGTTGACGTACTTTGGCGACCTCTGCTAGCACACCGTCAAGTCGCTGCTCAATAAGTGTATGTAAGGATGCCCCTTCAGCTTCACGGCTTTGGATAAAGGCATCAATCGCTTCATCTAACCCTGCCATTAGTTGTTCGCTAATTATGTCTAAATCTTGCTCGCCAGCTGACATTACTCCAGGCCAACGCAAAATTTCTAATGGGTTGATTTCACCTTCATGGCTGTAATTTTTAACCCAATTCGCAGCACTGATTAATTGGCGGGCTAATTGCTCATTTAGGATTAACTCGCCACGATTTGCGCCATCTAACTCAAAGCGTAGACTACATTCCACCTTTCCACGAGTTAAGCGAGAACGCAGGCGCTCGCGAATGACGGGCTCAAGGCTTCTGAATTGCTCAGGTAAGCGAATATACGTTTCTAAATAACGTTGGTTCACGGAACGCAGCTCCCAGGCCGCATTCCCCCATTCACCCTTGATGTCCCGACGGGCAAAAGCGGTCATACTACGGATCATAATTCGTTCCCATTATCGTAAAGATTTAGGAGATTATAACGCTATGCAGGATGACAGGATAGGCATTATCGCTTGAACAACGTATAATGCGTCCCAATTTGAGTTGATAATGGAGATAACACCATGCGCCCAGCAGATAGACAAGCAGACCAAATGCGCCCGATTACCATCACGCGCAACTATACTAAGCATGCAGAAGGCTCTGTTCTTATTGAGTTTGGCGACACGAAGGTGTTATGTAATGCAACTGTTGAAGAAGGTGTTCCTCGTTTTTTAAAAGGGCAGGGGCAAGGTTGGGTTACAGCGGAGTATGGTATGTTACCGCGCGCAACAAATTCACGTAATCAACGTGAAGCTGCACGAGGAAAACAAACGGGTCGTACGATGGAAATCCAACGGTTAATTGCACGTTCTTTACGTGCTGCTGTTGACCTTAAAAAGTTAGGCGAGTACACCATTACTTTAGACTGTGATGTTATCCAAGCGGATGGCGGTACACGTACAGCGGCGATTTCTGGTGCCTGTGTGGCTCTAGTTGATGCACTGAATAACATGGTTGAGCAAGGTAAAATTGCAAAAAGCCCACTCAAATCAATGGTTGCAGCCGTTTCCGTCGGAATTGTAAATCAAGAAGCCCTATGTGACCTTGAATATGTTGAAGATTCTGCCGCTGAAACAGATATGAATGTTGTGATGATGGATGATGGCCGAATGATTGAAGTGCAGGGCACCGCAGAAGGCGAACCATTTAGTCATGAAGAGCTACTTGCTCTATTGGCATTAGCTAAAACAGGTTTAAATACCATTTTTGAAGCTCAGCGAGAAGCGCTGAAGTAAGTTAATCATTAATTAGGCGGCTAAATAGTCGCCTTTTTTATGTCTGCTGGTTCATCAACCAATTAGCAGCTTTGAATATAGATAAATAATCATCAACGAGGAGAATGACCAATGAAAGCCTATCAGCGCGATTTTATTGAACTTGCCATGAAAAAACAGGTACTTAAATTTGGTGAGTTTACGCTGAAATCAGGTCGTAAAAGCCCTTATTTTTTCAATGCGGGGTTATTTAATACAGGGCGTGATCTGGCACTTGTCGGTCGTTTTTATGCACAAGCATTACAAGATAGTGCAATTGAGTGTGATGTCATCTTTGGCCCTGCGTATAAAGGGATCCCTATCGCAACGACGACAGTGGTAGCACTTTCTGAACATCATGACATCGATATGCCATATTGCTTCAATCGCAAAGAAGCTAAAGACCATGGGGAAGGTGGCGTGTTAGTTGGGAGTCCTTTGAAAGGGCGTGTTGTGGTAGTTGATGATGTTATTACTGCAGGAACGGCAATTCGTGAGTCAATGGAAATTATTAAACAACAACAAGCGACGTTGAATGGTGTTTTGCTATGCCTTGATCGCCAAGAAAAAGGTAAAGGTGACATTTCAGCAGTGCAAGAGGTTGAGCGTGATTATGGCTGTAAAGTTTACTCAATTATTACCATGAGCGATTTAATCACTTACCTCTCTGAACAGGAAGGTATGCAGGAACATTTAGCGGCTATGAAGGCTTACCGCGAACAATACGGAATCGAGTAAAAAAAGCCCTCGCCCAATGATGGGCGGGGTGAGTAGTATAAACAATCGGTTATTGTAACTGAGCTAGAATTAAAGGCCAGCGCGATTCAAACTCGACGGTTGGCCGATAACGAAATTCAGAACGTACAAAACGTGAGAGCATTCCTTCACAAAAGGCTAATAGCTGAGAAGCAAGCAGTGACTCATCATGAATAAACCCATGACCATCACGTATTTTTTTCTCTTTCAACACCTGCCGCAATTGCGATTCTATACGTTCAAATAATTGATTAATACGATCTTGAAGCCTATCTTGCTCAAACATCAGAGCGTGGCCTGTCATTATACGCGTTAGCCCAGGGTTTTTCTCTGAAAAACCAAGTATTAGCGCTAGTATTAGTTTAATTCTAATTATCGTATCTTTTTCATCACTTAAAATCAGATTAATGCGCGAAACCAATGAGTCTTCAATAAACCCAATGAGGCTATCGAACATTTTCATTTTACTCGGAAAATGACGATACAGCGCAGCCTCTGATACACCAACCGTAGCAGCAAGTTTTGCTGTTGTAATGCGTTGGCTACCATCACTACTTTCTAACATTAACGCAAGAGCCTGTAAAATCTCATCACGTCTGTTACGTTTTTGTGTTGTCGCTTTTTCTGCCATGTCTAATAAGACCCCTGCTAAAACAGCAAAACAAACTATCCAAAATTTTGCTCTTAGTAAAGAGACTTACAAAGCAAAATGGATTTAAAAAATGTTTAAAATATAAGTAATGTTGAGCAAGCTTCCTGAAAGAAAATATGCGGCTGATTGTTTTTATTCATAAAGATAGAACCTAATTCAGGTTCTATCTAGCATATTTGTTATCAGGATATTCTATTTATTGACGGCCGGAATGGCCGAAACCGCCAGCCCCACGCTCTGTTGCGTCAAAATCATCAACAATATTAAATTCCGCCTGAACAACCGGGACAAATACCATTTGAGCCATACGTTCACCGGGTTCAATAGTAAAAGTTTTATCACTACGGTTCCAGACAGACACCATAAGTTGCCCTTGATAATCAGAGTCAATGAGCCCAACTAGGTTACCAAGTACGACGCCATGTTTATGTCCTAAACCTGAACGAGGTAAGATCACAGCAGCAAGGCTTTCATCAGCAATGTGAATGGCTAAACCCGTTGGTATAAGTTCTGTTTGACCTGGCGCCAGATCGATAGGTGCATCAAGGCATGCACGTAAATCTAAACCAGCAGAACCTGTAGTGGCGTAGGCTGGTAGAGGAAATTCATTACCGATACGGCTATCAAGGATTTTTAGGTCAATTTTTTTCATAACGTTGAAGTATCTCGTCAAGTAAATAGTGGCTTAATTCGTTTTTATTGCAGTGAGGCAAACGTGTATCACCGTTAGCATCAAAAATATGTAACGCGTTGTTATCGCTATTAAATCCATTGTCTGCTAGTGAGACGTCATTGGCACAAATGAGATCGAGTTGTTTTTGCTGTCGTTTTTGGCGTGCGTATTCTTCCACATTTTGGGTCTCAGCTGCAAACCCAACAACATATGGCCTATTGTGTTTTAGGTTGCCGACACTAGCCACGATATCTGGATTTTTGATAAGTGTAATCGAAACTTCATCACCTTGTTTTTTTATTTTGTTTTCAGCAATGTTTTTTGCTCGGTAATCTGCAACTGCGGCGCAACCAATAAAAATATTTTGCTCTGTAATGGTTTGATGAACTTGCTCATACATTTCTAGGCCGCTCGTGACATCAATCCGCTTAACCCCTTCTGGTGTTTCAATATTTACAGGGCCCGCAATCAAAGTGACGTCAGCACCACGTTGACTGGCTGCCTTAGCAATGGCAAAACCCATTTTCCCCGAACTATGGTTGCTGATGAAACGAACGGGGTCGAGTGCTTCCCGTGTTGGGCCAGCAGTGATCATTAATTTGATACCTTGTAAGTCGAGTTTAGGGGTAAAAAACTCACTGGTTAGACGAACAATTTCTAGTGGGTCAATCATGCGACCAGGACCAATATCACCGCAAGCTTGGCTACCTGCGTCCGGCCCCCAAATCATACATTGGCGTTGTTGCAATTTGATTAAATTTTCTTGCGTTGCTTTTGCTTTGTACATTTGTTGGTTCATTGCTGGCACAAGTGCAATCGGTGCAGCGGAAGCAAGACAAACTGTTGTGAGTAAATCATTTGCCATTCCTGCACTGAGGCGAGCAATTAAATCCGCAGTAGCAGGCGCTAGAATAATGATATCTGCCCACTTAGCGAGTTCAATATGTCCCATGGCAGCCTCAGCGGCTAGGTCGAGTAAGTCATCGGAAACAGGATGCCCTGAAACGGCTTGTAAGGTTAAAGGTGTAATAAAGGCTTTTGCACCTTGAGTCATTACAACACGCACAATCGCACCTTTATCGCGCAAACGGCGGGTAAGTTCAGGGATTTTATAAGCGGCAATGCCCCCACTAATACCAATAACTATCTGCTTACCTAATAGTGATAGTTGATTCATTATTTTTATCCAATTCGGTCAACATGGGAGGCATATTACCACAGAGAAGCTAGAGGTGGCGCGCTCGATTTTTCGTCACAGTACTATTTTTGCGAAGCGCTACGCAAACCCATATGTGAGGGGTTGTGAATGTTTTTTAGGCTAGATAAAAAGGATGCAAGGGATTTAGGGACAAAGAATATGATGAGTGAACATCTAGATTTACCACCAAGAGAAAAGCTACTCGCATACGGGGCGGCTGCGTTATCTGATGCTGAGCTACTCGCTATTTTTTTGCGTACAGGGAGCCAAGGTGAACCTGTTTTGCAGCTTGCGAAGCGTTTAATACAGGAGTTTGGTTCAGTGTATTTGCTTCTACAAGCAGACTACGAAAAACTAAAACACTGTAAAGGAATGGGGAGTTGTAAATTTACCCAACTACAGGCCGTCAGTGAACTAGCTCGACGCTTTTTCTCTGAACAATTTTTATATGAAGATGTGATGACTGGGCCTGAACAGTTGAAAGCAAAGTTGTTGGATTTATTCGCAGGGCAAGAGCGTGAAGTTTTTGTCGTGATATTTTTAAATAATAAAAATCAAATTATTTGCCATGAAGAGTTGTTTAAAGGTACTTTGAACAAAGTTGAAGTCCACCCCAGAGAAATTATTCGCTTTGCCATAAAAATGAATGCGAACGGTATTATATTAGCCCATAATCATCCATCGGGTAACCCAGAACCCAGTACAGCTGATAGGCAAGTGACAGAGCGAATCCAGCGAGCTTGCGCTATTATGGGGATTAAACTACTTGACCATTTTGTCGTCGGGCATAAGCAATGTGTCTCATTTGTAGAACGAGGGTGGTTATAAAATTATTTTTTTGCCTAAAAAATGACAACTTTCTTTGTGTTGGGCTTGAGTGAAAACGATTGAAAGCGTATACTACGCCACCTTTAAGGATCTTGGGTTTGGCGAGAAGGGCCTATCTCAGTAAATTTTTACGTCTTAGTAAAGTAAATCTTTATTCAGGTATTAACGGTTTTTTCAGTCAATGAAAGTTTGCTGAGATGGGCTCCTAAGCCTGACGAGGCGGCCATACCCAGAACAAAAAAGCTCGAGCTGATTAGATTTTTGGAGAATAGACATGTCACGAGTCTGCCAAGTTACTGGCAAGCGTCCAATGAGCGGTAACAACCGTTCACACGCATTAAACGCGACCAAACGTCGTTTTTTGCCAAACCTGCACTCTCACCGTTTCTGGGTTGAGTCTGAGAAACGTTTCGTAACACTGCGTGTATCTGCTAAAGGTATGCGTGTTATCGATAAAAAGGGTATTGATGCTGTTCTTGCTGAACTGCGTACCCGTGGTGAGAAGTACTAAGGAGCTAAAAAATGGCTAAAGGTATTCGCGAGAAAATCAAGCTAGTCTCTTCTGAAGGTACAGGTCATTTCTATACCACTACGAAGAACAAGCGCACAATGCCAGAAAAACTGGAACTGAAAAAATTCGATCCAGTTGTTCGTAAGCATGTGATCTACAAAGAAGCAAAAATTAAATAATTTTGCTTTCTGCGTTAAAAACTCAGCTTCGGCTGAGTTTTTTTTTACCTAAAATTTGGGTTATCGATGATATGCGCATTCGAAGCTATGACCATTATAATGAAAGTAGTAACATAGAGAGTATTCATTGAATTAATAATGATATTTGTTGTCGAATGACTATTGTCTTTTACATATAGACTTGATTAAGAGTGCCTGGTGAAAAAACAGTTTAAAAAAATTCTTGTGATCAAGATGAGGTTTCATGGGGACATGCTGCTGACAACACCGGTTATCAGCTCATTAAAACACCAATATCCTGATGCTGAAATTGATGTTTTGCTTTATCAGGATACTATCCCTATCCTCTCTGAAAATGCTGAAATTAATGCTTTGTACGGCATGGCGGGGAAAAAAAGTGGTGGGCTGAGTAAAGCATGTAATTTTATTAAATTACTGCTAAAGCTGCGTAAAAATAAATATGATTTAGTTGTTAATCTAGCAGACCAATGGATGGTGAGTGTATTGGTTCGGGCTATTCCTGCTGACACAAAAATTTCCCATCAGTTTGCCCATCGAGACTCTAAATATTGGTGTAATAGTTTTACGCATCTGACAGAGCCTGAGGGTGAACATGTTGTTCTAAATAACTTATCTGTGCTCAAGCCGTTAGAAATAAAAGAACTAAAAACACATCTAACTATGTCTTATTCAGAGCAGGATTGGAAAAATATTGATGAAAGGTTATTAAGCCTTGGTGTCCATAGCAGCTATGTCGTCATCCAACCAACAGCGCGCCAAGCTTTTAAGTGTTGGGATAATGAAAAATTCTCAGCCGTCATTGATGCACTGCAGTCTCGGGGTTATCAAGTGGTTTTAACTTCGGGGCCGAGTAAAGAAGATTTGGAATGTATCAGTGATATTGCAAATGGCTGCCAAACAAAGCCCGTTACTGAGCTTGCAGGGAAAACTTCATTTCCTGAGCTAGGTGCATTGATTGCTCATGCTGCTTTATTTATTGGTGTTGATTCGGCACCAATGCACATTGCTGCTGCAGTTAAAACGCCAATAGTGTGCCTTTTCGGTGCGACAAATCATATTTTTTGGCGGCCTTGGAGCGATAATGTCGTTCAGTTTTGGGCGGGTGATTATGAAACTATGCCACCGAGAGAAGAGCTAGATCGTGATAAAAAGTATTTATCCATTATTCCAGCTTCTGATGTAATTAAAGCAACAGAGAAAATGTTGCCGATGAATATTCGCTCTATGATGACAAGGTATTAACATGAATCTGGCATTTTGCTTATATAAATACTTTCCGTTTGGTGGGTTACAGCGGGATTTCCTACGTATTGCAACTGAATGCCAGTCACGTGGTCATCACGTCCGTGTTTATACCCAATCATGGGAAGGTGATAAGCCTAGTGGTTTTGAAATTATTATCGTGCCGGTAACTTCAAAGACGAATCATGGGCGAAATGCACAATATTGTGACTGGGTGTTAGCTCATTTAAAGCAGCATCCTGCTGAGCGGATAATTGGTTTCAATAAAATGCCAGGGTTGGATGTTTATTATGCAGCTGATGTCTGTTATGCACAAAAAGTCGCTGAAGAAAAAGGGTTTTTGTATAAGCTGACACCTCGCTATAAACACTATGCCGCATTTGAAAAAGCGGTTTTTGCAGTGGGGAAACCGACACAGCTATTAATGTTAACGCCACATCAAATTAGTCATTTTAAAAAGCATTATGGAACTGAAAATGAGCGTTTTCATATGCTACCTCCCGGTATTGCCCAAGATAGAAAATATGATAAACAAATTGCTGACGCCAAAAGAGTTTATCGTGAAAAAAATCAAATACCTGAATCTGCATTTTTAGTATTGCAGGTAGGCTCTGACTTCAAACGTAAAGGTGTTGACCGGACCATAAAAGCCATTGCGGCATTGCCCGAAGACATTAAGAAAAACACGTTATTGATGGTAGTTGGCCAAGATAAACCGGTGAAATACCAGCAGTTAGCGAAAACACTGGGAATCGGCTCACAAGTCTCTTTCTTTAGCGGACGTAATGATATTGCCGAATTAATGGCAGCAGCCGATATATTAATGCATCCGGCTTATCAAGAAGCTGCAGGTATCGTGTTATTAGAAGCGATTACTGCAGGTTTACCGATTATTGTCACAGAAGTGTGTGGATATGCTTCATTTATTAGCCAAGCTCAATGCGGTATTGTGGTAAATGAACCTTTTGAACAAACCGTTTTAAACTTGGCTTTAGAAAATAGTTTAAAAAATCCGGCTCAATTAGCACAATGGGCAAGTAATGCGTGCTATTTTGCGGATACAGAAGATTTGTATAGTTTACCAGAAAAAGCCGCAGATATTATTTTAGGGGGAAGCAAATGATTGAGTTAAAAACCCCTTTTAGCGAGTTGTGGAAAAATAAAGATCCCTTTATCGAAGCTGATAAGTTACAAGGTGAAGTTTTTCGTGCGTTAGAGACACGTAAAACGCTGCGCTTTGAACTTGAAGGGCGTAGCTATTTTATAAAAATTCATTATGGGACTACACTGAAAGAAGTCCTTAAAAACTTATTATCTTTTCGGTTGCCGGTATTAGGGGCTGATAGAGAGTGGAATGCTATTCATCAACTTACCCAAGTGGGGGTAGATACTATGAATGGCCGAGCTTTCGGGCAAAAAGGGGTTAATCCTCTTCGTCGCCACTCCTTTATTATTACTGAAGATTTGACCCCGACGGTGAGTTTGGAGGATTATTGTGCAAATTGGTTAGATAACCCGCCAACTTTCAGTACCAAGCAAATGATTATTCGTCGGGTCGCGAAAATGGTGCGTAAAATGCACGCAACGGGTATTAACCATCGTGATTGTTATATTTGCCATTTTTTACTGCATTTGCCATTTACGGGAAATGAAGAACAGCTAAAAATATCGGTTATTGATTTGCACAGAGCACAACTCAGAAATTCTGTTCCAATTCGTTGGCGAAATAAAGACTTAATTGGTTTATATTATTCATCATTAAATATTGGGCTCACTCAGCGTGATGTTCTTCGTTTTATGAAAGTCTACTTTGGCTTATCGCTACGAGATATTCTGCAACAGGAAGCGTCATTGATCGCTAAAGCGGAAAGCAAAGCTGCACAAATTAAAGAACGTACAATTAGAAAGTCATTGTAAGTCAAAGAAAGAAGAGAGATATAAATGTTCTTCAATAAAGAAAATGCGGTTACACAACAAATTGATTTATCGTCATCTGATGCGATTGTTAATAATGACAGCTTACATATTTCCTATGGGATTGACCGTAATTTTCTATATGGATGTGGGATCTCGATTGCTTCTCTATTAAAAACCAATTCTGATATCTCTTTTTCATTTCATGTATTTACTGACTATTTTGATGATGAGCAAAATAAATTATTTAAACAGCTCGCTGAGCAATATAAGACGAGTATTAAAGTTTATTTAGTTGACTGTGAACAGCTTAAATCGCTTCCAAGTACCAAAAATTGGTCATATGCAACTTATTTTAGGTTTATTATTGCGGACTACTTTTCAAACCAGTTAAATAGAATGATTTATATGGATGCAGATATTATGTGCCAAGGAACGCTGCAGCCATTGCTAAATATTCAATTTAAAGATGATGAAATCGCTGCTGTTGTGCCTGAAAGGGATCGCAATTGGTGGCAAAAAAGAGCTGATGCTTTAGGAGTCCCAAGTATTGCTTCGGGGTATTTTAATGCAGGGTTTTTAGTTTTAAATTTAGTGAATTGGTCAAAATTTGATATCTCAACTAAAGCAATGGATTTACTTTCCCAAGATGCTGTGAAAGCAAAATTATCCTATTTAGACCAAGACATTTTAAATATGCTATTAACAGGGAAAGTCATTTACCTTGATGGCAAATATAACACTCAATACAGCATCAATTATGAGCTGCAAAAAGGCAAAAAAGAAAACCCAATCACGCCTGAAACGGTATTGATTCATTATATTGGCCCAACTAAGCCTTGGCATGAGTGGGCGAATTATCCAACAGCTCAACCCTTTATTAGTGCAAAGGACGCATCGCCTTGGAAAGATATTCCGTTACTGAAGGCTAAAAGCAGTAATCATTTGCGTTATTGTGCGAAGCATATGTTTAACCAAGGAAAGGTTTTCTCTGGGATAAAAAATAATCTTCAGTATTTCTGGGTTAAACTAAATTAAATAATAATTGGGTAAGTTATGTCTTTTTTAGAAAGAAATGAAAGTATTCTCTCAAAGTATAACAAGACTTTGGTACTAATTTTTGTTGTTCTTTTTTTTGTGGAAAATGTAACGAGATATAAGCATATTCTGTTCTATTTGATGATAGCGACATCTTTGGTTTATCTATCTTTAGATACAAAAAAAGTGTTGGAAAAATTAAATAATAAGCTATTATACTTGGTTGGTGCTTTTTCTATCTTTCTTTATATATCAGTGGCTTATTCGAACATACCAAGTGTGTCGATTAAGATCCTCAACAATAATTTATTAAATTATGGAATACTGAGTCTATCTCTTTTATTGCCGATTATTTTATATAGAGAAAGCCTAAAAGATATTTCAAAACTATTATTAACGAGTTTTACTGCATCATTAGCCTTAGTTTTACTTGTTGAGTTATACCGCTACTATATAGCTTATCAGCAGGGTATCTTGCCGTTTACTACTTATGATTTTAGGCATGTTTCGGATGCGTTAGTTTTCTTCTTTCCAATACTTCCTATTCTTTGGTATTTATTACCTAAATCTAAACTTATTTATTTCTATATTTTAAGTATTGTATTTCTGTTTGTTTTACTTGGAACGCTAGCTCGTGGGGCATGGGTTGCAGTTGCAGTCGCGGGGTTATTATTTTTGTGTTTTAAACGTCCTTGGAAGCTAATTGGGATTGTATTATGTTTTTTGTTAGTTTCGCTTATTTCAATTAAGCTAATTTATCCCGATACAAGTAAAAAACTATTTTATAAGCTGGAGCAGACAGATAGCTCTCACCGTTATACTAATGGAACCCAAGGAACCGCTTTTGAGCTCATATTGGAAAATCCAGTTATCGGATATGGTATTGGCGATAAAATCTATCATGAAAAGTACAACAGTGTTGTAAAAAATCATTCGGAATGGAGATTTAAGCGGTCAATCGGGCCTCATAATATTTGGCTTTATATTTGGTTTGGTGCGGGTATTGCAGGGTTGGCGATATTTAGTGCGGTATTTTTGTCAATGTGTTATGCCTCAATGAAAGGGATAAAAAATAGGTCTGATGAACCGGAAATTTACTTTGCCTTCATTGCATTGCTGTTAAGTCTTATTGGCTTTTATCTGGTTCGTGGGATGTTTGAACAAGTGGACCTTAAACCCTTAGGTATTCTTTTGGGGTTTTTAATCGCCATGATGGGGCATAGTTCAACCAAGCAGAAGAGAGTGTGCCATGAATAACCTGATAACAAATAAATATCTGCTAAATGAGGGGGCTAATGCTAGTAATACCTCTTTACCATGTCTTGATGTTATTTATGGTTCGGATGAAAACTATCAGTTTGGTGCGGGTGTTTCAGCGGTCTCTTTACTTATTAATAACCCAAATACGTTCTTCAGATTTCATTATTTTTTAGATAAAGTCAGCCCTAGCTTTTTAGAGAAATTGAAGGTTATTTCTCATCAGTTTTCAGCTGAATTTCATGTTTATGAATTGGATAATCAATTATTAAAAACATTGCCGGCTTCTGATGTTTGGTCCTCAGCGATGTACTTTCGGTTAGTTGCTTTAGATTATCTTTCGAAAGATTATGATGTTGCCTTATATTTAGATGCGGATGTTATCTGTGATGGTCAATTAGATTTGGCAGCCAATTTAATTGAAGACAAAGTTTGTGGTGTTATTGCTGATGACATCGGTGTAAGAACAAAAAGTGAAACGCGATTACACACACCACAGTTATCTGAGACCTATTTTAACTCGGGTGTTATGTTTGTGAATTTAAAGAAGTGGCACGAAAAACGAGTTACTCTGCAATGTTTTGAGTTGTTGTCTGCAGAAAATGCGAAACAACGGTTTAAATACCCTGATCAAGATGTATTAAACCTTATTTTAAGAAATGACCTGATACTGCTTAATAAAAAATTTAATACAGTTTACACCCTAAAAAATGAGCTGTATGACCGAACACATCAAAAATACCAAACCATTATTGCACCCGAAACGGTTTTAATTCATTACACTGGTGTGAGTAAACCTTGGCACACATGGGCGAATTATCCTTCTTCTCAGTCTTTTTATAAAGCATTAGCACAATCACCTTGGACAAAGGATGATTTAAAACATGCCACTAAATTTGTTGAAAGGAAAAAGGAATATAAACACCTATTAAAGCGGGGTGCGTATTTATCAGGTATTTTGTCGGGCATTTGCTATTTGTTTGAAAAATACGCAAAAAAAAGAAAATAATATGATGATTAATAAAATTATCTTAACGGTTTCTCCTATATTTTCTATACCGCCTAAAAGTGCGGCAGCAATTGAATCGTGGATGTACAATGTCGCCAAACGATTAGACATTGAAAACCGAATCGTTTGTATACGAAATGATGGGTATAGTGCTCATTCTGTTGTTAATAAGTATTGTGAAATTGAGCGTATTAAGTTTGGAAAAGTGTATACAAGGCTATTCAAGAAATGGACAAGATTAGACCCATATTCTTATGCAGATAGAATTGTCAAAATTAAACATCAATTTTCGCCAAACCCGAATGAAAGTGTTATTTTTGTTCACAATCATATTAAATCCTTCAAAAAAATAATTAAGAAAGAAGGACATAATAATGTTGTGTTACACATGCATAATTTGTACGAGCCTAAAGATGTCCCTGAGAACATAAAAATCATTGTGCCAAGCCATTTTATGAAAAATTGGTACAGAGAACGTTTACCAAATGCGCTTATTGAAGTGGTCCGTAATGGGTTTGATGGTGAAATCTATGCTCAGCCTCCTGAGGTCAAACGTGAGGATTTTGGGTTAACAGCAGAAGATAAAATAGTTTTATTCGCTGGCCGAATCGCTAGGGATAAAGGATTACTTGAATTAATGCAGGCGTGCGAGACTTTCTTTAAAAAAGGCCCTCGTTATAAGCTCGTCATTGTGGGTGACCCAAATGCCGCGTTAAAAGGTGAATTAGCGCAATATCAAGATGAAGTAAAAGATTATGCAAAAAATTTGGATGAACAATGTATTTTCTTAGGTGGTGTTCATCCTGAAAAGATCCGACACTATTATTCTCTTGCGGATGTGGTTGCTGTACCTTCCATCGCCCCAGAGCCATTTTGTATGGTCGCATTAGAGGCGATGGCTTCCGGGCGCCCTGTGATAGCGAGCCAGCGAGGAGCAATGGTGGAATTTATTTCACATAATGAAACTGGGTTTATTTTCAGGGAGCCACTTTCGCCTTTAAGTATGGCTGAAGATATTACTAGTGCGTTAGAGCACCCAAATAGCCAAGACATAGCCTATCATGCCAAAAAACATGCTTATGATAATTTCACTTGGGAAATTGTTAAAGATGAGCTCATGAGGGTGATTGCAAAATGGTATCCCTAAGCAAGAAATGTGAGTTTATATATGCCAGAACTACCAGAAGTTGAAACCAGCCGCCGTGGAATAGAGCCACATTTAGTCGGAAATACAATCTCTTATGCAGTTGTACGCAACAGTCGATTACGTTGGCCGGTCAGTGAACAAATTAAAAGCTTATCAGATGAAGCGGTTCTGAGTGTCCAACGTCGGGCCAAATATCTACTGATTGAATTGCAAACAGGTTGGATTATTGTTCATTTGGGAATGTCTGGTAGTGTGCGTATTTTGACCGAAGAATTACCTGAAGAAAAACATGACCATGTGGATTTAGTTATGCGAGATGGCAAAGTGCTGCGCTATACGGACCCTCGTCGTTTTGGCGCATGGCTCTGGTGTGATGATTTAGAAAACAGTTCGGTACTTGCACACTTAGGACCTGAGCCATTATCAGATGCCTTTAATCCCCAATATCTTTATGAATTAGCGCAAAAGAAAAAAGTGGCCGTTAAGCCGTGGTTAATGGATAACAAAGTGGTTGTTGGTGTGGGTAATATTTATGCCAATGAAGCATTATTTGCGACGAAAATATCACCTGAAAAAATCACTAATACATTAACATTGGCTGAAATTACTGAACTCGTGCAACAGATCAAAAAGGTGTTACAACGCTCCATTGAGCAAGGCGGCACGACACTAAAAGATTTTTTACAGTCGGATGGTAAGCCGGGTTACTTTGCCCAAGAATTGTTTGTCTATGGGAAAAAGGGGGAACCCTGCTCAATGTGTGGTACGCCAATAGAAAGCATTAAACAGGGGCAACGCAGTACTTTCTTTTGTCCGCAGTGTCAAAAATAGTGCGCTTTTGCTATTTTTTATTGAGTTTCTTTAGCATTGCCTCAGCAACCACTGGGGGTAGGAAAGACGAAATATCACCATCGTGAAGGGCAACATCTTTGATTAAAGAAGAAGAAACAAAGGACAAACTTTGCGATGGTAATAAAAATACGGTTTCCAAGTCAGGAACAAAATGGCGGTTCATATTCGCTAATTGCCACTCATATTCGAAATCAGCCACAGAACGAACGCCACGAATAAGAATATTAGCGCCATTTTTTTGTGCAAAATTAGCCATCAATTCAGAAAACCCAACAACTTCAACATTATCAAGGTGAGAAGTCACCTCTTTAGCAAGGGCAACGCGCTCATCAAGGGAAAACATCGGGTTTTTTCGTTGGCTATTTGCAATAGCCAACAAGACATGGTCAAACATTGCTGCTGCTCGGGTAACAATATCAACATGTCCTGATGTCACAGGGTCAAACGTACCAGGGTAAATAGCCTTATGTTTCATGGCGATAGTATCTCGTTGTTTGTATTTTCTATTCGAAAAAATAGCATGAATAAGCGCTAACATTATCGGCTATCTAGCATGGTTGCAACTGTAGATAAGATTTTACTGCTATTTTTAGGTGCATATTCTGCACACTTTTATCTGAGCTTTATGGTAAGATAGCGCCAATTTTGGTAAGTGAATCAGATCGAATGTTATTGCTGCGTTTATATCAGGTACTTCTTTATCTTATCCAGCCATTTATATGGGTTCGCCTATTGCTGCGCAGCCGTAAAGCGCCTGCGTATCGTAAACGTTGGGGCGAACGTTACGGCTTTTGTGCAGGAAAAGTAAAACCTCAAGGCATTTTATTACATTCAGTTTCTGTCGGGGAAACTCTTGCAGCCGTTCCACTAGTCCGTGCACTTCGCCATCACTATCCGTCTCTGCCAATTACAGTAACAACAATGACGCCAACTGGCTCAGAGCGTGTTCTTTCTGCATTTGGCGATGATGTTGACCACGTCTATTTACCTTATGACCTCCCTGGTTCTATGCGTCGTTTCCTGAAACAAGTCGACCCAAAACTTGTGATCATTATGGAAACTGAATTATGGCCAAACATGATTAACCAATTGTATAAACGTAAAATTCCATTGGTTATTGCAAATGCGAGACTTTCTGAGCGCTCTGCTGCTGGGTATCAAAAGCTCGGTAGCTTTGTGAAACGTATGCTACGTAATGTCACTATGGTCGCAGCACAACATCAGGAAGATGGTGAACGCTTCGTTCAATTAGGGTTACGGCGGATGCAATTGAGTGTAACGGGGAGCTTGAAGTTTGATATCTCAGTGACGCCTGAATTAGCTGTCAGGGCAATAACTTTACGCCGCCAATGGGCAGCACATCGCCCAGTTTGGATAGCGACCAGCACTCATGAGGGTGAGGAAGCCATTGTTTTAGAAACACATCAACAGTTATTAAAACGATTTCCTGATCTATTATTAATTTTAGTACCGCGTCACCCTGAACGCTTTGCAAAAGCGGAAGAACTAACTCAAAAAGCTGGTTTAACGTTTATTCGTCGTAGTGCCAATACGATCCCTACTGCAGATGTCCAAGTGGTGATTGGCGATACCATGGGCGAATTGATGTTGCTATATGGAATTGCGGATATTGCCTTTGTTGGGGGAAGCTTGGTCGAAACTGGGGGGCATAACCCACTCGAAGCAGCAGCCCATGCGCTACCTGTGTTAATGGGGCCTCACACATTTAATTTTAAAGATATTTGCGGAAAACTGACTCAAGCAGATGGCTTAATTACGGTGACAGACAGTGAATCTATGGCTCAAGCCGTGACGAGTTTGCTTTCTGATGAAGATTACCGGTTATATTATGGACGTCATGCCGCCGAAGTT
This sequence comes from Providencia sp. PROV182, assembly GCF_028480325.1. Taxonomy (NCBI): domain Bacteria; kingdom Pseudomonadati; phylum Pseudomonadota; class Gammaproteobacteria; order Enterobacterales; family Morganellaceae; genus Providencia; species Providencia sp. PROV182. The sequence goes on along the minus strand of NZ_JAMPOL010000013.1, from coordinate 95,428 downwards.
CTTCATGAGAACCAAGGTGCCCTTCAAAGATTATTAAAACTATTGCAGCCCTATTTGCCCCCGCGAGAGCAATAATCCCAAGTAATGTCTTTTTTTGAATATTAACTTGAACATTACAACAATAGATTGTGAATATTTTCTGGCACATCCTAGCATTGCATTTAAACTATAGTACACTGCCTCGTTTATTATAGAGTCATTCGATTTGGTTTATTACTATTAGGGTAGTATCCAAATGGAATGTTGGAACTTTTGCTTATCTTTCTAAGACTATATGCCAGCCATTAATCAATCAATTTCAAATAAATATGTTTATGTATGGGTCATAAGCTATGCCATAGTTTGGATCTTAGCGAGTTTTTATTTCGACCCTACTGTACCTTATGACACAGTAGAGGCAGTGAATTGGGGAATGAATGGGGAGTGGGGATCACCTAAAAACCCATGGTTTGTTGGCGTAATGATGTGGCCTGCAATTTACCTCGATATCCCCTATAGCTTTTATTGGTATTTTAGCCATTTTGTGGGTATTGCATTTGGCTTACTTGGGGTATGGAAACTAGCCTTCCGTTTAACTGGGCGTCGCGATTTCGCTTGGTTTGCAATGCTAATGTTGAATTTATCGGGTGTCATTAATTTCGATATCATTCCTTATAATGATAACTATATTCTAGTGACATTATGGCCTTGGGTTATTTATTTCTTTTTACGTGCGGTTGATGATAACCCAGTATGGTGGTTACCATTTGCCTTATTTGCAGGCCTTGCAACAATGGGAAAATATTCAACATTGGCGCTAGTTGGGTCTGTTTTCTTGTTAACTATATTTGTGAAACAAGTTCGCCAAAGTTACCGTCATCCTGTTTTTTACCTTGCGATTGCATTGTGGTTTGCTTTGGTATTGCCAAATTTCTTTTGGTTGATGGCAACGGACTTTTCGGCTTTCAAATGGGTGGATTCACAAATCGACCCTGGGTTTAATCTTCACACCACACAAGCGGCACTAAGCGTGTTTTACCCATTAGTGATTGCGGCGATTGTCGTTTATAGCTGTGGTGGAAAGCTAGGGTGGCCTAAAGCTTTGCCTAACCGCATGGCTAACTTCATTATTTTATTTCCATTAGTGGTGATATATGGCTGGTTCTCTTTCCACGATGGTGGTCGAATAACTGAATGGCTGCAGCCATTTATGGCTATCAGCGCACCGCTATTTGTTGGCTCAATAATAGAAATGCCAAGAAAACCGTTTAAGAAGTCATTAGTGGGTTTTGCAATTTTTGGTGTTTTAGTGGTAGTTGGTTATATTACCGTTCAGGCTGCGAATATTCGTGGGGCGGGGCAAAAATTTATTGGTGTTAAAACCTTAATTGCAGATGGGGAACAGCGTTGGCATGAACGTTATAACACACCTGTAAAATATGTCGGTGGCGAAGATAATCAGTATCAATGGTTTATTATTTATGGCAAGGACAGGCCACATGTCATTCAGCCTTGGTCTATGGAAAAGCATATGCCACCGAATGTGTATAACCGTGAGATTACGGAAGCTGAAATTCGTCAACATGGAGCTTTATTACTGGGTAAAAAATACGATGATTGTGCCCATGAAAACTTCGCTAAGGTTCGTAAGTTCTGGCCACAGTTTACGATAGAAAAAGAAGATGTGATTTATCGTTCTGAGCCAGATGCAGAACCTGAAACTATGTGCTTTGGGTTTATTGCGCCAGAGAATATGAAATAGGGCATAGTAAGCTGATATAAATAAACGGTTACTTTATATTCAAACGCTAACCGTTTATTTTATCGTGTCAATTAGTTGCTGATAAACTTCGTCAGCACTAATACTTGTCATTGAATTATCAACTGACTTAATTTCATGCTGCCCTTGCCCATATCCTCCAATCAAGCCGGGGTCAGTGGGGCCAAACAGGGTAAAATTGGGTTTATCAAGCGCGGCTGTTAAATGGCTAAGCCCAGTATCGACAGAAACCACGGCTTTAGCATTAGCAATTTGCTGTGCAACTTCGGCTAAAGTAAGTTTAGGTAAAACCTCTACAAAATCAAAGTCTTTTGCTAATCGCTCTGCGCGCTGTTGCTCATGAGGTGCTCCCCACGGTAATTTGATTTTGATACCACTCCCAGCCATTAGCCCGATGAGTTCTCGCCAATTTTTTTCAGGCCAGTGCTTATCATCACGAGTAGTTGAGTGCAGGAAAATGACATAAGGGCTTTGATGCTCTTCTTCTGACTGTAAAAAGTGTCGAGCAATTGCGTAATCGCCTTGCTGTGTTGGGCAGGCGTAACCAAGACTTTTGGCAAATAACTGGCGAATACGTTCAACGGCATGTTGTTGCTTACTAATTGCGTAACGATGGTCATAAAAGAAGCTGGCTAATGGTTCGCGAATACTATGGCGGTCATAGCCATGTTTATCGCCATGAGCTAAGCGGGTGACAAGAAAGGCGCTCTTCAATAACCCTTGCGCATCAATGATTGCGTCATAATGAGTTGCTTGTAATTTCTTGCAAAATTCTGCACGTTCGGCTCTGATCGGTACAGAAAACCAATTTTTACGCCAGCGACGAATGGCCACAGGGATCACTTGGTTAACGGCACTATGCCATGTTGGAATTTGTGCAAAGCCTTCTTCAACGACCCAATCGAACTGGATATCGGGTATGGCTTGTTGTGCATCGGTCAGCGCAGGTAATGAGTGTAAAATATCTCCCATTGAAGATGTTTTGACTAATAATACTCTCATCATTCAATACCTATATTTAACCGAGCTAACGCATCGATAACTAATTGGGGTTGGATATCAATCAAACTTTGGTGATAACCACTTTCACCGTCACCTTTACGCACTTTGTGGTACCCCGTAATTAGGCGGATCACTTCTGCTTTATCTGATAATGGCGGTGTAAAGTCAGGGCTACTTGGGCCATATAAGGCGACAAGAGGTTTACCTAGCGCTGCCGCGACATGCATCAAACCAGAGTCATTACTGACAACTGCAGTACAGGCATCGATTAGATTAACGGCTTGTTCTAAAGATGTTTTCCCTGAAAAATTATGGCAATGCAATTTAGCATCATCGGTCAGCTCTAAACGAATGGCTTCACCCGCTTCGTGGTCTTTTTGTGAACCAAATAGCAACACTTGATAGCCTTTTTGGCTAATGAGTGTTTGAGCAAGAGAAGCGTAGTGGTAGTGGGGCCAACGTTTGGCGGGCCCAAATTCTGCGCCTGGGCAAAAACCAATAACAGGGCGAGAACCTTCAACCCCAAAGGTTTGCAGAGTTTCAGTGACTTCTTGCGGTATAGTCACCAGTTTAGGCGGTAAAATAGGTGTCGGAATATCAGCAGCTGATCGAATAGTTTGCTTATCATAAGCAAGCGCAACATACCGCTGCACCATTAAAGGAAAAGCGTCTTTATTGAGTGGGCGAATATCATTGAGTAGACCATAGCGCATTTCACCACGCCATCCCGTTCTTTTGGGGATTTTTGCGAAGAAAGGCACAAGTGCAGACTTTAAGGAATTGGGTAACACAATCGCTTGGTCATAGCCATTTGCCTGTAAACTTTGGCCTAATCGACGACGTTCACCAATTTCCAGTGTACCATGCCCAAGCGGCATAGGAATGGCTTCGCTAACTTCAGGCATTTTGGCGAGTAAAGGACGGCACCATTGTGGCGCCATCACGTCAATCTGTGCATGGGGATGTAAAGCCTTGATCGTGCGATAAAGGCTTTGTGACATCATCATATCCCCTACCCATGAAGGGCCGATCACCAATATTTTCATAAATGATTTTTCAGAAATAAGCGTTACGCGTCTTTATTGAGCAAGTGCATATATTCGGTGACACCTTCTGCAACCGTTTTAAATGGTGCAGTATAGCCAGCGGCACGTAGCTTAGTGAGGTCAGCTTGTGTGAAGCTTTGGTAACGACCTTTTAATTTTTCAGGGAACTCAATGTATTCGATGGCCACATTTTTATCTTTGTGGAATTCAGTAACAGCATCAGCAACAGCTTGGAAAGATTCCGCACGTCCTGTACCACAGTTAAAAATACCGGAAACATTATTTTCCCAGAACCATAAATTGACCGCAGCCACATCACCTACATAAATAAAGTCACGACGGAAAGTATCGCTACCTTCGAACAGTTTTGGGTTTTGCCCTTCATTAATTTGTTTATTTAAGTGATAAGCAACGCTTGCCATGCTGCCTTTATGGTCTTCATTTGGCCCATAGACATTGAAATAGCGGAAACCACAGACTTGTGAGTCCGCTTCTGGCAGAATTTCACGTACATATTGGTCAAATTGGAATTTTGAGTAACCATAGACATTCAATGGTTTTTCGAATTGGCGTTCTTCAATAAAGTTATCACTGCGGCCGCCATAAGTTGCTGCGGAAGAAGCGTATAAGAACGGGATTTCACGGTCTAGACAATAGTGCAGTAACTCTTTCGAGTACTGGTAGTTATTGTCCATCATATATTTTCCATCCCATTCAGTGGTTGACGAGCAAGCGCCTTCATGGAATACCGCATCGACATCACCGAAATCATCACCCGCAATGATGCTGCCAATAAAATCTTCTTTATCTGCATAATCCGCAATATCAAGGTCAACAAGGTTAGCGAATTTAGTGCCGTCTTTCAGATTATCAACGACTAAGATATCTGTACGGCCGATTGCATTTAGGGCTTTAATAATATTGCTGCCAATAAAACCAGCTCCACCAGTGACTATGATCATTGGGTATACCTCAAATGGGTTAAGAAAATAGAATCGTAATTGGTGACTATAATAACATCTCTTGGCGCAGACGGTAGCATTGATAGAAGAGAATTGAGCTGACACTTAAATGAGAACAAGGTAAATATCGTGATCTTGGCTACAAACTTGACTTATTTATGCTGTGAATATCGCCACACATAGAGACTATTATTAAACTCTATTAATAGTCTCTATACAGGAAAAAATCATGTCAGAAAGATTTTATCAGCAGATTCAAGAACAATTGGTACAAATTGAAGCCGATGGATTATTTAAAAACGAACGCATTATTACGACTTCACAAGATGCTGACATTGAAATTGTAGGTGGCCAGCGGGTTATTAATTTCTGTGCAAATAATTACCTTGGTCTTGCTAACCATCCCGCGCTCATCGAAGCCGCTAAACGGGGAATGGATAGCCATGGTTTTGGTATGGCGTCTGTACGCTTTATTTGTGGAACGCAAGACAGCCACAAAGTTTTAGAGCGCAAATTGGCAGATTTTCTGGGCATGGAAGATGCGATTCTTTATTCATCCTGTTTTGATGCAAATGGTGGGCTATTTGAAACCTTGTTAGGGCCGGAAGATGCGATTATTTCAGATGCATTAAATCATGCATCCATTATTGATGGGGTCAGGCTAAGCAAGGCAAAACGCTACCGCTACAGCAATAATAATATGGTGGAATTAAAAGTACGCTTAGAGGAAGCCAAAACAGCAGGAGCTCGCCATATTTTAATTGCCACAGATGGCGTGTTCTCAATGGATGGCGTTATCGCTGATTTAAAATCCATTTGTGACCTTGCGGATGAATACCAAGCATTGGTGATGGTGGATGACTCACATGCTGTTGGTTTTGTTGGGGAAAATGGTCGTGGTAGCCATGAGTACTGCGATGTGATGGGGCGTATCGATATTATCACGGGGACATTAGGTAAAGCCCTTGGCGGCGCATCTGGTGGTTATACGGCAGCGAAAAAAGAGGTAGTTGAATGGCTGCGTCAGCGTTCTCGTCCTTATTTGTTTTCGAATTCTCTCGCCCCTGCGATTGTTGCCGCATCAATCAAAGTGATTGATATGATGAAAGAAGGCCATTCATTACGTGAAAAATTATGGCGTAATGCCGTGTTATTTAGAGAAAAAATGACCACAGCAGGTTTCACCCTCGCTGGCGCTGATCACGCCATCATCCCTGTCATGTTAGGTGATGCCAAACTCGCCCAAATTTTTGCGAAAGAGCTACTCGATGAAGGTATTTATGTCACGGGCTTTTTCTACCCTGTTGTACCACAAGGCCAGGCACGTATTCGTACTCAGATGTCTGCAGCACATAGTGAGGAGGATATTTTACACGCTGTTGAAGCATTCACCCGCATTGGTAGAAAACTAAAAATAATCAAATAAAAGGTCTTTTATGAAAGCACTGTCCAAACTGAAAGCTGAACCAGGTATATGGATGACAGATGTTCCGAAACCGGAACTCGGGCACAATGATGTGATGATTAAGATTCGTAAAACTGCGATTTGCGGTACGGATGTACATATCTATAACTGGGATGAATGGTCGCAGAAAACCATTCCTGTCCCAATGGTTGTCGGTCATGAATATATAGGGGAAATTGTTGCGATTGGGCAGGAAGTCAAAGGCTTTAAAATTGGTGACCGAGTGTCAGGGGAAGGGCATATTACTTGCGGCCACTGCCGAAACTGCCGTGGTGGCCGTACTCATCTTTGCCGCAATACGATTGGGGTGGGGGTTAACCGAGAAGGGTGTTTTGCTGAATATCTGGTGATCCCTGCATTTAATGCTTTTAAAATTCCCGATAATATCCCTGATGAAATAGCGGCTATTTTTGACCCATTTGGCAACGCAGTTCATACGGCTCTTTCCTTTGATTTAGTGGGGGAAGATGTGCTGGTTTCAGGTGCTGGCCCTATAGGTATCATGGCGGCTGCAGTGTGCCGACATGTGGGGGCCCGCCATGTTGTTATCACGGATGTGAATGACTATCGACTTGAATTGGCGAAAAAAATGGGTGTTTCCCGTGCAGTGAACGTCAGTCGTGAAAATTTAAAAGACGTGATGAATGAGTTGGGGATGAAAGAAGGTTTTGATGTTGCACTGGAAGTTTCTGGTTCACCAGCAGCTTTTCAGACCATGTTAGACACCATGAACCACGGTGGCAGAATTGCACTATTAGGGATTCCCCCTGCTTCGATGGCAACAGATTGGAGCCAAGTAATATTCAAAGGACTGTTTATTAAGGGAATTTATGGCCGTGAGATGTTTGAAACATGGTATAAAATGGCGACACTCATTCAATCTGGTTTGGATTTATCACCGATAATTACCCATCAGTTCTCGATTGATGAGTTCCAAAAAGGCTTTGATATCATGCGTTCAGGCCAATCTGGTAAAGTGATTTTAAACTGGGATTAAATTAATTATCTCGATTCCCCTTTTTGGCTTTTTTGAACCAAGAAGGGGAATCGAAAATGATCTACTGCTGTTGCTTGAAAAGCGGGCGCTTTTGGGCTCTATCGCCCTGTACCAACAAAGGTTGTAAAGCCTTATCGTTATAAATACTCTCAACCACAAACATAATAAAATCAATCCCCTGTGGCTTAGCAGGCGGTAATGTAAACTCACATATACCGAGTTCTTGCGGAATAATCACATTTTCTGGTTGGCTAGCCGCTTCGGGTTGCCCAACAGTAGCATCTTTGGTTGGTGGTGTTTTTATTTCATCTTGTACTGCTTGCTTGGTTTGAGGTTGTGTCGGTGTTTTTTTCGCTTCTTCAGATAACATTCTTAATGATGTTGGTTGTTTAGTTGAAGATTGAGGGCTCAGCAGAGCACTAACGGCAACTAATTCAACATCAGCAGGGAGTTGGGCAAGGTATTTTTGTAAGGCGCGTACGGTAGATGGGTGTGGATGGCCAATTGCTACCGCACTACCGTGTTTGCGCGCATAGGCAACGGCTTTATTCAATTGAGTGCGCGTTTCTTCTTCCGATTGGTGGTTATCAATAAAAATATGGCGACGTAACGTGGGAACGCCGTATTCTTTGGCTGCATTACCTGCTTGGGTATTCCCAATGGTTACGCTATCGAGGAAAAACAAGTTTGACTTTGACAGGCTGCGCATCACGTTCTGCATACCGGGTAAGCTTGATGTCATCTCGCTCCCCATATGGTTATTCATGCCTTTTGCATAAGGAACTCGGGTTATCGCATTTTTAATAATACGGTCAATTTCCTCTGCACTCATTGATGGAGCCAATGTGTCTTTCTCTAGCGGTTGTTTGCTCAATGGTTTCATTGGCATATGGATGAGAATATCGCGCCCTTGCTGATGGGCTGTTTCTGCGACTTCACGGCCATGGGGAGAGCTCGGTAAAATTGCAATAGTTACCGCAGGGGATAACGCTAGAATTTGGTTGTCTTCTTTAACGCGATAACCAAAATCATCAATCACAATCGCCAATTTTGCCGCACTCACCGGTAGACACATCATTAATAATGACAAAACAATGAGTGGTCGAACGGGTAAGTGCTTCAGCATAACGTTATCCTAATTAATTGAATTTAAAATTTATCGCCCTAACTATATTTATCGGCCTAACCATGGACGTGGGTTTACGGTTTTACCTTGTCTGCGGATTTCAAAATAGAGTGCTGGTCGCTCTTGGCCGCCACTGCTACCCACTAAGGCGATCGGCTGCCCTGCTCTAACCTCTTGGCCGACATTCACTAAGGCGCTCTGGTTATAGCCATAGAGGCTCATATCGCCTTTACCGTGTTCAACGACGACAACTAGCCCATAGCCTTGTAACCAGTCAGCCAGTAGCACGCGCCCATCGGCGATAGCTTTGACTTGGGTTCCTTCATTAGCCGCGATAACCATGCCTTTCCAACGTAACTCGCTGGAAATGACATCCCCATAGTTATGGAGTAATGAGCCGCGAACAGGCCAAATAGCTTGCCCAGCAGGGCGTCCTAAACCACCTGTACGTGACATCAGTGAGCGTTCACTTTCAGATGGTTTATAGGTTGAGCCTTTCTGTTTGGCTTGCCGTTCTTTTTCAGCCACTTGCACGCGAATACGTGCCGCTTCTTTGGCTTCTCGCTCTGCTCGGGCTTTGGCTTCACGTTCAGCGCGGGCAATCTTATCGCGTAATCTCGCTTCGTTTTGTTTTAGAACAGCAAGATTTTTTTGGTCTTCTTTTAATGTACTTTCAAGGGCATTTAGGGTTTTTTGCCGCGAAGCGCGTGCGTTATCCAGCTTACGCTTTTCTTGTTGTTGGCGTGCCAGCGTTGTTTTTTGTTCGGCTTGTTTTTTTTGTTCGAGTTCTTTTTGTTCTTGTAATTCTTTAGTGGTTTCTTCTAAAGCAACAATATTTTTTTCACGCGCCTGATTTAAATAGCTGTAATAGGCCAAAATACGTTCTTCTCGTTGGCCTTCTTCACCTTTGAACATTAAGGTTAATCCTTGGTGTTTACCTAACCGAAAGGCCGCATCTAGTTGGTCAGCTAATAATTTCTCTTGTTGTTGTTTTTTGATTTGTAGCTGATTGATATTGCTATTTAAGGAAACAATTTCTTTATCTAATTGTTTTAGCTGGTTTTGAGTCTGATGCAGGCTACGACCGGCCGCAGAAATACTTTGTTCTTGTTGTTTGAGTTGCTCAAGTAGTGCTGAGCGCTTGGCTTGTTGTTCTTTTACGCTTTTCTCTTTTTCAGCAATACTTTTGAGTAAATCATGTAGCTGGCCTTTATTTTCAGTGATCTGGTTGGCAAACACAGTTTGTGTTGGGGCGAGAACAAGCAGCCCTAACCCAAAGAGAGCGCTAATAGCCTGACGAATAAATGAAATTTTCATTCGATAATGTGTATTGGCCATCGTGATAAATCACCTCAATTAAATACAATAGCTGATTATTTCATCTGCAAGTGATGGTTTCCAGCACTGTCTAACAAATAGTATTGAAAACATTTATAAATTCGGATTTTTGCCCTGAACTAGAACTATATTAAGTTAAATAATACAGTTTTATTATCACTGATTTATTTTGTATAGCCAGTATTCAATACTTTTTTCTTATTCACTGCCTATTTGAAGCACGACTTAGACCTGTTTCGCACGTTTATGTTAAAATATTTGCGTACCGCCTCGAAATAGAAACGCGGTTTTTCAGTGAACAGTGTTAATTTTGCGTGCCTTAGCGCAAAAAAAACAAGCGAGTTTGCGGGAATTGGCTGTAATTAGCTCAACACAAAGGTATACTCAGAACCCTTTGATATTTGTTTTTAACTAACGGGAGTGATTGCCCCCCATGATCCAAGAAATCATGCAATTTGTAAGCCGGAACATGTTATTGAGTCTGGTTTGGATAGCGCTATTAGTGGCTGTGGTTGTTATGACCTTTAAAGGCCTTTTCTCTAAAACGAAAGTGATTGCTCGTTCACAAGCGATTACACTGATTAATAAAGAAGAGGCGGTTGTTGTCGATTTACGTTCTCGTGACGATTTCCGTAAAGGGCACATTATTGATTCTATTAACTTAACACCGTCTGAAATTAAAGAGAATAATTTAGGTGAATTAGAAAAACACAAACAGAAACCAGTGATTATCGTTTCTGCAAGTGGTATGGAATCAGGTAAACCTGCTGAACAGTTGGCACAACACGGTTTTGAAAAAGTCTTTGTCCTGAAAGAAGGGATCTCTGGCTGGGCAGGTGAAAACCTTCCTTTAGCTCGTGGTAAGAAGTAAGTGAAGATATCCAAGGAGCATACATCAGTATGTGACTTGGGTAGCGTAATGCAGCGAACACCCCTGTAGCTCAGAATAACAGGGTTTCCCTTGAATTATTTGGGCTACAGGTAGGCAGCAAGTGAAGATATCCAAGGAGCATACATCAGCATGTGACTTGGGTAGCGCAATGCAGCGAACACCCCTGTAGCTCAAAGAATAACAGGGAAAATTCATATGGAAGTTAAAAGGTACTAAACTTATGTCAGAACAAAACAACTCAGAAATGGTCTTTCAAATTCAACGCATTTATGCAAAAGACGTTTCATTTGAAGCACCTAACGCACCACACATCTTTCAACACGAGTGGCAACCAGAAATCAAATTAGATTTAGATACTTCTTCAACTCAGCTGTCTGAAGGTGTTTATGAGGTTGTTTTACGTGTCACTACTACGGCAACTTTAGGTGAAGAAACAGCTTTCTTGTGTGAAGTGCAGCAGGCGGGTGTTTTCTCTATCGAAGGCATTGAAGGTACTCAAATGGCACATTGCTTAGGTGCATACTGCCCGAACATCCTGTTCCCATATGCACGTGAAGCGATCACTAGCTTAGTGGGCCGTGGTACATTCCCACAATTGAACTTAGCGCCAGTTAACTTTGATGCACTGTTCATGAACTATTTACAGCAGCAACAAGGTGAACAAGCGCAGAACTCAGAAGCTCAACAGGACGCTTAATGAATACTGCTTCAATGACAGTGATCGGTGCCGGCTCGTACGGCACCGCTTTAGCCATTACGCTTGCACGTAATGCACATCAGGTTGTGCTATGGGGCCATGACCCAAAACACATTCATCAATTAGAACAAGACCGCAGTAATCAGGCGTTTTTGCCTGGCGTTTCTTTCCCTGATAGTTTATCTCTCGAAACGGACTTAAAACGCGCCGTTGAGGCGAGCCCCAATATCTTGATTGTCGTACCGAGCCATGTTTTTGGTGATGTACTAAAACAAATCCAGCCATACTTACGCGCAGACTCCCGTATTATTTGGGCGACTAAGGGCTTAGAAAGAGATACTGGCCGTTTGTTGCAAGAAGTGGCACGTGAGGTATTAGGCAATGAAATTCCGCTGGCAGTACTTTCTGGCCCGACATTTGCGAAAGAATTAGCCGCAGGTTTACCAACGGCAATTTCCGTGGCGGCAAGCGATAGCCAATTTGGTGATGATTTACAAAAATTATTCCATTGTGGCAAGAGTTTTCGCGTCTATAAGAACCCTGACATGGTTGGAGTGCAACTGGGTGGTGCTGTAAAAAATGTCATCGCAATTGGCGCAGGGATCTCCGATGGTATGGGGTTTGGTGCGAATGCACGTACCGCATTGATTACCCGTGGTTTAGCGGAAATGAGTCGTTTAGGTGCAGCTTTGGGAGCAGACCCTGCAACTTTTATGGGGATGGCAGGCTTAGGTGACCTTGTGTTAACCTGTACCGATAACCAATCCCGTAACCGCCGTTTTGGCATGATGCTAGGCGATGGCGTTAGCGTTGAAGATGCAGAAAAAGAGATTGGCCAAGTGGTTGAAGGCTATCGTAATACCAAAGAAGTTCGCGCACTAGCTGAGCGGGCAGGTGTTGAAATGCCAATTACTGAGCAAATTTATCAGATCCTTTATCGTCATAAAAATGTGTTAGAGGCAGCGCAAGCCCTATTAGGGCGTGCGACGAAAGATGAAATTGCCGATATGCCAAAGCTGCATGATTAATAAAAATAGATAGGTGAGTGATTATGTCGCGTGAAGAACTGGATAGAATTTGGGGTTTCATTAAAGATGAAGCGAAGTCTCTTGCGGACTGCGAACCACTCCTCGCCAGTTTTTTTAACGCGACATTATTAAAGCACGACAATTTAGGCAGTGCGCTCAGTTATATGCTAGCTAACAAACTGAGCTCACCTATTATGCCTGCTCTTGAAGTGCGCGAAATTGTGGAAGCCGCTTATCGCAATGACGAAAGTATGATTTTCTCTGCGGCAATGGACTTAGCGGCGGTTCGCTTACGTGACCCTGCCGTTGATAAATACTCCACGCCATTATTGTATTTAAAAGGTTTCCACGCCTTGCAAGCCTATCGCATCGGTAATTGGCTGTGGAAAGAAGGCCGCCAAGCGCTGGCGGTTTATTTGCAAAATCAAATCTCCGTTTCTTTTGGTGTCGATATCCACCCAGCGGCCCGTATTGGTTGTGGCATTATGCTTGACCACGCAACAGGTATTGTGATTGGGGAAACGGCCATTGTCGAAAATGATGTCTCAATTTTGCAATCCGTCACATTAGGCGGTACTGGGAAAACCTGTGGCGACCGCCATCCTAAAGTAAGAGAAGGGGTGATGATTGGTGCAGGGGCAAAAATCTTAGGCAATATTGAAATTGGCCGTGGCGCAAAAATTGGCGCAGGTTCTGTTGTACTTCACCCCGTTCCACCACACACCACGGTAGCAGGGGTTCCAGCACGCATTGTCGGTAAACCAACTAGCGATAAACCGTCCTTAGAAATGGATCAAAACTTTAATGGTAGTATTTGGGGTTTTGAAAATGGGGATGGGATTTGAGAGAGTTAATTATTTCTGAAACTCGTTATGCCTATTTTTCAAAGATCTTTCATTTGAATATGTTACCTGCTTTAAACTGAGCAATAGATTTTTTAGGTGTTCGGCATTGGCTGGAGAATATAATAAGTAGGCGGTTTCTGTCAGTTTACTATCACTATTTACAGTTTCAGTAGTCGTATTTTTAATTTGCTTTTTAAGACTAATTTTCACCTAATCTCCTCCTTCATTATTTAATGAGAAAATAAAAGCTTATTTTCATAAATCGAGCTGTAATAGGATTCAAAGAATCGGAGTCCATACTATACAGCTCGAATATGGCATTAATCTTTCAATAACGCCCCTGCATACCCCAACTGCCTCCATGCCTCAAACACTACGACTGCCACCGAGTTGGATAAATTCATACTGCGGCTATCTGCCAACATCGGAATACGAATTTTTTGCTCCATTGGCATGTTATCTAGCACATAAGGCGGTAGCCCCCGGGTTTCAGGGCCAAACATCAAATAATCATTTTCTTGATAGCTAACATTACTATGACTTGGTTTACCTTTAGTGGTTAAGGCAAACACACGGGCACCACTTTCAGATTGGTTATTATCTGGGTTCAGCCCTTCACTTTTTAAAAAAGCAAAATAATCATGATGGTGTTTGATATCGGCAAATTCGCTATAGTCCAACCCTGCACGGCGTAGGCGTTTATCATCCCATGTAAACCCAAGAGGGTGAATAAGATGTAAATCAAAGCCAGTATTGGCACAAAGGCGGATAATGTTGCCCGTATTTGGCGGTATTTCTGGTTCGAATAAAACAATGTGTGGCATAACGTTAAGCTGATATTTGTGATAATAAATGATGGGAAGAGTTTACGCGCAAATGGGTTTGTTTTCATGTGGAACTTTTATAGCAGCCGTAAAAAATTATTTGTACCCTAAAAACAAAAAACGAGCCATTAAGGCCCGTCTATAGAAATAACTCGTTGAGGTTAGCTGTTATAACCATTAGGGTTCATCGACTGCCAACGCCAAACGTCATCAGCCATATCTTGGATGGAGTATTTTGCTGTCCAACCTAGATCACGTTGTGCTTTCGCTGGCGTTGACCAGTATTCTGCAATATCACCAGGACGACGTGCTGAAATAGTATAAGGGATGGGTTTACCGACTGTTTTTTCAAAAGCAGCAACGACTTCCAAGACACTTGTCCCAGTCCCTGTTCCTAGGTTATAGATATGTAGGCCAGCTTGCTGACTAACTTTATTTAAAGCAGCAATATGGCCATCTGCTAAATCCATCACATGGATATAATCACGCACACCCGTACCATCTTTAGTTGGGTAGTCTCCACCAAACACCGCGAGCTCTTTACGGCGACCTACCGCGACCTGCGCAATAAATGGTGTCAGATTATTTGGAATACCATTCGGGTCTTCCCCCATCAAACCTGAGTTATGAGCACCTACAGGGTTAAAATAGCGCAGTAATGAGATAGACCATTCGCTATCTGCAATATTTAAGTCAGTCAAAATGCGCTCAACCATATACTTGCTGGTACCATACGGGCTATTGGTATTACCCACCGATGCTTCTTCCGTTAATGGAATATGCTCAGGCTCACCGTATACTGTAGCAGAAGAGCTAAAAATCAGGCTTTTTACACCCGCTTTTTTCATGCTTTCCACTAATACCAGTGTGCCATTGACGTTAACATCATAGTATTCAATTGGTTTTTCAACCGACTCACCCACGGCTTTAAGGCCTGCAAAGTGGATCACTGAATGAATTTGATGATTGGCAAAAATAGTGTCTAAAATTTGGCTATCGCGCACATCCCCTTGGTAAAACACGGGTTTTGTTCCCGTAATCGCTTCAATACGGTTAAGCACTTCAAGGTTAGCATTATGCAGGTTATCTAAAATAATCGGCTGCATTCCTTGCTGGATCATCTGCACACAGGTATGGCTACCAATGTAGCCAAGGCCACCAGTGACTAAGACTTGGTTATTATTAAGCATAGTATTCATAGTATAAGTTGTTGTGGCTATTTGCGACGTATGTAAGACATGATGTCAAAGAACCTTTTAGGAAGCCTCAAGGTTTCTTTGTGTAAATTAAATATAAGACCTTTTTTGAAAAAATAGTTCATTATAGTCAATGATAATATTTCAATAATTAATACACTATAGGCCGCGCCTTTTAGTCCAAAAATTTTAATCATGGTATATGAGATAGGAATGCTAAGTAAAACCATGATAAACATTTTTTTAGATAAAAATGAGTACCCTGAATGGCGAACAATAAATCTTGCTGAAATAGTTCCTAAACTTGAAAATATAGTGGAAAAACATAAAATCACTAAAAGTTTACTTGCCATAATATATGATTCACCAAATAATAACTGAATAAAGTAGTGACCAAAAAAGTAAATAAAAGCAAGTACAATGATTGAGATAACTAAAACTACGATATTTAAGTTAGCAGCGATGCTTACTGCTTTAGATTCACTTTTTTCGCCAAAAATAGATGGAAGTGTTGAGTTTATTATTGCGATTAGTATGAATATCCATGCAGTAGATAGTGTTACAGCAACAGAATAAATACCTAGGTTATACTCTCCCTCTAAATATGAAATCATAAATTGATTTATTCGGGTGTAAATAGCGACTGATAAAGTTGAAAAAACAATACTAATCCCAGATAGGAAAATATATTTATTATATTTTGATTTGTCTTTTCTTTTTATTTTACCTATTTTAGGGAATAAGTAAAATCGAATTAGTAGTGGTATGAGTGTAACAACTATTATTGGGATAGTTAAGTATATTGGATTAAGTTTATTATGTGCAATGATAAATTGAAGAGTGAGGCCTATACTCAAACCAGTTATATTTGCAATGGTATTTAATTTTGACTTTAATATGGCATTATTATAGATGGAGTAAATGTCAATTGAAGAGAAATAGCAAGCGATACAAATAGCAATGGAAAATATAAAGGTTATGTTGTTTTTATAGGATTGAAAATAATATAATGTTGGTATGGATATTAAAAAGTAAATTATAGTTCTTATTAAGAAAGTTGACCTAATTAATTTTATTCCTGATTCTTTTTTCTTAGATACTCGCTTAAATATTATATTATCATTACCTAGTTGGGCAATGATTTGTATTATCTGAAATGTGGCAGTTGCTAAGGCTATTATACCAAATACCTCTGGGCCAACATATTTTGCGACATATGATGTGACAAAAAACAATCCAATAATTGCTATGGACTTTTCTGAAATCATCCATGCTGCATTTTTTAAAATTCTAGTATTCAATAGTTTCACCTAATAAAAAAACCAACGTAATTACACGTTGGTCTTTTTATAACATTAAATTCTAATACTCATAGTGATAGTTATAGTCGTCAGATCGGGCATCGATACCGTTGAGTATCACACCTGTGATTTCGATATCATTTTGCTTAAAGCGTTTGAGTGATAAGTCCACGTCTTTTACGGTATTCACGCCGTAGAAGGCAATGAGCAATGATGTACCCACATACTTACCAATAATCGCCGAGTCAGTGATGGCTAAGATTGGTGCGGTATCAATCACCACGATATCGTATTGGTTTTTCACTTTATCTAGCAACTGTTTAAAGCGCTCACCCATCAGTAATTCAGAAGAGTGAGTAACGTTTTTACCACGGCAAATGACATCGAGGTTCTCAATCACATTGGTATGAATCGTTGGGGATTCTAAACTTTGCTGTGATAAATACTCAGATAGCCCTGCTTTATTGTTTAAACCAAAGGCTTTATGCAAGCGGCCTTTACGTAAGTCGGTATCGATTAATAACACCTTTTTGCCAGCATTAGCCAGTACCACCGCCATATTGGAGGTGACAAAGCTTTTCCCTACCCCCGGGGATGCACTAGTCACCATCACCAAGTTATTCCCTTGGTTCATGACCGAGAAGTAAACGCTGGTACGCAGGGAGCGAATGGCCTCAACTGCAGTATCAGCCGGGTTTTCAATGGCTAATGGATTTTTATTACCTGCCTCAATCAGTTTTTTCTCATAAGTAGAGAATGGGATTGTGGCATAGACATTCACACCCAGTGCATCAATATCTTCGGTGCTTTTAATTTTGTTATTAAAGAACTCGCGGGCAATTACATAGGCACAGCCAACAATTAAACCAAGGATAGTAGCAAGGGCGACAATCAGGAATTTTTTCGGTGCAATAGGCTTAGGTTGAGATTCAGCAGAGTCAATAATTCGTACATCGGCAGTAATACCTGAATTAAGTACGCTGAGTTCTTGCTGCTTAGCCACTAATTGCGTGTAAATGGCCTGCTCAGACTCAACATCACGGGTTAAACGCACGATTTCTTGCTGGGTATTGGGCAGCTTTTGAATATTTTTACTGATTTTTTCTTTTTCGCGTAACAATTGCTGGCGTTTATCTAACAAAGACTGGTATGCAGGGTGGTTTCGGGTGTATAGCTGCTGAATTTCCACTTCTTTAAAAGTCAATTCATTGAGTTTTTCTTCCACTTGCAATGCGGTATCTAATGCGGCTTTAGCTTCTAAAGATAAATCGATAGACTCATTCTTTTTACGGAACGCATTAAGCTGGTTTTCGTAGTTATCCAGTTTTGTTTTAATTGTCGGTAAATAATCTTTTAAGAAGACTAACGTATTGTTGGTGACTTCTTTCTTACGCTCGGTATTTTGGTCAACGTAGTTTTGGATAATACTGTTGAGGATTTTGACGTTCTCTGCTTTATCTTCACCTTTAATGGCTAAACTGATAATGCCTGTTCCTTTCCCTACTTCTGCAATGGTTAAGGTATTACGCAAATCTTCAATGGCAGAGTAACGGGCATTTTTTACTAAGGTAAATTCATCACCTGCTTTCGCTGACGAGTTCGCAACCAGTAAGTTAATTTCACCCTGTTTAAGGACTTCACCAACGTTACCGTCAAAAATTTGACCATCAATATTCAGCGAGTAGGTCTTTTCACTGGTAAAGGTTAGGGTTACGGGCTCTCCTACTAAGTGGTCAGGCAACTGGTATACAGTGATGTCTAAAGGTGCTGTTTCACCAAGCAACTTACTGGTAAAGCCTGTTGGTGTAACAAGTGCATCAAGGTTTAAATCCGCAACGGTTTTACCTAATACCATACGGGATTGAATTACTTCAATTTCAGAATCAGCTTGTGTATTACTATTCGCAAATGGCATGGCATTACTCATTTGGTCTAATAATGATACTTGGCTCATTTTATCATATTGCAGTGTAGCATTAGCTTGGTAAACGGGTGTTACAAGTAGGCTATAGGCCACTGCAATGGCTGCAAAGATAACAGTAAAAAACCCAATTTTAATGGTGTTGGATTTCAAAACTTTAAATAGGGCGAGCAGATCGATTTCATCTGAGGCTGGGGAGCTATTTTTTGTTGTGTTCATAATAGGTTAAATGTTAAGTCATCCAATAAATAAAATTAAATTTTTCCTTGCCAAGCGATCGCGGCTTTTTCCATTAACTGATAAACATGTTCAAACATTTCATCACTGCGTTTATGGGGGTCAGGGATTTCGGTTTTATTGATCCATTGCCCAAATAACATCACCTTGCCACGCGTTTGCGGAAACTGTTGGTGGATTTTAGCAATATGATCGTTTTCCATCACTAGGATTAAGTCTGCTTTATGGCATATTTCGCTGGTTAAGCGGCGTGATTGATGGTTTTCCAAGGAAAGCTGATGCTGCTCGGCAATACGGATGGCACTGTCATAGGCAGGGAGATCATTTTTGGCGATAATCCCTGCTGAGTCGACTTTTTTGGTGGGGAAATATTGTTGCAATAAACGCTCTCCCGTAGGAGAGCGGCAAATATTACCCATGCAAACAACTAGGATATGATTAAACATGTCGATTACCAATCGTGAATACGCTTGGTACCTTCGGTCAATTGATTATATGAAGCGATAGTTGGTAACAGTTGGGTAATCAGGCGGTTCCAACGTACCACTGGTGCCGCAGTGACATACACCAAATCATAAGGTTGCAGTTTAAATTCAGTGCCCATCACAAGTGATGTGGCATCGGATAAATCTAACTGATAGACCGCGGCCATTTTTTTCGGCAGGAGGGCTTCAAGCTCTTTATCTGCAGCTGGCTGGTTTTTGATTGGGCGAATAACAAATACACCAGTTGCATTGGCAGTTGTTTGGTTAAGGCCGCTTGCTTTACTTAGTGCCTCAGTGATGCTCATGCCTGCACGGTCGATAGTCAGTGTGGTTGGTTGACCGACTTCACCCATGACAAACACTTTTTGTGAGTCATTACGCGGCACATACAGCACGTCACCTGGCAGCATGAGGTAGTTTTGAGTTAAATCCCCATACTGAACTAAATCTTGTAATGAGACTTTGATTTCTTTGCCGTTACGGGTAAGCACCACATTATCCCAATCGGCTTTTTCCGTTAACCCACCTGCATTATTAAAGGCTTCTAAAATCGTCAACGGCACGTTAGTAATTGGCAGTGTACCCGGTTTTGCCACTTCACCGGACACATACATTTTCTGTGAGCGGAATGCGGCAATACTGACATCCACTTGTGGGGATTCAATATATGTCGCTAAGCGGTTGCTGATCAGCGTGCGGATTTCCGTGACAGTTTTACCGATAACCTTAACTTTACCGATATACGGGTAGTAGATTGTGCCATCTGAATGCACCCAGTTACCGGAATCTTGCGCACTACGGTAAGAACCCGCAGGAATGGTCAGTTCAGGGTGGTCCCAAACTGTGATGGTTAATACATCACCAGCACCTACACGGTACTCATAGTTAGTCAGTTGCTTTTCTAACTGAGAGTTTGGTTTGGCAATGGTTGGTGCGGTATACATATCATCCAATAGTTTTGGGGAGATTGGGTAGATATCAACCAGTTTTGTAATGTCACGGTCACCCGTATCAACCACATTTTTGCCAGAGGTTGACATATAGGCACCAGGGGTGACTGTACAGCCTGTTAATGCAGTTAGCATGAGTACAGCAACAGAAAGACGCTTCATAAAACACTCTATCCCTATAGCAAAATGGTTAAGGCATCAGCCGATTTTATTTGAATTCGTATTGAACTGTATTGGCGATACCTTTTTCCAGTGTAACTGGTGGTGTAAATGAGGTATCAGCAATGTAGTTTGATTTAAATTGTGTTCTTGCACAGAATTTTTTCACTCTAATACTGCTGACTGGAAACTCTTTACCTGTCACTTTAGAAAGAATGTCAAAACAGTAACCACCTAATATCCCAATAGGGTAAGGAACTCGGATATTTGATTTTGGTTTATCTAATGCACCACAAATGATAGTTGTCAGCTCATTCATAGTGAAATCAGGCTTATCAATATAATTGAAAACGTGTTTGCCTGTTGTAAACGTAGTCGCAAAATGAATAAATGCTGCAACATTCTCAACATAAGCCATGGATTTTTGGTTATTCCCAGCACCGATCATTAAGAAACGACCTGAAGCAATTTGGCGGAATAGATTATAAACGTTACCACGGTTATTTTCACCAAAAACAACCGTTGGGCGTATGGTGACTAAAATATTATCCGCTGACTTGGCTTGCCATGCATCATAGACATATTCGGCTTCAAGTTTTGATTTGCCATAGTCATTAAACGGATGGTATTCACCGTCTTCGCCAGTTTCTTTTTCAACAAAGCCATAAACAGCGACAGAAGAGGTAAATACAATATGTTTAATGCCAAGTTGTTCAGCCACATCACAGACATTTTTTGCCCCATCAACATTGACGTCATAATAAAGGCTAATCGGATGAACGTTGTCTTTATGCTCTGCAGATAGGTTAATAATGACGCTTGAACCTTTTAATGGCTCAATTAATGTTTCAGGTTTTGTGACATCACCAAATTCCCATTTTTCAGGGTGTGCTTCACTTTTTTTGATATCAACTATTTTAAAGTCAATATTTTGGGATTCTAATTGATTAGATAAGCGGGTGCCGATAAAACCGGAACCACCGATGATTGCTAGCATAGTTAGTCCTGTGTCTATTTCCTAATTACGCCTTTAATGGCATAACCTATAAAATATTTAGTTGATTTGAAGAGATTGAAATTCAGCTCTTGGCGATAAAATTTCCATTGATACTTAGCCGCATCAATTTTATTTTGGGTCATGCCAGAGTCAGTTCGATAGTCAGCAAGGACTTGTGGGCAGCAGTATGCAGTATGGCCTTTTGCTAATATTTTTAACCATAAACCCATATCTTGTCTTTTTCTAATTAGTGGCATAAATTGTTTGCCTAAGGTCTTCGTATCGTAGACTGCCGTTAAACAACCAATTACATTACAATAAAGAAGTTCCTTATATGTAACTGTGCTTGGAGGAATGACAAATTTACCTTTTCCTTCCTTAGTAAACTTTTGATATTGGGTATACGAAAGGGGGGTAATTCCCTTTTAGCATGTACTTCAGTTGTATTTCTAATTTATTTGAACGCCAGAGGTCATCACTATCTAAAAAAGCAATAAACCTACCTTGGGCGGCCTCTATACCAGTATTCCTAGCAACACCAGCACCGCCATTTTGTGCTAATTGAATGAGTTTTATTCTATTGTCATTAAATGAATTAATAATATTAATAGAATTATCGGTGGATAAATCATCAATAATAATTAATTCAAAATGGGGATAAGTTTGGGTTAATACAGAATTAATTGATTCTTTAATATATTGCTCTGCGTTATAGCAAGGCATAATAATAGAAACTAATTCTTGAGTTATAATTTCAGACATACCTTTGTTACCGAGTTAATCATTACCAAATAAATCACGGGTATAGACTTTATCCGCCACATCTTCGATTTCAGGTACCATACGGTTGGCTAAAATGATGTCACACTGGGCTTTAAATTCCGCTAAGTCATTCACTACTTTTGAACGGAAAAACTCAGTTTCTTTCATCACTGGCTCATACACCACGACTTCAATGCCTTTGGCTTTGATGCGCTTCATGATCCCCTGTACGGCAGAGGCACGGAAGTTGTCTGACCCTGCTTTCATTACTAAGCGATAAACACCCACTTTACGCGGTGCTTTAGCAATTAATGCATCAGAAATGAAGTCTTTACGGGTGCGGTTGGATTCCACGATCGCGTTAATTAAGTTATTCGGTACGTCATCGTAGTTGGCCAGCAATTGCTTGGTATCTTTAGGTAAACAATAACCACCGTAGCCGAATGATGGGTTGTTATAATGGTTGCCAATACGTGGGTCTAACGAAACGCCCTCAATAATTTGACGTGCATTTAAACCACGGCTTTCTGCGTAAGTATCTAGCTCATTAAAGTAGGCTACGCGCATCGCTAAGTAAGTGTTCGCAAACAGTTTAATGGCTTCCGCTTCGGTTCCATCGGTAAATAACACGGGAACGTCTTTTTTGATGGCGCCTTCAAGCAGCAAATCGGCAAAAATTTGTGCACGTTCAGAGCGCTCGCCCACCACGATACGGGACGGGTGCAGGTTATCCCATAATGCGCGACCTTCACGTAGAAATTCTGGGGAGAAAATTACATTAGCATAACCAAATTCTTCCCGTAAACGTGCGGTAAACCCGACAGGGATAGTCGATTTGACGATAATCGTGGCGGCTGGGTTAATTTCATTCACATCGTGAATGACCGATTCCACCGATTTTGTATTGAAATAGTTAGTTTTTGGGTCGTAGTCTGTCGGCGTTGCAACAATGACGTACTGTGCGTCCGTATAAGCTTCCACTTTATCTTCTGTCGCACGGAAATTCAGTGTTTTTTCTGTTAAAAACTGTTCAATCTCCGTGTCGGCAATCGGTGATTGGTGGTTGTTTAACATTGCCACTTTTTCAGGAATGATATCCACAGCAACCACTTCGTGGTGTTGTGACAGTAACATGGCGTTAGATAGACCGACGTAGCCAGTCCCTGCGATTGCTATTTTCAAGTTTTAATCTCACTATGATGGATGTTAATATAAAAATTTAGAAAGGTACTTTATATTGTGAAAATAAAATATAGCGATGATACTACCTTAATAGCTTTCTAATTTTATGAATAACTAATCTTTTTATTTTTGATTTTACGGTTTCAATATTAAGTATAATGCTATTTTCTATACTGGTTGAGCTATATAATATTTGCATTGCATTTCCATTATATTTTAATGAAAGGCTAAGCTCAGGATGACAATTGTTACAGCTTAAGTCTTTAGTAAATAATTCAAGTTTTTTATTGTTTTTTTCTATAGGGGTTGATAATTCATCGGTAGAACTCAACTCAGGAAGCATATTTTCATTAAACTTCAAAAAGTGCTCTTTAGCTTTAACTGTGTTATTTTCAATGGTTAGCTCAATAATCAATCCTTCTTTGTTAAATTTTGATTGATAATAGGTTTGAGATGAATTAATACAGAAGTTGTTAAAGATGAAATTGCCCAAAGAATAATATATATTTTTCCCTTTATATATTTCACTCACTTGTATCGTATGCGTGTGGCTACCTATAATAGCATCTGCGCCAGAGTCAATGATTCTTCGAGCGAAACAAATTTGCTCAGCAGTGGGAAAAAACTGGTTTTCAATACCCCAATGCGGTAAAATAATCACAATGTCTGCATTATAATTATTTTTGGCACTTTCTATATCTTTTTCAATAAACTCATACAGTAAAGGTGCGGTTCCATAATTACTGGAGTCTGCATTTAGGAATGAGTTTGTTGAATAGCAATTATATGAAAGTAAGGCAACTTTACACTCATTTAGTTCTACAATAACTGGCTTTCTGGCATCATCTATATTTTTTCCTGCCCCTAAATAATTTATTTTCAAAGTGGAAAGAAAGTCAATAGTTGTTGTGTATCCTTCAATGCCCTGATCAAATATATGATTGTTGGCTAAAGTTACGATATGACAAAAATCAAAAAATACTTTATTAGATGGTGGATTCAAAAGGGAAAATTTATTAGTGTTGTTTATTAAATTACTTTCTAGTATGGGGGCTTCTAGATTTCCTATTATTTTACCATCAAAATTATTTAGAAAGGTATATAATTTGGTTTTTTGAAAATCGATACAATCATTTTCTTTATAGCCGTGAGAGCAAATATCACCAATAAATAATAGCTTATTCATATAAATATCTTCTTTTTATTTTTGAACCCATAGTTCGCCATAGAAATTATCAGCCATAGATGGCGTGAATTTTTCAAATCCACTTCCTGGAGTAAATGTCATTTCACCAAAATATATTTTGTTATTGACTAGATATAAATCTACCCTTACGTAGTCAAAATCTTGAGATAGCTTGAAAGCAATGTTTTTCATGTTTTCGAGCAACTCTTTGCTAGGTAAATTATATGTACCCCCAGTATAACATAAATCATAATCCAGCCTGTTGAAATTCAAATCATAGAGATTTCTTTTATGGTTTGAAAATCGGTCAAAATCAATTTGTAAAAAACCTTCTTTTGAGTTAAAGATATGAAACTTAAAATCATCAATATCATTTCCACTATTATCAATAAATTTTTCAATAAGAATTTTTTTTGGAATTGCATTGTATTGGCTTTCCCCAAGTAGAGAGCCAATATACTTATCACTCATGGCTTTTCGAAATTTTTCTAAGACATTATTTATGTTCATATTGTTTTTATTCTTAATGATTTCAATATGATTATGGCCACTTCCAAAATTTGTTTTTATTACGAAGCTATTGGGTAATAAGCTGAAATCAATCTCGTCAATTGAGTTTGCAGATGCAATGGTTGGAATGATGTATTCATTACCTATTTTGGCTTTAATATTATTTTTGACAGCGAGTTTGTCCGATAATAATGAATATTTTGGATCTAATTTTAGCTTCCTTTTCTGAATTTTCTCCGAATACAGAGACGGGGAGTTTAAATTAAGTTTTTTTTTGAATTTTAAAAAATAAAAAATTTGGAGTCTGAGTCTTAAAGGAATTATTTCTATAATTTTATATAAAATATTCATGATTGTTTATTCTTTATGTTGAAGTGAGGATTTTCTGTAATATATACCTGGTTTAGATAGTTTATTACCTAATGAAGTTCCTGCAGCAATACAGCTTGAAGGGGGAATAATAGCTCCTGCTAAAATTGTACAGTTGGCTCCAATCCAACTTCCAAAATGAATAATGATTGGTTCCCTTTTAGGGGGGCCAAAACGATACGACGAATTTTCTAGAGTATGATTACCAGATTCTATGATACTGGCATATCCAACCATGACTTCATCTTCTATAGTTATATAGGTAGATGCGCTAATAATTGTATTTATAGCGAAAAAACAATTATTACCTACACTGAGATTTTCTAGCCCTTTTAAAACTGATGAGGAGGCTATTTGCAGGTTTTTTCCGCTCTTTTTCATTGCTAATGAGTAGAAAAAACCCCTTGTTCGCATGATAAATGGTATATCAGGGAATAAGAAAAATAAAGTTCTAATTAACCATGAGTATAGTAACAGTAATTTATGCTTCATTATTATTCTCTTTTATTATGGATAGCATTTTATCTGACCAATATTCAAAACTTGAATATTCTACCATATCGGTGGCACCATTTTTTATTGAGCGATAAATGTCTTTATTATTTATTGCTAAACTGATTAGTTCCTCTAATTCTTTAGTGTCTCCTGGTTGCATGATCAATCCATTTACTCTATCTTTAACAAAAGCATTAATTCCGCCTACATTGCTGACTATTACAGGGATTCCATAAGACCAAGATTCCATAATGACTCTCGGAAAACCTTCATAGTAGTTATTTGAAGGAACAATAGTAAGGTCTGTTTCTTTATATATTTTTGCTAATTCATGAAAGGATAATTGGCCATGAATAAACACTCTGTCATTTAACTTATTTTTATTAATAAAGGCAATAACTTCTTCGTAAGATTCACCTCCACCTACTATGTTGAGCATAACATTTTTTGGTTGATTTTTTACTGCATTCAATAGGTCAAAAATGCCTTTATCTTCAACGAGCCTCCCAACAAAAGCTAATCGAAAAAGTTTAGACTCATTTGTACGTGATGTTTGATTTTCATTAATAAGATTTGATTTTTTTGACATTAAGTCAACAAATTGATAGGTTTTTAATGGTGAGTGTTTTTTACTAAATTTCTCTAAAATATCACCTGTACAAAGGTTTATTGTATTTTTATTTCGACATATATTCGCTAATAATAGGCGAATAATCCGGGATAAAATATAGCCTCCAACCTTATTAATAAAAGTATATTTTTTGTCTTTCCATGTGTGAGATGCATCAGCACACATGTGATGTAGCAGCTTTTCATTTGATTTTAATACCCGTAAACCAAATACTATACTGCCTATTGATGGAGTCCTAACCCAAAAATATGAACCAGAATGTTTTTGAATTATCTTATCAGCCGTATCCTTATATTCTTTAAGGAAGCCTTTTTTTGTTACAGTTTGAATGACGAAGTTTTTTGTTGAGCTGTAATGAGGAAATTCATAAAAATGCAGTTTATCTACCTGAGTGCTATAATTTGTAGATAATGTACTTTTGCTGTTAAACGATGAAGCAACATAAACATTATCTTTACCTATAGCATTTTGGAGGAATGCGGCTGATGTTGGTTTTGCAAAATAGGAATCATTATTTTTCTCAAATGTTTCTCCTACAAAAGCGATAATCTTCATTTTGTAAACCTTAAGTTTTAATATTATTTGCGTTTTCTTATCGTTACTTGAATATATTGTTGGATACTAGAAGGTAAAGTTTTTTTTAAGATGGAAATAAATATTGTTTTAGTTCCATCAATAAAAAAATCATTTTTAATTGCATATAGGAAACCAGATAAATATTTGTTTTCTCTAAGCATGGTTCGTAAAATGATTACCTTTTTAAAGCCAATACTAGATTTTTTAGTGAAAAATTTATTATATTTTTCTAACCAAGTTAAAGAGAATTGATTGTCATTTAGTTTGGGGATTTGTATAAAGTCATAAAGTGGTTCATCAATCATGATAAATTTAGAGTTGACTTCTTCTAGTGAAAAACAGAACTGATAATCCTGATGACGCTTTAGATCATGAAATGGGCAGGTTAATGCTAGTTTTTTTGGAAGAAATATTCCGCTAGTTTGTATTAAACCTTTATGTAAGAATAAATATTCAGAAACACTTGAGTTTTCATCTTTAGCATAACGAGGAACTATATATGATATAGAACTATCAATTACTCGACATTTAGAGTAGATAACAATGTTCTGATCTGGTTTTTTTTGTATCTCTTCTAGATACTTATCTAACTGTTTTTCAATTTTCGAACTATACCATTTGTCATCGTGATCCATGAAGGCAATGTATTCACCAGAAGAGTTATTTATGCCGATATTTCTAGCAATGCCACCGCCAACATTACTATTATTTTTGATGATTTTAATTTTAGGTTCATTGATGTATTTTTTTATACAACAATCAGTACTCATAGGGGAGTTATCATCTACAATAATAATTTCAATATTCTTATATGTCTGATTAAAAATACTTTCTAATGTAATATCTAAGTTAAACCACTCTTTAGTGTAAAACGGAATGACTATACTTACTTTAGGGAGATTCAATAGTTTTACCTTTTTAATGATTAGCTACTCTATTAGCAATAGTAATTTTATGAAGAATTATTGTCGTTATATATGTAATCAGAAATATTTGGAAATTACCTTCTATAACCACATCCTGAGACATAATTAAAATATATATGACAAAAAGAAATAATATATCGAGTCTTTTTATCTCAATTACTTTGAGTAGGGTAAAGGAAAAAAAGGATAATAACAGTATGAATGAGGGCCAACCATAAATTTTTGCTGAATCTAGTATGATGTTGTGAAAATAATCGGTATCATCTAAGTCATGATTTGTACTGAAATTACCCAGTGGATTTAATAGCATTTTTTCGCTGCCATCAGCCCAAAGTAAAAAACGTTTACTTTCTAATATCGAAGTTGTTACGCGAGAGTCTTCTATATCAGGGATGATGTGGATTAATTGTGTGTTTAAAATTAATAATAGAGTAATCACAACAGCAATTATAAATGTTATCATTAGCATTGAGTTAATATTTGATTTAAATATATAATACGACTTTAACACTAATAAAAAGCAAAGTAGTATAAATGTAGTTCTGCTTTGAATATATATGGATAGGATTAAACCTATAATTATAATAATAACAGCTGTTTTTTTTGTTTTTATTGGTAGTAAAACTAGTGTCGCAGTACTAACTAACATATATAGCG
Organism: Providencia sp. PROV182; assembly: GCF_028480325.1. NCBI lineage: Bacteria > Pseudomonadati > Pseudomonadota > Gammaproteobacteria > Enterobacterales > Morganellaceae > Providencia > Providencia sp. PROV182. The sequence continues at coordinate 66,907 of NZ_JAMPOL010000013.1, read as the reverse complement.
CAATTTTAGGTGATTTCACATAAATTGAGTGAATTGGGTTAAACAGGAACCCATAGCCTAAGTTAATACCTTGTGTCTTAAAAAGAATGTAACTATATATAATGGTAATATATGAACTCAGTAATACAAATACACATAAGGAAAATAAGAATGAAAATATATATTTATTCTTTTCAAAACTAGATAGGTAATAAGCGATTAATATTAAAAATATGTATCTAAAGATTGTAAACTCGGGCTGTGTTAATGCAAGGTTATCCTTATTGGTGAGGAATAACAGTAAATAAAAAATTATACCTAAGGTAAGTAAGGTTACTTGTTTGGATATTAATATGCTCTTATGTGGCATTATGAGCAAAAGAATTAAAAAGCATGGAATATAAAGGTAAATATCAACTGAAATAAACAATGCAATACACACAATTAAAAATTGTGGTAGTTTTTCTATTTTTTCATCATATGTCATCTGTTTGAGTCGCTGGGTGTTTTAATTTGTAGTGTATTAGAGTAAAAATGTCATAGCTACCGCACTGGGTTGTCGGGTCCCAGAGCACCATTGAAATTGTAAATGCATACTTATTAATTGAAAACGTTACATTTTTTGCTATCGCGTTCAATTGATAAGCATGGCTTATTGTTTTTTGCCGCCCAAAGGGTATGCCTCATGGCGAATCGGGTCAAGCAAAAGCGCTTAATAATACCACCAAACCTAGGTAGTGACTATCACTGCGATTGTCTTAGAGAATAGTCCTAATAGGAGTATCAAATGAATAAGTTATTTTAAATTATCAGGTTATAATTCTTATTATACGCTTGTGCCGTGATTAAATATTTTGCTTAAGTTAAGTCTTTTATATCATTGCATTTAATGTGGATATAATTAGCTCAAAAATAAAACATACCTATTTTTACGCGAATTTGGCGTTGTAATAGATTAATAATATGCGTGATTGATAATATTAATTTACCCAATTTTTGTGGTTATTTTTCAGCTAGATATGTTTTGTTGTAAAACAGAAACAAATTAGCAAAAAAACAGATTATAGTTTACCTATAATCCGTCAGACTGCAGCCAAACCGATTAGGCTTGGCTGCAGGTTGGATAGGTTTTGAAAAAAACAAAGGAAAATCAAAGAATTGATTTTCGGCTGATAACACAAAGCAGAAAAAAACCACGCTTTTATCCTGCTTTGTCAGCAACCTAATGGATTATAGTTTACCCATAATCCATTTCAATAATAAGCATGGCTTGTGACTATAAGATGATTACCACTTAAATGGCACGTTTACTGTTACCGCGGCACCTACATCATTACGTGTTTCATAATCGGTTTTTGAAACCCACACTTTTGCGTCAGTACTGACGTCATTGTCAAAGTTATGCCACCAACCCATATCAACACCTTTAATGGTTTCAGATTTAGGGAATAACTTGTTGCCGTCAAAGTTAGACTTATTCACTTTCGCATACATCAAACGTGTGCTAACACGGTTATCATCATCAAGGGTATATTCCACTTTGGTGGTTAACATACGGCCATCACCGCCCATACCATGGCCTAATGATGCACCTTGTTGGTAATAGCCATCAGTGTAGATAAAGTGGCGATACATGACTTTATCTTTATTCCACTCAGTGTGAGTGTTGGCGCCTTCAATATACCAATTTAATGGTTGGCCCCATAGCGTGTGATAGCCCTCGATACCGCCCATAAAGGCATTTTTCGATGGAAAAAGGTTGGCTTCATCTTCACCGACCATTTGGCCATATAAGCTGACAGGTAGATCGATTAATGGGTAAAGTTTCAGTTTAAAGTCTAAACCAGCCAGTTGGTTACCCGGATCGTCATTTACATCACCAGTATTATCCCTACCGCCCATGGCATTCCAGAAAGAATTCCAGTTATTAGGACGGCCATCGCCTCCCCACATCACCACGCGGGAACCGCCGAGTTCAAAGAAATCAGTTGGGTTCATGGTCATGCGTAAACCAATCAGTTTAGTGTTTGGCTGGGATGAGTATTGTTTGATTTGGCCAGCGGTGAGCTGATATTGCCACGAGCCAATCCAAGAAAGCCATGGGGTTTCAAATGGGCTTTGGTCGGCGCGTTGCAGCAAAAAGCCAGTAACAGGGCGAGCCGCATCGGTGCGAATTAAGCTGCCGTCGTGGCCAGGGCCCCACCATTGTGGGATCTCACCAAAAGTTACCCACTGGTTCCAAATTTTTACACCACCATATGAACCATTGAGGTTGTAATCAGAACCATTTTCAACACGTAAAGCACGTTCGCCATTCGCGGTGAGGTTTAAGTCTACATCGTCAGTGCTGTAGTTACCTGAAACGGTATAGCGAATATCACTATATTCACTTTGAGCAAAGCCTTGTGGCATTGAGTTGTGGCTAGATGCAAGGTGAGTTTCTAGTTGAACACTGTTTTTCTTACGGTCAAGGTTCTTTTTAATGCGCTGAATAATGGCTTCTTGTTCGCTATTAGTAATATTTGCATTATTTAAAGAACGCGTGATTTCTTCTTGGGACAGTGGCCAAGTGGATAAGCTAATTTGAATAACGTTACGTTCAGAAAGCCAAGCAAGGTCACTGCGTAAGTTGTTATCTGGTAGAACTAATCCCCCTGCAATGCTTTGTGCACTGATGGTTCCGAGCACAGCAAGTATTGCTAGCTTAGTGAGCTTGAAATTTTTCATTGATAAATCCATTTGAAGTTGAGTTCGCCTAATATTGAACAGGTTAATAAATGAAAACCTATAAATAGAGTTAAAATATGATTATTATCCGCCACATTATAAGTATCTTAATTTGCATTGAGTTGGGCTTCTGTGCTTTCTATTAATTCAGCTATCACACTTTAACTAAGTAATAACAGAATATCAGATTAATATGTTAGGTATAGGAATTAGTAACATCTTAAGATGTAAAGCGATATACTTTTTAATAGGCTAGTACGTTGCTAATTTCAAAAATTCTTTTCTATTATTCTTTTTTTTGCGTGTGAAAAACAGCAAAATAGAGTTTTATATTGGTTAGGTATTTGGGAGTTGTTGTTTTTAGATGCAATATAGGACTATTCCCTATTAATAGGTATAAGTTGACTGAAAAAATAAACCCCCATATTGTGAATAAAATAAGGGGGTTTATTTGTATGAATAAAATTAATTTACCGGCCGTGTTCAGGTAGCCAGATTTGTAACCTTAAACCACCTAATGGGCTATCATCCGCCTTCACCCAACCTTTATGTTGTGTTATCGCGGTTTCAACAATTGCAAGACCTAAACCAGTCCCACCCGTCTCCCTGTCCCGAGCTTCATCCGTGCGGTAGAACGGACGGAAAATGTGCTCACGGTCAGCAGGGCTAACACCAGGGCCATCATCATCGACAGTGATTAAAATACCGTTATTTTCTTCTTTGAAATCAACGGCAATATGCGTGTGCGAATAGCGTAGTGCGTTACGCACAATATTTTCAAAAGCACTCCCGACAGCAGAAGGGTTGCAATATAGCGGCCAAGGTCCGGGGTTAGAAGTGACCTCGAGGGTTTTGTTCATTTGTTCGGCTTCAAAGCTAGCGTCATCTAAGATATCGCCCCAAAGTTCATCGGCTTTGATATTTTCACGCAAGATCTCGTTTTTGTGCTGGCTACGAGATAGCACCAGCAAATCGTTAATCATGCTATCTAGGCGATGGGTCTCGGTTTCGATGCGTTCTAACTCTTTACTTTCCCCATGGCGACGGCGCAATAAGGCTGTTGCTAGCTGTAAGCGTGTCAATGGAGTTCGTAATTCATGAGAAATATCAGAAATTAAGCGTTGCTGTGCGCTAACCATACCATCAAGGGCGCTGATCATCTGGTTAAAGCTATTCCCAGCAGACAAGAACTCTTGTGGGCCGGCTTCTAGCTCTGGGTGTGGCCGTAAATTTCCTTTCGCCACATCGTCGGCCGCCATTTTTAACTTACGAGCAGGGCGGGCAAGACTCCAAGATAGCCATAATAATAACGGAGCACTGATCAGCATTGTGGCAATCAGTAATAAGAAAGGCCTATCAAACAATAAGTTAATAAAGTCAGATTGCGGGCTGCTTGCTGGGCGAACTAAATATAGCTGGTAGTGGTCTTCCCCATCGCGAATGGAGAATGGCCCGAGGATTTCAGCTCGTCCATATTTTTTCTTTTTCGGATGATCTGCGTTATCGGACTGGCCAATAAAGTTACGTATCACCTGCATTTCACTTGGCATAGCACCAATCACACGGCCTTCACTGGTGACGATAATCAACCGTTGGCCGGGAGGTGCCCATTTTTTGATGGCGTTAGAAATACGCCGCCACCAAAGTAGGTCATTCATCGGAGCTTGTGCGAGTTCGGCTTCAATATGCTGCTCAAGCATCTCCCCTTGGCGTTGTTCACTTTCCATAAGGACGGTGATTTGCCGAGAGTCGAGCTTGGGCACCATCAGCACTAGCATTAATACTAGTGCGAGGGTAAACCAGAAGATCGCAAAGATCCTTGCGGTTAAGCTGTTGATCATGTGGCAGAAACCATTAAGTATCCACGGCCACGTAAGGTTTTAAACCACGGCTGGCCATCAGTGCGTTCCGGAAGTTTGCGGCGTAAGTTTGAAATATGCATATCAATAGCACGGTCAAACGGTGTTAAGCGCTTCCCAAGTACTTCTTGGCTAAGGTGTTCACGAGAAACAACTTGGCCTAGGTGCTGTGCGAGCAGATATAACAACGTAAATTCGGTACCTGTTAAGTCCAAAATTTCATCATCAAAGCTGGCTTCTTGGCGGCCTGGGTTAAGTTGCAGTTTATCAACTTGTAAAACAGGGGTATTGCTATTGTCGCCTTGGGTTTGCTCGCTCCAGTTAGAGCGGCGTAATAAAGCACGAATACGCGCGACCAGTTCACGGTCATTGAACGGTTTAGGTAGATAGTCGTCTGCACCTAATTCTAGGCCCAGAACTTTATCTAGCTCACTACCGCGAGCCGTTAACATGATTACGGGGGTCTGATGGATTTGGCGCAGTTCTTTTAATGTCTCAATACCATTTTTTTTCGGCATCATGACATCAAGTAGTAACAGGTCAATGGATGAGTCAATTTGCTGTAATGCCTGTTCACCATCATAGGCGATGACAACATTGAAACCTTCCATTTCCAGCAGTTCTTTTAATAGCGACGTGAGTTCACGGTCGTCATCAACTAATAGGATTTTATGCATTTTTTAAGTCCTCCAACTGCCAAAATACGATAACAATCTGTACGATTCCATGACTTTACGTTCTTTTACATGCTCTGACGCTAGTTTGCAGCCACAGGTGTATATTTGTTCACATTGAATCACGAGCACAGTTCGGAGACAAGGTGTCAAATGCTGAGAACAACACATAGCAAAGTACATAATACAGTACATAAAACCGCAATGTTAGTTTTAGCTTCTGCGTTTGTGTTCGGGCCAGCGGTTGCTTTTGCAGAAGAGCCACAAAGTGCTGCAAATGAAAGTTCAACACCTTTGATGTTACAGATGCAGTCTGAGCCAACTACGCCGTCAGGCAATACGGTTGTGCCCTTTCAACATCATGAGTTATTTAGCAGTGAAGAACGTGCCAGTACCTTTATGTTTAATGGTATCACGTTAAATGAAAAACAGCGCCAGCAATTACGTGATTTAATGGCAACACAGCGTCATTATCATGTTGATAACACTGCTTTAGTTAAAGAACGTGAAGCGCTGCACAAATTAATTATAGCGGATAGCTTTGATGACAAAGCGGTTCGTGAAGAGCTTGAAAAGCGAATGCAAAAAGAACTGGAACAACGTGTTGAAATGGCTCGAATTCACCATGAATTGTACCAGTTGTTAACGCCAGAGCAGAAAACTGAGCTTGAAAATATTCACCAACACAAAATGGCGGAATTTCAAGCGATGCAGTTTCAGTAAATTTAGTTGTTAGTACCTGTAGTAATGCCTGTAGTAATGCAAGTTAGTTAGTTTCATATATTGAGTTCCATAGTAAGTAGTGAAGTAGCAGTAAGTGAAGTTTTTCCTTGCCATAGACACCATCCCTGTCTTTTATAGCCCCTGTTAGGGGCTTTTTTTTTGTTTCTAAACTAGTCCTTTATTCATGGTTGTTAACTATAGTTGACAACTAAACGAAGATTGCTAAGATAAAAACATAAAGACAAGGAGCAGTCTTATGATCACGGTTCTAACAACGGAATGTTTTGATAGTTGGATCAAAAATCTTAGAGATATTCGAGCTAAAACTAAAATTCTAATGAGAATTAGGCGGTTAAAAAATGGAAATTATGGTGATGTTCAACCCATTGGTGATGGCTTTTCGGAACTGAGGGTACATGAAGGACAAAGGTATCGTGTTTATCTAAAGCAGAAAAACAATGTTATTGTAATTTTACTTTGTGGTGGGACAAAGGCAACGCAGCAGAAGGATATCCATAAGGCTAAACTCCTTTTTGGTGAAGTTGAGGGGGAACTATGAATACTAAATTAAAAGAATTTGATATCGCTGAGTATTTAAACAGTGAAGAAGAAATACAAATGTATCTAAACGAAATTCTAGAAGAAGGTGACCCTAGTCTAGTTCTCGCTGCACTTGGTGATATTGCGAAGGCAAGAAATATGAGCCAATTAGCTAAAGAAGTTGGAATGAGTCGTGAAGGTTTATATAAGGCGCTATCAGGACAGGGAAATCCAACATTTATGACGATTATAAAAATCGTTAATTCTCTCGGATTAAAGCTACAGTTTAAGAGTATCTAAAAAATAGCTTATCTATGATTAGGCTAGCCATTAGCTAAGCTCACTATAAAAATAACGTATCCACCAAAGTAGGGTTCACTTTATGACTCAGATATTAACGACGCAAGATTATCGCAATATGCCTTGGAAAAATGGCCAAGGGTCGACACTTGAATTGGCACGCAGTCATGGTGAAGGTTTAGATGATTTTGATTGGCGAGTGTCTATTGCAGATGTTAAAGCGGCGGGAGCATTTTCGTTTTTCCAAAATCGACAACGTATTATTGGAGTATTGGAAGGGGAAGGACTTACTTTACATGTGGATAAGAACCCTGCGGTGACGTTAAAGCAAAAAGAGTTTTTTGCTTTTAATGGAGAAAGTGAGGTTTATGCGGAGCTTATCCAAGGTGCAATTCGTGATTTTAATGTCATCTATAATCCTGAAAAATATCAAGCCCGCTTACAATGGGTGAATACTGCGCTTATTAACTCTTGGGTCAGTGGAGCAAGTGAGATCTTAATTTTTAATATTACCCCTAATTTGGGGGTGACTATTAATTCAGATTGCTTTTATTTAAAACCATTCGAGACTCTACTAATCAAAGAAAATCGAGAGAATCTACAATTTACTATTGAGCAAAATACAGAAAATGATTTTTGCATTATTGAGTTATTTATTAAATAGTTAGAATTTTTTTACTCTAAATTTAAGTACTATTTGTATGAAGCTTATATAGTACTTATTATTGGAATAATATTCTGCCCATTTTGCAATTTTAGTCAAAACGTTATCAAATTCATATATTAGATAATTATGGCTTTATTCCTATTGTTATTTTTCGCAAAATTCATAGTCTTTAGCGTTGTTAAAAAATAATACCTATATACTAAAGGAAAATGTTCTATGAAGATGAAAGCGCTTGTGGCAGTTGCTGTTTCTGCTGTCATTTTAACGGGTTGTAAAAATTTAGACCAAGGGATGTTGACTAACTCAGGTATGCAATTATTCCAAGCGGCAACACTGAGTGATGCAGACGTTAAAAAATTCAGTGATGAATCATGTAAAGAAATGGATGCGCAAAACAAAATTGCACCAGCGTCTAGCAAATATGCAAAACGTTTAGATAAAATCGCAAAAGCATTGGGTAACGAAGTTGATGGTACCCCAGTAAACTATAAAGTTTATATGACTAGCGATGTAAATGCATGGGCGATGGCGAATGGTTGTGTACGTGTATACAGTGGCCTGATGGATGTGATGAATGACAATGAAGTCGAAGGTGTTTTAGGTCATGAAATGGGCCACGTTGCATTAGGTCATACACGTAAAGCTATGCAAGTTGCTTATGCAACGGTTGCTGCACGTACTGCTGCATCATCAGCGGGTGGCGTAGCAGAACAACTGAGCGCATCACAAGTTGCTGCACTGGGTGAAAAACTGATTAACTCACAGTTCTCTCAGCACCAAGAAAGTGAAGCAGATAACTTTTCTTACGATTTACTGAAAAAACGCGGTGTTAAAACTGAAGGTTTAGTTACTGGTTTTGAAAAATTAGCGAAAATGGGTAGCAGTGAAACAAGTATGTTTGATTCTCACCCACCATCAAGCGAGCGCGCACAAAACATCCGTGACCGTATTGCTGCTGACAAAAAATAATATTTAATTATTGATGTTAGTTGGATGTCATTCTGGTGTAGTAATGTGATGATATATTGCTACACCAATCACTTATTCCCTGCTGTTTATCTCAATATTACTTTTCTTATATTACAAATCAGAACTTATCCCGTTGTACTCCTGTAATTGACTCTCTATCTTGTTAATTAAACGATATTCAGGTTTTTTCGTAATTTTGCAAATTTTCGTTTGATAAAACGTTAGCAAGGAAAAAAGATGGAAAAAGTGCAGAGAATTTCTCTTTTAGCTAAGGGAATGGGCATGCTGTTATCGGGAACCTGCCGTTTATTAACTGGCGTTCGCACTCGTTGGGTCGGGTGCCAACCTTCAATGGCTTCACGTATTTATTATGCCAATCATTCCAGTCATCTTGATGGTTTGGTTATTTGGTCTGGGTTGCCGCCGTTAATGCGCCATTTTGTTCACCCTGTTGCCGCTAAAGATTATTGGGTTAAGACACCATTTCGGCGTTATTTAGTTAATAAGGTTTTTCGCGCTGTATTAGTCGATAGAAAAGGCGATAAGCCCGCACAAAATAATACATTAGCTCCTTTAGAATCAGTATTAGAGTCAAAGCATTCATTAATATTTTTTCCTGAGGGTACGCGTGGTGATGGGGAAACGCTAAGTCAATTTAAAAGTGGGCTCTACCATCTCGCGAAAAAATACCCTGATGTTGAAGTTGTTCCAGTCTATTTGGAAAATTTAAATCGTGTATTACCGAAGGGGTCAAAGCTTGTTGTGCCCGTGATTTGCTCAGCTATCGTTGGTAAGCCTCTGGAGCCTATTATGGAGAATGAAAATAAAATCGACTTTTTGCAGCGAGCCAAAGAAGCACTTGAGGAGCTAATGCCATGAGTATTGGGGACAGGGAATTAGTATTATTGTTGTCAGGTGTGTTTGGGATACTAGTATTTGCTAGTGTTATTGGTGGTATTCTTGCATATCGTTATTCAGGTGAAAAAAGTAACCCAACCATTGATAATTTGAATGCTCGTATCCGCGCATGGTGGGTTATGTGCATTATTTGTGTACTTGCTGTGGTGCTTGGCAATATAGGTGTCGTGATCTTATTCGCACTGATATCGTTCTTTGCACTAAGAGAATTTATTACCTTAACGCCAACACGGCGAAGTGACCACGAGGCATTATTTTGGTGCTTCTTTGTTTTTATTCCATTGCAATATGTATTGGTATGTATTGAATGGTATGGGTTATTTTCAATTTTCGTACCTGTTTTTGTATTCCTTTTCTTGCCTACCCGTATTGCTTTAGCTGGAGATACCTTTCATTTTCTTGAACGCACTGCAAAAATTCAGTGGGGAATGTTGGTGGCTGTTTTTTGTTTAAGCCACGTCCCTGCGTTATTGATGTTGAATATTCAAGGCTATGAAGGCGAAAACGTAAAATTATTACTTTTCTTGATTATTGTGACGCAAATTTCAGATGTGTTGCAGTATGTTTTTGGCAAGTTAATGGGTAAGCGGCCTATTGTGCCTAAGTTGAGCCCAAATAAGACCATTGAAGGTTTTATTGGCGGAGTATTATCTTCAGTACTCATTGGTGTTTGTCTTTACTGGGTAACCCCGTTTAGCTGGTGGGTTGCGGGGCTGATGTCATTCGCTATTACCATTATGGGGTTTGTGGGTGGGTTATGTATGTCAGCAATTAAGCGTGATAGTGGTATTAAAGATTTTGGGGCGATTATTGAAGGGCATGGTGGGATGCTGGATCGTATTGACTCATTGTGTTTTGCTGCGCCTATTTTTTTCCATTTAACGCGTTATTACTATACATAATCCCATTTTATTTTCGTTTTTGTTCGTTAATCAAAAGAGCACCAAAATGGTGCTTTTCTTTTGTTTTATAGGTACAGCATCGAAGGAATTTAAGTGTTATCATTAATACTTAATTTTTATTTCAAACTAAGGTATGACTAGGGTAATACGCTGTATTTTGTACTCTAGGGCTTTTTTTACCTTGAAGGATTTACCTATTGGGGTGATCGGCTAGAATTATGTAAACTGGATCACAATAAAACATAAAAGCTTGATGGAAAGCAGATGCATAATTCACTCTTTGCCGTATTATGCTGTTAGGTGAATCAATTCAGCACTAGTCAGTCAGTGTAATTAGCGTTAAAAAGATTAACAGCGTAACGGTTTTATCGATTTGCAATTTTATGTTCATTAATCAGAGGTCATCATGGTCAAGCAGATTAAAAGAATTGGGGTTTTAACGAGTGGTGGTGACGCGCCAGGCATGAATGCCGCTATCCGCGGTGTGGTTCGTGCGGCACTAGGTGAAGGTTTAGAAGTCATGGGTATTTTTGACGGTTACCTTGGCTTATATGAAAACCGCATGAAGCAATTAGACCGGTATAGCGTGTCGGATATGATTAACCGTGGTGGTACCTTTTTAGGTTCAGCTCGTTTTCCACAATTCCGTGATGAAAAAGTGCGTGCAGTCGCATTTGATAATCTGAAGAAAAACCATATTGACGCATTAGTTGTCATCGGTGGTGATGGCTCTTATTTGGGGGCTAAAGCACTGACGGAAGCAGGGTTCCCATGTATTGGTCTACCGGGAACGATTGATAATGACGTTGCTGGTACAGACTATACCATCGGCTATTTTACTGCCCTCGAAACGGTTGTTGAGGCCATTGACCGCCTTCGTGATACTTCGACTTCCCATAAACGTATTTCGATTGTTGAAGTCATGGGGCGTTACTGTGGTGATTTAACATTATCTGCTGCGATTGCAGGGGGCTGTGAATTCTTAGTATTACCTGAGCAAGAAATGGCTTTTGACCGCGAAGAACTCTTATCTGAAATCAAGCGTGGTATTGAAAAAGGTAAACGCCATGCGATTGTCGCTATTACCGAACACGTTTGTGATGTGGGTGAGTTAGCGAAATATATAGAGCAAGAAACACATCATGAAACTCGCGCAACGGTTCTAGGCCATATCCAGCGTGGCGGATCTCCAGTTGCTTATGACCGCATTTTGGCATCACGCATGGGAGCCTATTCCATTCAACTTCTGTTAGAAGGCTATGGTGGGCGCTGTGTTGGTATCCAAAATGAAAAATTAGTTCATCATGACATTATTGATGCTGTTATGAATATGAAGCGCGTCTTTAAGAAAGATTGGTTTGATACGGCGAAGAAGCTGTACTAATTCTTCCTCTTCTTTTTCTTCGTCATATTTTGAGCTGTGACGTTGTTGGCAGCTCTCGGTTACTCGGGTCACATACTTATGTATGCACCCCGAGCTGCCGCCTAGTCACAACTCAAACTATTTAAAATAGGGCTATTTGTAAGTCTTTATCTTTTATTCTTTGTTCACATATTCCTCATTCTTATAAGTTTTTCTTTTTAATTATTTCCCGTAATTGATGCTATCTGTCAGCCTCTTCTTATCATAAATTTAATGAGGAAATGTGGATGACACGTTCATGGCAGGTAACAAAATCACAATTTACGACGGCATTGCTATTGCTGCTAGCAACAGGGGCTTGGGCGAAAAATATTCAATTGTTGAATGTGTCTTATGATCCGACTCGTGAGTTTTATCAGCAATATAATCAGGAGTTCAGTGATTATTGGAAAAAGAAAACGGGCGATACCGTTACCGTTCGGCAATCTCATGGTGGCTCAGGTAAGCAAGCCATATCAGTGGTGAATGGATTAGAAGCCGATGTTGTTACCTTAGCTTTAGCTTATGATGTTGATGCTATAGCACAAAGTGGCCGTATAGATAAAAATTGGATAAAAAAGCTCCCCGATAATTCAGCTCCTTATACATCGACTATCGTCTTTCTCGTTCGTAAAGATAACCCGAAAAATATCAAAGATTGGGACGACTTAGTCCGCAAAGACGTTTCCGTGGTGACACCCAACCCGAAAACCTCCGGCGGAGCACGTTGGAATTACTTAGCAGCATGGGGCTATGCGTTAGATAAAAATCAGCAAGACCCTGAAAAAGCGAAACAATTCGTTAAACAGCTCTATAAAAATGTGGAAGTACTCGATTCGGGGGCTCGCGGCGCAACCAATAGTTTTGTTGAACGCGGTATAGGTGATGTATTAATTGCTTGGGAGAATGAGGCTTTACTCGCTATCAATGAGTTAGGGGAAAGTGGGCAGTTTGAGATAGTGACGCCAAGTATTTCGATTCTTGCTGAGCCAACTGTCGCTGTTGTTGATAAAACTGTCGATAAACGTGACCGCAGGGCAGTTGCCGAAGCTTACCTAGAGCACCTCTATTCAGTTGAAGGGCAGGAAATTGCAGCGAAAAACTACTATCGTCCACGAAATGTGGAAGTGGCTAAAAAATATCAGCAGCAGTTTCCTGAGCTTAAGTTACTGACGGTAGATGAAAGTTTCGGAGGGTGGCAAGCGGCACAAGCAACTCATTTTGCGAATGGGGGGGTGTTCGACGAAATCATCCAACGCTAATACTCTTCATATTTCGCACTGTAGCGTTGTTGGCTACGTTCGCTAACCCTAGTCACATACTGGTGTATGCTTCTAGGGTCTCGTTTGTTTGCCGCCTAAATACTCGTCATATTTCAATTTGTAGGGGTGTTGGCTGCACGCTCTCACCCTAGTCACATACTGGTGTATGCTCCTAGGGTCTCGTTTGTTTGCCGCCTACCTACAATTTGAACTATTTAGAGTATTATCTTAGGTGTAATAAATATTTTGAGTAATGATAGTTAAGGGCGGGTATAATAAAAACAGAATTAAAATGGGGTATTATTCCTAGCCTGTGAGGGGCAGACTAGGAATGAGGTTAATTTATTGCCACTGGTATTTGACACCTAACTGGCCAAGATAAAATGTTTGACGGTTGTTGCCACCTGAGGTGATACCTGCATTTTTTGGGTTTTCCCAAGTACTAGGTTCAACTGCGAAGCCGCCCCATAGTGTTAGTTTTGGTGTTAAGTTATAAAAAACTTGTGTCCCGACACGGTAGCCGTCTTTAACTTTCTGGGTAGTGCGTTTGTTACTATCGTAGTTATGTTCATTTAAATAATAACGAAAATAAGGCATTACGCTCCAGTCCTGATTTAACGTGATAGGAAAATAACCGCGAATTTGGTTTTGTTCCCATGTCTTATTAAAGTCTTTATCCCATGTCCAATCGGTGTATAGATAGACTTTGGCGGTTGCAGAGTCGTTGACCTTATAAACAAGTCCGTGTTCGGATTCCCACTCATAACTATTGGGGGCATGGAAATTATCGTAATGGTAAACCGCATCCCAAAAGTTAAATGCCCACTTATCATTGAAATTGTATGTCCCGCTAGGCATTAACCAAAACATAGTATTCGATGGCCGTGCCTGTGTGCCCGGTGCGGAGTCATTTGATTCCTTACGATAGGTGACATTCAAATTGAACTGACCAATATCGCTCGCATACATTTTCCGAGTAGCGCCAATTTGCGTACGATTACGAATAAAAGAATCTTTGGATGTTGAGAAATTGTGGTTGTAGCTTCTTAATGATTCCTTATGTTCCAGAAAAAAGCTCCATTTTGATTCAGGATTCGCTAAAAATAGTTGGCCAACCATCGTGGTTTTGTCGTAGACCTTACGACCGCTGGTATTATGGTGTCCTTCAAATTTTTCGAGTTCCATATAGACGTTGGAAGAAACGCGCCAGTAATCATTATTGACCTGATCAGCTGCGAAAACGGATGTTGTCAATCCTGTGAGAGTAACAAAAAGTAAACCATTCAGTGAAGTTTTCATTTTAACCCTTTAATTTTTATGTATATTTTGTTTTTTATGCCTTAGTTCAAGGCGTTAGTGTCTGGCCTTTATACCGTGGGGTATAAAGGCTAAATCATTGTTAATAATTAATAGGTTGTGTAATTAATTGATTGTGGAGTAGGTTTCACCATGACCATAAGGGAACAGCACTTTGTTACCTTGTGGGTTTTTAATATTAACGGGTAGCAACCCTTGAGGTGGGTTTAGCGGCTGGCCGTGAGTGTTAGCAAATAATGTCCGTAAACCGCTGCGAATATTGGTTTCTAACGAATTGCGGTTATTATTGGTGATATCAAATCCGGTAATACCATAGATGGCAATATTTGCGTTTACATCGTTTAGGTATGCAATGTCATAGGGGTTACGTGAAGAGATAACAACAATAGGGGTTTTAAGTTGGTTTGCAGCATCAATGATAAGCTGAGCATTCGTTGGCGTATCCTTTAAATTATAGGTCGTCAGTAATACTAAATCTTGGTTTTGAACCAGTTTTTTTGCTTCATCTTGAGTTAGCGTACTTTCATTCAATTTAACGACACTTTCGCCTGTAATAATAGCAACCCCCGTTTCCTGTGCGATATCATTTAACTGTTTTTGAATTAAGGTATTGCGTGGCTTTTCATCAGAAATAATGAAAATTCGATTTAGCGGTTTTAATTGATAGGGCAGCACATTCTCATTTTTAATTAATGTGATAGCCTGCTCAGAAACCATATTTTCAATATCTTTATGGCCTTTTGATGCGACGACTTGTTCTGCCTTCACTAAGTCTATTGGTTGTGCTGTAATTTCTTGCTGAAGCTTTTTCAGCACTACACGTTTTGCGGATTCATCAATACGTTTTTTCAGTTCTGGGTTTTTCTCTGCTTGTGTTTCTAAATAGCGGTACATGTTATCTAAACGAGAAACCGCTTGGGAGTCCCACATTTTAATTGGCATAAGAATAATATCTGAGCCAGCGAGTAACGAGGTTTCTACCGCCCAATTAATATCGAAGTTGTCAGCAATAGCCCCCATGTCCATGGCATCTGTCACTATCAAGCCATCATAGTTGAGCTCATCGCGTAAAATACCATGCAAAATAGGTTTGGAAAGCGTCGCTGGGGTGCCAACTTGTTTACCTGCAAGTGTGGTGATCTTATCGTCATCCAGTGCTGGTACAATGATATGTGCGGTCATGACGGCATCAGCACCATGAGATAACGCGTATTTGAATGGGACGAGTTCAGTGTCTCGCCATGTTTTCGCGTCGGAATTAACAACGGGTAAATCAACATGGGAGTCAGCAGAGACATTTCCATGACCCGGGAAATGTTTAAGTGACGTCAATAAATTATATTTATGAATGCCTTGAATATAGCTGGTGGCCAGAGTGCCAACTAAATTTTTATCATCTGAGTATGAGCGTACCCCAATCACTGGGTTATTTTGGTTGTTATTAACATCAACAACTGGGCCAAAATTGATATTAAAACCAAGACTGGATAGCTCATATCCGTGGATCATCCCTGTTAGCTCTGCAAGGGCTGGGTTACGTGCTGCGCCTAATGCCATATTTCCGGGCATTTCGGTGCCTACGCGTAAGCGGGTGACATAACCCCCTTCTTGGTCGGTGCCAATAAATAGTGGAAGGTTACTGCGGGAAGATTGAAGTTTATTAATTAACTCCACAGTTTGTGGTGTATCAATCAGATTTTCTCTAAATAGGATCACCGAACCGAGGTGGTACTGATTGATAACCTTAGAAACTTCATCATTCATAACGAGAAAAGGAGCGGGTTCTCCATGGCTGTCTTTATTCCAATATCTGAAATCTAACATGAAGAGCTGACCAATTTTCTCAGCCTCGGACATATTATTTACTATTTCTTGTGCAGACTTTTGTTTGTCTTGCCATAATTCATTCAATTGGGCTTGTGTTATTGGGTTCGCCATTGAAAATGCACTGAAAATACAAGCACTAAGTAAAGTGAATTTCTTCATTTTTCATTTTCCCTAAGTTATTTTTCAAAAAATAATAAGTGGCTGGATATATTTATGATGTGAGAGTGCTCACAGTTGATAGTATTCTCTCTTTCAGAGTAAGAGGAATAGAGTACAAATAGATAGAGAAGGGGGCTTTATTTATCTCATTGATATTAAATAGCAAATTATCAAGAATAATTAATTTTAACCTAGAATAATTTCAACTTGATATTATTTTGTTATGTGACGTAAGTATAAATTATAATTAAATGGTATTTAAATCGACGGTAGAGCGTAAAAAATTAATGTTTTCACTAATTATTTACTTTTTAATATATTTTATTCTTATATTTAAGTAGTTTTCTAATTTAAAATATATAAGCCATATGATATTTCACATGGCTTATTTTTTTAAGAGAAATAAGTTAGTTACAAACCAAAGGTTACCATTGGTATTTTACGCCAATTTTACTTAGGTATAGCGTTTGTTTATTATCATATCCTGACGTAATTCCATTCTTTTTAGGTGATTTCCATGTTGAAGGTTCATAGGCAAACTCACTCCATAAAGTCAGTGATGGGGTGACTTGGTATTCCACGAGAGAGCCAATGCGGAAGCCATTTTTAATTTCCTGTGTTAAATAATTATTTTTATCATAGGTATTTTCTTGTAAGAAATAACGTGCATAGGGGGTGATTTTCCAGTTGGGTTTAATGGTAATGGGTAGGTACGCACGAACTTGTGATTGTAAAAAGCGGGTACTGAAATGTTTATCCCATTGGTTATCAATATAAACAGTGAATTTTGCTTTTAATGCATCTGAATATTTATAGGTCACACCAAATTCGGTTTCTGCTTCATGACTGCTGTCATTGAAATAATTACTGTAATAAAAATAAGAGAGCCAAAAGTTAAAAGACCAATCATCATTGAAACGGTACTCGCCGGCAGGAGTTAAGCCATATAAACGATTCGAAGAACGTGCTTTGGTGTTGGGTTCGACATCGTTTGACTCTTTTCTGTAACGAAAACCAAGCTCTAAGTCTGATGTTGGGGTGTTAATCATTTTCTTGATAGCATCAATTTGCGTGCGATTTCTAATGTAAGAATCCCGTGAAGTCGTGAAGTTACGGCCATGATTCCTTAAAGATTCGCGGTGTTCAAGAGCAAAGCGCCAGGCAGATTGCGGGTTGAAAAGCTTTAGTTGCCCAACGGTGCTGATTTTATCGTAGACTTTATTATTAAATGAATCCCGTTGTCCTTGATATTCTTCTATTTCCAAATAGATATTGGTATTAACTCGCCAAGAGTCATTATTTAATTCAGAGAAACAAATTGTAGGGAATATAATTATGATGCTATAGATTAAACCAACTATATATTTCATATCTATCCTTCAGGGTGAGTTTTATTAGTGTTAATTATCTAGTTGAGCGATTAGAGAGATAAATGTGTATTAACTTTTATAGATTGTCTACCGTTATTATTTAATAGATGATGAATGGTATATATAAATTAAAAATCTAATAAGTTGCATCTTGTTGTTATTTTTGGGAGTTTTATTATTGTCGGTATAAAGGTGTATTTTTATTTATAACTTTATTTAAGATTTTTAATCATATGTTTATTTGTTAGTTTTAAATTTAATTAATAAATATTAATTAAATTTAAAACTAAGTGGTAATTGTATTATATGGTTGGTAATTATGAGAATAATAAAAATATTGATGTGATGCTTTTATTCAAGTTGGAATTAATTAAAATAAAAAACCGCCAATATTTGGCGGTTAATCTCAAGGTATTAAAATAACCTTATTTAGATTTTTTCGCTTCAGCAGCCGCTTTAACAATAACAGCAAAAGCGTCAGCTTTCAGAGAAGCGCCACCCACTAAGGCACCATCGATATCTGGCTGGGTAAATAGCTCAGCTGCGTTGCTGGCATTAACAGAGCCGCCGTATTGGATGATAACTTGTTCAGCAATGGCTGCATCTTTTTTCGCAATATGAGTACGAATAAATTTATGGATTGCTTGTGCTTGTGCTGGTGTTGCTGATTTACCTGTACCGATAGCCCAGATTGGCTCATAAGCGATAACGGCACCTTGGAAAGCTTCTGCACCTAAAGAATTCAATACGGCATCGATTTGACGAGCGCAGACTTCTTCGGTTTTACCCGCTTCATTTTCAGCTTCAGTTTCACCAATACACAGTACTGGGATCAGACCTTGTTCTTTTAAGACAGCAAATTTCTTAGCGACAAATTCATCACTTTCGTTGTGATAAGTACGGCGCTCTGAGTGGCCGATAATGATGTATTTGGCGCCAACATCTTTTAACATTTCAGCAGAGGTTTCACCTGTAAATGCACCTGATAGGTTAACGTCAACGTTTTGTGCACCTAATGCAATGCGACTGCCTGCTAACGCATGTTTAGCTTGAGTCAAATAAATCGCAGGTGGTGCAATAGCCACATCACAGCCATCAACGCTGCTGAGTTCATTACGCAAGCCAGCGACGAGGTCATTGACCATCTGTGTGCTGCCGTTTAGTTTCCAGTTACCCATTACCAATGGATGTCGCATGTTATTTCCTCCAACCAGAGAGTTTGAATGATTAATCAATAAGTTATTCATCACACGCTTATGTTACACGCGTAACGTGACAATGTTGTCGCCATTCACCTTCTGCATTATAAGAACAATGGATAATAATAGCTTTGCTTTTCATCATGCTTGTTCTTAGAGCGTGATCACAGTCAGTTTAGGGTGTTTGTTGTTCTAGCTTAATCGGTTCAACAGCAAAAGTAAGCACATTATTGTCACTTTTTACTAAAATATATCTTAAAGCGCCTAATCGAGCTTCTTCCGCGTGAGTTGCACTATTATTGGCAATAAATTTATTTAAGGCTTCCGTAAGTTCAGGGGCTTTATCCTGTGAAACTTCAGGGGCGAATATACGGACCATTGCAATGGTATAACTTTCCATTAATTGTCGATTTTTTTGGTTTTCTTGTGGGTTATCAGACGGTAGTAATGTGATCTGTAAACTTTTAATTTTTTCACTTCCGCGTTCTAACACCGCAGAGGAATAAATTTGTTGGTTAATTCGAGAAGCTGCTCGAATATAGGGAGCTGCGATATCTTGGCTAGCAATTACTTTATATTCATGAAGATATAAGTCTTTGTATGCTTGATTGAATTGGTTACGTAATTCAGGAATAGTGAGGTTAAAAGAAGGCGCATCAGGGGCCAAATAGGAGACCTCAAAGTCAGTATCTGGCAGCGTTGGGACTTTTTGAGCAAAAGCCAGTTGTGGCACACTAAGTACAAAAATGGTTATGATGGCGTATACAGAACGAAATAAAGTTTGGGTCATTTTTGAGCCACTCATTTTTAGTTTTCCACATTGTATCAGGATTATAGGTAATGACATTACAACAATGGGCTTTTTCCTTCAAAGGCCGTATCGGTCGCCGGCCATTTTGGGTAGGTATTGCTGTCATTTTTATTTTAATGACGGTAATTGCCCTGTTACAAAATGCACTGCTATTCTCTGAAACACTTGCTATATCGTTATTTATTTTACTACTTTACCCTTTGGCCGCTATCTTTGTGAAGCGTTTACATGACCGTGGAAAATCGGGTGGGTGGTTTGCGCTGATTTTATTGGCGTTTGCTCTTTTTTCAATCGACGTCAGCCAATTTGAACCTGTATGGCAATGGGGGATAGGGCGCTTTTTACCATTATTAATTACTATGATAATGGTACTTGATTGCGGAGCTTTTATGGGAATGGATGGTGTTAATCATTATGGTGAAGAAACAGAAACTGTGGATTATTTATAGCGTCAATACCATGTGGCCCGACTACCATATAACATGAATGCTACCCTGAAAATATTTCAGGGTAGCATGCTAAATTACCAGTATTGCTCACTCGAAATATGGCCAGGTTTGCGGCGTAAATGTTTAACCATGTTACGGTTATTTTTTAGTGTATCGCGAGTGTCCCTGACCATTTCAGGGTTACCACATAGCATAACGTGGCAGGTGTCAGGCGAAAGGGCTAGGCCAACAGCCTCTTCGAGTGCATGATTTTCAATTAAGGCTGGAACACGGCCATATAATGAACCTGTACATTGTTCGCGGCTCACCACGGTGACAATTTTTAATTTCCCTTGATATTGTTGTTCCAACTTTTTCATTAAGGACAAATAACTTAAATCTTTCTCATAACGGACAGCGTGGAGTAAAACAATGTTCTCGAAGCGCTCAAGGTCTTTGCCTTCCTGTAAGATGGACAAAAAAGGCCCAATGGCGGTACCTGTTGATAACATCCATAAGTTTTTACATTCGGGTATTTCGTCTAAAACGAAGAAACCCGCTGCTTCATCCGTGATCTGTAACGTATCATCGGGTTTTAATTGTGCTAATTTTGGGCTAAGTTTCCCTTCGGGGACGATGACAAAATAAAATTCAAGTCGGTTATCACTAGGTGCGTTGACGTAAGAATAAGCTCGTTGAATACGTTCGCCTTCGATTTCGAGTGCCAGTTTGGCGTATTGTCCGGCGGTAAAGGGTTTAATTGGCGCCTCAATGACTAAGCTGAATAATGAATCAGTCCAAAATTTGGCTTCAATCACTGTTCCTGTTACCCAATTTGCCATAGATCCCACCTCTTCATATTTTAAAATCGACCATCTGAAAAATAACTCATTTTTGATGTGAATGAGCCAAAGCATGGTTCACTAGGATTTAATACTAAAACAGTTCATTATTTATGCTTATCGATAATGTGTTCCAGTGTTTTATTCTTAATATTGGTCTATTTTAAAGTTCAATGTACAGTTATGTTGACAATGCTGGCGAATATTACTGCCATTGTTGAAAAATATAAAATGTCGCACTACTACGAAAAGATGGCTGCTTTTGTTATCTTAGTCACACTCAAGCAAAACGCATTATTTGCTATTTATTAAAAATGGCATAAAAGCGTAGAGCAGTATTTTTATATTGATAATTAAGCACCTAAATAATTTTGCGTTATTACAATGAAATAATGCGGCGTTATTTTGTGTCCGAAATAGCGTGCATTTGAATTATTGGATGTATTTGAGAGAAAAATGAGAAAACTGGAACATTTTAATTTGCTATTAATGCTAATTGCATTGGCAGCAGTCGGCCAAATGACACAAACTATTTATGTTCCTGTCATTGCTGAAATTGCCGCTTATTTTAATGAGCCCTCTGGTGCTGTTCAACAAGTAATGGCGGCTTATTTATTTTCTTATGGTTTTTCGCAGTTAGTTTATGGGCCGCTATCTGACCGAATTGGTCGCCGACCTGTTATTTTAACCGGTTTAACGATTTTCTTATTTTCAACGGTTGTGGCAATTTTCGCGCCAACGCTAAATATACTTACAGTGGCAAGTGGGTTACAAGGGCTAGGAACTGGTGTTGCCGGTGTAATGGCAAGAACAATGCCTCGTGACTTATATAAAGGCACAGCGCTGCGTTATGCAAATAGCCTATTAAATATGGGGGTGTTAGTCAGCCCATTATTGGCTCCCATGTTTGGCGGAATATTAGCGCACTTTTGGGGCTGGCATGCTTGCTATATTTTCCTATTTATCTTAGGAGCCTCAGTATTATTGAGTATGTATCGTTGGCTACCAGAAACGCGGCCTGTTTCCCCAGAAAAGTACAGAATGTTGGCCTCATATCGTGAATTACTTTCAAGTGGTTCATTTCTCTCTTACCTTGCCATGCTAGTTGGTGCGTTAGCTGGGATAGCGGTATTTGAAGCCAGCAGTGGTGTATTGATGGGCGGTGTATTAGGGCTAAGCAGTATCACCGTGAGTATTTTATTTATATTGCCGATTCCTGCCGCTTTCTTTGGCGCTTGGTATGCAGGGCGAGAGGGAAAAACGTTTTATAATTTGATGTGGCACTCAGTGCTTATTTGTTTATTGGCTGGCTTTATGATGTGGGTACCAGGCTGGTTTGGGATTATGAATACATGGACATTGTTAGTCCCAGCAGCGGTATTTTTCTTTGGCGCTGGTATGTTATTTCCATTAGCAACGACAGGGGCTATGGAGCCTTTCCCTTATTTGGCAGGTGCCGCAGGTGCACTCGTTGGCGGCTTACAAAATGTCGGTTCAGGTGTTGCGACTTGGGTTTCCGCCTTGTTACCACAGAACGGGCAGTTTAGTTTAGGATTGTTGATGTTTTTAATGTCGACGCTTGTATTGTTGTGCTGGTTACCTTTAGCAAAACGTATGAATCACTCAGAACGCATGGTTTAATGGGATATGGTCAGGCTGCAAAAGACAGCCTGACCATCAAATTACGCGCTTAGCAGTATATCAGCTTGCTTTTGTGGCGGAATTGATAGCACCGATGAATACAAGGAGCTAGGTTCCTCTTCTGGCATTGATGATATAAGTTCCGGCAACATGACTCCTGAATTAAATATCACTGGTTGGTTATAATCTAGAAATTTTGTATTTTCTGCTAGTTGTCCTGTTGGATTTTGAGTGTTTTGTTGGAGCCAAATCAACTTTGGTACAGTATGGTCCTGCAAGTGTTGGTCTATATGAATGATTATTCCATCCAGTTTTAACTCAGGGGTACTGTCTATCGTGCCTTTTATTGTTAATTGATTTTGTTGTACTGAAAAATACCATTCCTCTATTGGTATGCTTTCTTGAATTTGTTTTTGGTCATCACTTGTCCTTAGTGTGACCCAAAAAGAGTACTGGCCATCAGGCAAGTTTAGGTGAGTAATATCCACCGTTTGTTCGAAGTTTACATCCGCAACTAAAGGTTGCTCGACTGTGTAGTAGATCAC
Source organism: Providencia sp. PROV182 (assembly GCF_028480325.1). Taxonomy (NCBI): domain Bacteria; kingdom Pseudomonadati; phylum Pseudomonadota; class Gammaproteobacteria; order Enterobacterales; family Morganellaceae; genus Providencia; species Providencia sp. PROV182. Next base: position 43,846 of record NZ_JAMPOL010000013.1, on the reverse strand, counting down.
ATCGGGTATTGCTGAGTAATGCCTTGCGTGAGTATCAAGGTGATTGAGCGCAATAAAGTTCAAAGAGGTATCAACCTGCGAATCTTGGCCAAATGGGTCAGATAATGAAAAATATTGTTGATGTAACCGGCCTTTTTCAACCCACTTGGCGCAAAGTGCACTTTTTGAGGTGATTTTGTCGAGATTGACTTTACCTGTCGAAAAATCAATTAAGCCTTCTTCTGTTGCTGCCCAGTAAATAGGGGCACCTTGCCAATAATTATCGAGAATCAACTGGTTGGGTAATAAATAGCCATCACTGTTTGTTAATACACGGCAAGCTAATGAATCCGGGTTGTTATAGTGGGAGATCAACTGCCCAAGCTCTTTTTTGTAGTTCAATTCATGTACAGTAAACTGAACCAATTCGCCTTTATCTGCAATATTGAAGCTCTCTGTACGTCGGATTTGCAATACTTCGGTCGATAACCCATTCGGAGTTGCATAAGTGACGGTTAATGCATAGTCACCATTAATATCAAATGGACGGCCAACCCCTGTTTTTAGGTTATGGTAATCGGCCGGCAAGCTTCCTATGGTACGGTCAACCGTGATGGTGCTATAAGGGTGTGGGGTATTATCTGCCATTTTAGTAAACTGATGCTGTATCCAATAAATCGCTACATCACGTTGATGAGGGAATTGCTCAATTTGCGTTAGGTGATAATATTTTGAGTAATTCTGTTGAGTTAGTGTGACCCATTGTTTGTTAATTTGATCCCAGCGTTGATAAAAACCGTCTCCTGCAAACCCGCCATCTTCAGTATCCTCCCCTTTAGTTTTATTGCTTTGCCAGCGTATTCTTTTGCTTAAAAATTGGTGAATTTTTTGGTTGTAGACATCAGGATGAGGCAAAAATGCATCATAAGCACCGCTCCTAAAAGGTACAAAACTAGAAAGCATGGTCGGCATAGCCTGTTTTAAGTGACTATGGAGATCGTGATAAGTGACATAATATTGCCTAGATTGGTTATAAGCTGGGTTTTTGCCATGGCTGTGAGGGTCGTAAGGGTATACTAACTTATCATCATCACCTAGTTTATTGGTATGAGGCAAGCCAAGACCGTGACCAAAAATCTCATGAAACATCACGTTAGGTTCATGAACCCCGCCACCGTTGTTGGGCGACCCAAGCCCTAATAGCGCAGTGCCAACATTTGAAGGTAGGGTTTCAATCGCAGTATATTGATAATCAGAATCAGCATTGTTAGCAGTTTGGTATTTATGGCTATTATTATAAGCCCAAAAAATTTGTGCATTGGGGTGATAGTCAATCTCTTCAGGGTTATCATAATGAGGATGAATAAACGGAATGGTGTTGCTATTGGTGTCAGTCCTAAGTGGCGTTAAGCTTGGGTGACTCACCGTAGCAGGAAGGCTATGCACTGTGAGCTGCCCAATTGGTAAGATTGTCGCCGCTTCTTTTCCCCAACTTAATGGAGAGGATGAATAAACTCCATGTCCTTGTTGATATAAACTGTGGCTATCAACATGAACAATTAAGTGGTTATCAAGGGTGACATTGGGGGAGAATAGGCCATGTTGGTTGGTTTCTTCGGTGATAATGGGTTTGCCATTAACAGTGATAACGAGGTTGATATCCGGTTGTATCCACTCACCTTTTAGCGGAGCTGTAAAGCGTTGCTGATGCCAATTTTGCGCTGAAACATTCATCTGTTGGGGGAGCGCTGTTAATTTTTGGAGCAAATGATCCGGGCCAGTTAATCTCACTCGACCTAATATTTTTCTTTCTTTATTGCTGACGATGGCTTCAATATCAGGGGATTTTGCCGCCGTTTCGCTGGTAATTTCTACATTCAATAACGCCCAGCGGTTAGCTGTTAAGCTCATGTGCTTATCGGTCATACTCTGCAGGTGAGTTTGCGCAAGTTGAATATGATGGATTTGCATATCACTTGGTGTTGGGTTGTAACGCCGTTGAGGTTCATGATAAACAGGGTCTGGAGTGGAATATGTGCGTTTACCAGGAATGCGCAGTTGTGGTGCATTTGCGGTTTGTAACTGAATGGAAAGGGGCTGGGATTGCTGCCCGTTAGGTAGCATAGCAATAAAATCAAATTGATCTGAGTGGGTTTTAAATTTGGCATTATTGGCAATGTATTGCCATTCGTTGGTGGTGTTATTTAGCGTTAATTGACCAAATTTGGGCTGCTCAAGGATTTTGTAACCCTTAATATGGGGGCTATTTGGTAGTTTTCCTGTTATGGCACCCACAACTAACTGATTTGGGAGCTCATCTGGGTTTTCTGCTACTAAAATAGGTAGAATTTGAGGAACGCTTTCTTGCGCATCATGTCGAGAGATCGCCTGTTTTGTTTGTTTCAATTGGAACTGGCGAAAAATGATATTTTTACCAACAAGTTTTAAGGTATTCTTTTCATAGCGGATTTTAACCGCAGGAAGCTGATTTACTGCCATTATTTTATTTACATCGGTTTCGACTGAATGGGCAATCTGTTGCCAAGATGATGTTTTTGTAATTGGAGCGTCATGTGAAGACAACACCTTGTTATACTTCATATTTTCTATAGATATTGAGAAATATTGGCTGTTTTTTCGTAACTCATCGGTTAGCTTCAATGAGTTTATTGCTTGGGTTGGTAGGGTGATAATTTGCTGGAAACTGTGATTTTCTAAGGTGCGGCTGGCTTGCTCAATAGGCTCTACTGGATTAATTTCATCAATGAGTTGTTGGGTCGATGCTGATAGTTTTTTGTGTTTATTTTTGACTATCAATAAACTGCCGCCGGTGAGTTCCAACCAATGGCGAACTAGCTCGACTTGTTTGTCATTGGCATTTTCAGGCAAGACGACGATATTATAATGGCGATGCCATTGCCCGCTTGGTAATAATAAATCAGCGAGCTGAGCTTGTGCTCTGGTTTCTCCGTCAATCCATTCGTGGGGTGAATTAAAGCTTTCGACAAATAAATTTTGCTTGGGGTGGAAACTAAATCCAGAGAAATGTTCAGTATCGAGGGCACTTAATAAATAAGTTTTTTTATTTTCACCCGCTAAGCGAGGTTTATTGCTTAACCAACTGAATAACTTAAATGCTTTTTCGCCGTCAGCGGATAGTTCAGGGTTATCCTTTAATGCATTTATTAAGGTGGTATCTTGCCGAATAATTGCCACTCTCCCTTTTTTATACCATCCTAGTTGTAAGTTGTCTTGCTGTATCTCATCAGCAAATATTTTAAGGTTATCCATTACCATAATCCATTTTTTGAGGGTTAATTTTGAATTTTATTGAAATATTATTCTAAATAAACCGCAAAAAACGGTCTAATTTATTATTGTTTTAATAACTGCATTTTCATTGATTAACTAATTAGTTATTAGAAGAAAGTCATACTTGTAGGGATAAAATAAAAAAGGCCATATGATTCATATGGCCTTTGGGATATTAGAAATAAAACAGATTAAAAGATGGATTAGCCACGATCTTCCCACTCTTGGGCACGAGCTACGGCTTTTTTCCATCCCTCGTATTTGAAATTACGTTCCGTCGTTTCAATACCTGGTTTGAATACACGCTCAATGGTCGCCTTGCTCTGTAACTCATCAAGATTACTCCAGAAACCAACGGCTAAGCCTGCAAGGTAAGCGGCTCCCAATGCAGTGCTTTCTCGCACTTCAGGGCGTTCAACAGGAGTACCTAAAATATCTGACTGGAATTGCATTAAGAAGTTATTGGCGACAGCTCCACCATCAACACGTAGTGCTTTTAAGCGCTCACCTGAATCTGCTTGCATTGCATCAAGTACATCACGGGTTTGATAAGCGATAGATTCTAATGTTGCACGGATAATATGGTTGCGGTTTGCACCACGTGTCAGGCCAAAAATAGCACCGCGCGCATATGGGTCCCAATATGGAGCTCCCAAACCAGTAAAGGCAGGAACAACATACACGCCATTGCTGTCTTTCACTTTAGTGGCAAAGTACTCTGAGTCTGTTGATTCATCAATTAATTTCAATTCATCACGCAGCCATTGGATAGAGGCACCTCCGACAAATACAGCGCCTTCAAGTGCATAATTGACTTCACCTTTTGGGCCACACGCGATAGTCGTCAGTAGGCCATGATTTGAACGTACAGCAGTCTCTCCCGTGTTCAGAAGTAGGAAACAGCCTGTTCCATAGGTATTTTTGGCCATTCCTGATTTGACACACAGTTGGCCATACAGAGCGGCTTGTTGGTCTCCCGCCATTCCTGAAATTGGAATACGAGTCCCACCTTTCCCCCCAATATTGGTTTGCCCGTAGACTTCGGAAGAAGGGCGTACCTCAGGAAGCATTGCTCGTGGAATATTGAGCGCTTTGAGAATTTTGTCATCCCACTCGAGGTTACGGATATTGAACAACATGGTTCGAGAGGCATTGGTATAGTCGGTGACATGAACACGCCCTTGTGTCATTTTCCAAACGAGCCAAGTATCGACAGTTCCAAACAGTAACTCCCCTTTTTCAGCTCGCTCACGTGCGCCTTCAACATGATCTAAAATCCATTTGACTTTTGTACCGGAGAAATATGGGTCAACAACCAGACCGGTGTTTTGGCGAATATACTCTTCTAAATCGCGGTCATTTTGTTTTAGATGGGTACAAAAGTCAGCAGTACGGCGACATTGCCATACAATTGCATTATAAACAGGCTTACCTGTGGCTTTTTCCCAAACAATAGTGGTTTCACGTTGGTTAGTGATCCCAATCCCAGCGACTTCATCGGTACGGATATCCGCTTTAGCGAGTACTTCCACTAGTGTTGAGCTTTGTGATGCCCAAATTTCCATTGGGTCATGTTCCACCCAACCTGGCTTAGGATAAATTTGGGTGAATTCACGTTGTGAAATACTGACAATATTCGCATCATGGTCGAGTACGACAGCACGTGAGCTGGTTGTGCCTTGGTCGAGTGCAACAATATACTTTTTCGCAATAGTGGTTTCAGTAGTCATAATTTAAGCCTGTTCCGAGGATTTGGTGTTTTTAACGGATAATTTTTCTGTTTTGGTCTCTTCTTCACATACCATGTAAGGTAAGTGGCGACCAATCAGTTTGCGATAGGCGAATGCGCCTAGCAGACCACCAACAATAGGTGCTGTCAATGGGACAAGGAAATAAGGAATATCGCGGCCACCAGTCAGAGCGATATCACCCCAACCAGCGAGATAAGCGACAACCTTTGGACCAAAGTCACGAGCAGGGTTGAGTGCGAACCCAGTGAGCGCGCCAAATGACCCACCGATAACGGCAATCAAAATACCGATTAACAATGGTGCAAGTGGGCCACGTGGGACACCATTGCCATCATCGGTTAGCGCGAGTATTAAGCAAACAAGAATGGCCGCAATAATGACCTCAATAAAGAATGCATGAGGAACACTAATTTGTGGTGCTGGGTAGGTTGAGAAAACACCCGCAGTAAATAAGCTTTCTTGTGAGCCTCTAATGATGTGATGGACTTGGTCGTAATCGAAAAATACAGGGGAATACATTGAGTAAACTAATGCGGCAGCAAAGAAACCACCTAGCATCTGTGCGATGATATAAGGAACAACTTTGCGCTTATCAAAACACGCGAATAGCCATAGTGCGAGAGTAACGGCTGGGTTTAGGTGGGCACCTGAGGTGCCAGCGGTTAGGTAAACGGCTAAAGCAACGCCAAAGCCCCATATAATACTAATTTCCCACAGGCCTAGTTGTGCGCCCGCTATTCTAACGGCAGCAACACAACCTAGACCAAAAAAGACCAGTAGCGCAGTCCCTAAAAACTCTGAGATGCACTGACCCGTGAGTGATGTAGTCGTCATTTGGCTCATATGTTTCTATCCTACGAAAATGAAAAATATTGTAATGTTTTTTTAAGTTAAGATTTTCTAATCGAAAATCATTAACTGTAAATTTATCGTTAAAGAACATAAACGAGAAATATCGAAATTGAAAAGTGTGTGTTACATCACTAAAGCGAAACAAAACAATCAAAAATAGTGATGGATTCGACCTTTGTGATGTGATCTGACCAGTGTTTTTTAATGAAGGTTATTACGATTCAGAAGGAAGGAACTGGACACAGAGGATCATGCTACTTACAATCGTGTAAAAGCTGATAAGGGAGACCAGAATTATGTCATTTGAAGTATTTGAGAAACTAGAATCCAAAGTGCAACAAGCGATTGATACAATCACACTGTTACAAATGGAAATCGATGAATTAAAAGATAAAAATGGTGCGTTAAGCCAAGAGCTTGAAACAGCAAAATCAGGCACGGATTCACTGGTGCGTGAAAATGAACAGTTAAAACAAGAGCAGCAAGCTTGGCAAGAGCGTTTACGGACTTTACTCGGTAAGATGGAAGAAGTGTAATTTCTCGTCATACTTCGCGTTGTAGGGGTGTTGGCTTCGTCTCTTCGCCCTAGTCACATACTCATGTATGCTCCTAGGGTCTTATCGACTTTGCCGCCTACCTACAACACGAATTATTTAGAGAAATCTTTGTTATATCTCGCATTGTAGGGTTTAGAGAAACTTTCGTCATACCTCGCGTAGTAGAATATAAAAATAAGGGCCGCAAATCATTGCAGCCCTTATTTATAGAATTTTTAACGGATTATGCGTCGATATTGTCATCTTCGACAAAACCGTTGTTCCCATAAGGTGTTAATGGCTCTTCAGAAAGGATAATACCGGTGTTATCGGCATAAAGGTAATCACCTGAAAAGAAAGTCACACCGCCGAAATTAACACGAATATCACTTTCACCGATGCCTTCATCTGGACAGCCTGCCGGCATCGCAGCAATAGCTTGAATACCGAGGTCGAGTTCCATCAGGGTATCTACCTGACGAACCGCACCGTAAACCACAATTCCTTCCCAGTGGTTGTCAACAGCTAGCCTTGCAATTTCAGCATCAATAAGTGCCTTACGGACAGAACCGCCCCCATCAACGAGTAGGATACGCCCTGTACCATCCTCTTCCAGCAAATCATACACTAGGCCGTTATCTTCAAAACACTTAACTGTAATGATTTGACCGCCAAATGAAGTACGTCCACCAAAATTGGAGAAAAGGGGTTCTACCACGTTGACGCTTTCTTGGTAAATATCGCAGAGTTCGGAAGTATCATATTTCATAGGAGTTAGGTCTTTTTTGCTGCAAGAGGCAACCAGTATATCCCTTTTGAACTGTACTTGGCAAAGTTACCCGCCTAAAAATAGGCGGAAAAAGTCAAAAAAACGACAAATAGTGAATATTATTTGCTCATTACGACGCCGATGGAAAATAAAACGTTGGTCACGAGTGCGGCTTTCACCATATTTTCCAATAGAGGGCGCATACCTTCGGGGGTTGGGTCGCTGAGAACACGGCGTAAATGGTTCATTAGCATTGGTACGGCGAGTAAAAATAGCCAACCGCTCCAGCCGTGTAAATAAATTAGATTAAAAAAGGCCAAACATAAAATAGCCGCAACAATAATAATGGTGTGATAAATTCGAGCCCCTTGGGGACCTAAGCGCACCGCTAAGGTATTTTTACCTGCTTTAATATCATTTTCGATATCACGCATATTATTGATATTCAATACTGCGACAGAGAGCAACCCACAAGCCGTTGCGGGTAGGACAGTGATGATATTAAAACTATTTGCTTGTAAATAATAAGTCCCAATAACACTTAGCCAGCCAAAGAAGATTAAAACAGAAATATCCCCTAACCCTAGGTAGCCATACGGTTTTTTGCCCACGGTATAGGTAATTGCAGCGACGATAGCAATAAGCCCTAATGCGACAAAACCAATGGCATCCTCGGGTTTTTCGCATGCGACAATAATTAACAGTAAGCCGGAAAGACAGGCCGCTGTAATATTTAGCTTCAGTGCCTTTTTCATATCCGCTTGCGTGATAACGCCTTTTTGCATGCCACGTAATGGACCAATACGTTCAGCCGTATCAGAGCCTTTGACCGCATCACCATAGTCATTCGCAAGGTTAGATAAAATCTGTAATAAACCCGCTGTGATAAGTGCTAATAAAGCGACAGGCCATTTAAAATTATTAGTTAAATAAGCGAGTGCAGAGCCTGTCACAATCGCAATCACCCCTAATGGTAGGGTTTTAGGGCGGAGACTTTCAATCCAAGCTTGTTTACGACTTATTGTTGAGGATGTCGACTGCATGCAGTTACCTATAATTCAAACTCTTTAGAGATGTGATCTTAATAATTTAATAACCCATCATATAGAGAGATACTTGAGTATTTTCAATGCAATGGGCAGAATATTTCATAGAAAAAAGTGCAGCGATAAAAGCTGCACTTTAGTCGATGTATATTAAGGATACATGAAAACCAGATAATTAATAAGATTATAAAATAAATCTACTCAAGTCTTCATCTGCCACCAGCTCATCTAAGTGCTGTCTGACATAGTCTGCATCGATTTGGATAGTTTGCCCGTTACGGTCACTGGCATCGAAAGAAATATCTTCCATTAAGCGTTCAAGCACTGTGTGTAAGCGACGAGCACCAATATTTTCGGTTGACTCATTCACTTGCCATGCTGATTCTGCAATTTTACGAATACCGTCAGTCGTGAATTCAATATTCACGCCTTCTGTTGCCATCAGCGCTTTATACTGTTCAGTTAATGAGGCATTTGGCTCAGTCAAAATACGCACAAAATCTTCAGTTGTCAGAGCTTGTAGCTCAACGCGAATTGGCAAGCGGCCTTGGAGTTCAGGGATTAAGTCTGATGGGCTCGAAACTTGGAACGCACCTGAAGCAATAAACAGGATATGGTCAGTTTTGACCATGCCGTGCTTAGTGGAAATGGTACAGCCTTCGATTAATGGCAGTAAATCACGTTGAACCCCTTCACGGGATACATCTGGCCCCGAACTTTGGCCACCGCGTTTACAAATTTTGTCGAACTCATCGATGAAGACGATACCATTCTGTTCAACCGCTTCAATCGCTTGTTCTTTTAGCTCTTCAGGGTTGACTAATTTAGCCGCTTCTTCTTCAACTAGCAGTTTGAATGCCTCTTTGATTTTCATCTTACGAGGTTTCTGTTTTTGGCCTGCTAGGTTTTGGAACATGGATTGTAACTGGTTAGTCATCTCTTCCATGCCTGGAGGTGCCATAATTTCAACACCCATAGGGGATGCAGCGACTTCGATTTCAATTTCTTTATCGTCTAATTGGCCTTCACGTAATTTCTTACGGAATGCTTGGCGGGCTGGAGAATGCTCATCCGTTGGTTCAGATTGCCCCCAGTTATTTTTTGCTGGTGGGATAAGAACGTCTAAAATACGTTCTTCAGCCATTTCTTCGGCGCGATAGCGATTTTTTTCGATAGACTGTAAACGCACCATTTTAACGGCAGAGTCAGTTAAATCGCGAATAATCGAGTCAACTTCTTTACCAACATAGCCGACTTCAGTAAATTTGGTCGCTTCAACTTTGATAAATGGCGCATTGGCTAATTTCGCAAGGCGGCGGGCAATTTCAGTTTTACCTACCCCTGTTGGCCCAATCATCAAAATATTTTTTGGTGTGACTTCGTGACGTAATACTTCGTTTAACTGCATACGGCGCCAGCGGTTACGCAGAGCAATCGCAACAGAACGTTTGGCTTTATTTTGGCCAATAATATGATTGTCGAGTTCGCTGACAATCTCGCGTGGAGTCATTTCGGACATACTAGCAATCCTTATGATTTTGAAGAAATTTCTTCAAAGTTGACATTATGGTTGGTGTAAATACAGATATCACCTGCAATAGCGAGCGCTTTTTCAGCGATTTCTTTAGCACTTAAGTCTGTATTTTCTAACAAAGCACGTGCGGCTGATTGTGCATATGGGCCACCGGAGCCAATCGCAATTAAGTCGTTTTCCGGTTGAACCACATCACCATTACCCGTAATGATCAGTGAAGTGTGTTCATCAGCGACAGCTAACAAGGCTTCTAATTTACGAAGCATGCGGTCGGTACGCCAATCTTTAGCAAGTTCAACGGCCGCTTTCGTTAAATGGCCTTGATGCAGTTCGAGTTTGCGCTCAAACAGTTCAAATAATGTGAATGCGTCTGCGGTGCCACCGGCAAATCCGGCAATGACTTTGTCGTTGTATAAACGGCGAACTTTGCGGACATTGCCTTTCATGACGGTATTACCCATCGTCGCCTGTCCATCACCACCAATTACGACCTGGCCATTACGGCGAACACTTACGATTGTTGTCATGAGTTAGCCCCTGGTTTTATTACAAAAAAGAATGCGGTTGAATGTGATTTTCAAAAGATTAAATTCAAGTGATAGTTGTCTAATTAACTATCACTTGAACTAGGTTGAAGACACAAAGTACCGCTCATGAGTACATTAAAACAGTACATGGGGGGGAAGGAGGAATTTTTCAACCCCCAGAAGCACGAAGAATACAACCGGAAACACCTGCACCTGCTGCACGGTCACGCATTTTTTCGGCAGTGGACTTGGAATAAGGTCCTAAAACGATACGGTGCCAACCTCCACCTGCGCTTACACGGCTTTCAATACCTGAGAATGCCAAAGTAGCTTGTACAGACTCGGCTTGTTCTGCTGTACGGAATGAACCACATTGAACAACCATATTTTGCAAGCTGTTTGTCGGTTTAGTGCTTGGTGCCGTTTGTGGTTGAGTTGCAGGCGCGGTTGGTTGAGCCTCAAGTTTTGGAGGGATATTGGCCGCCGGTTTACGTTGTACTGGCTCGATAGGTTGAGCAGGCTCATTGATGAGCACTTGTGAACGCGGTACTGGTTTACCGTTTGCAGGTATTTCTTGCAAGTTAGTGACAGGCTGGCGTCTGTCAGAATCAATTTGCTCTAATAGCTGGCGCTGTTCAGGTGTTAAATCTGATGGGCGCACAATATTATTCCCCGTGCTCGGCTGTTGAATATTTGGCATATCCACACCACGACGTTCGAGTTCCTTAATATAACGCCAACGTTCTTCAGGCTTTGGTGGAAGCGTACTACCCGGTGTTGTGGGAGTAGCTACCTGAGGTTGTGGTGTGTCCTTTTTATTTTGAGTGATATAAAACAGGCCGCCAACAAATAGCACGACAATCGTGACAGCAACAACCAATGTTGTCATTGGTAGTCCTTGTGCTTTCTTTGATTTACCTTTGCTTTTTTTACGGGCGGATGAGCGCCCTCGAGCTACATAATCTTTTTGTGCCACGCTATTAATTCACTAGTTATCAATTGTTAGTCATCATTTGGGTTAACATGTTACTTAACCTGAGCAACTTTGACTAGCTTTTAGGCGCTTTTGTGCTCTCTCTAATGATTAAATCAGAATCTAGGAGACGTGAGCCTGGATTAACATTGTGCCCATGAATCTGCTCGAGCAGTAATTGCATCGCATGATGGCCAATTTCAGCACGAGGTTGGTTGATAGTCGTTAGGGCTGGCAAGGTGTATTTTGCTTGCTCTAAGTTATCGAAACCAACAAAAGAAAGGTCATCAGGGAGCTTTAAGCCCATTTTTTTCGCTTGCCACATTGCACCAATTGCCATGATATCACTATGGCAAAAGATAGCTGTCGGTGGTTCAGGAAGTGACATCAATGTTTTCACTGCTTCAGCGCCACCCTCATGGGTAAAATCACCACGAATAATATAATTTTCACGCAGTTTTTCACCTGTGCGTAACATGGCTTTTTTATAACCTTCTAAACGATATTGGCTTAAAGGCATATGGTCAGGGCCTGCAATACAAGCGATCAGTTTATGGCCTTGTTTTTGTAGGTAATGTGTTGCGTTAAATGCGGCGGTGAGGTTATCGATATGCACGGTAGGCAGTTTTAGCTCAGGTGCGAACTCATTGGCCATCACAATTGGAGGGAGGTTTTTTTGCTCTTCGGTTGAGATATCGAATGGAATATTGGAACCCAGTAAGACCATGCCATCAATTTGTTTGGTAATAATGAGATTAATAAAAGCATTTTCTTGTTTTTCTTGGTGTTTACAGTCCCCAATCAAAACAAAATAGCCTTCTTGAGCGGCAATTTCTTCAATGCCGCACACGACATCACTAAAGAAAGGGTCGCGAATATTAGGAACGAGTACAAGAATAGTCTTTGATTCATTGCGCTTATAGCTTCTAGCAAGGTTATGAGGATAATAGCCAACATCCATCACCGCTTGTTCGACTTTTTGGCGTGTTTGCAAAGAAACTTTTTCCGGGTTCATAAGTGTTCTAGACACCGTCGCTGTCGAAACGCCCGCGGCACTAGCAACATCTTTCATCGTTGCCGTGTTATTGTGTTTTTTACTTTCCACAACGCCTTCCTTAGATTGATTTAATCGTTTGCTTTTTTTGAATGGCGCAAGTACGTCATTATTAGTGGTTATTCTAATTGGTTTCTCAAGAATATCTGTTACCTAGTTTGCATAAAAAATGTGACTTGCGTCATTTTTTAGAGCTACTTCGCAAATTTTGAAAATAATTCTAAGGGCAAAAAGATAAATGAAACTCAATGTGTATGAAAAATACTCAATTTGGTCGTTTAGAATTATATGGCAAATAATTCAAATTTATCAACATGCTGCAAAGACAATACTGGTATGGCCTATAAAGTTAAATGGTTAGGTAAAATGAATCCTTTAGCATTGATAATGAGTTAACAATCGGTCGGGTCCACATCGATGTTCCATTTTACTTTGCGACTTTCTGGCTGTTGAATAATTTCTGGCAACAGTTTCGCCATAAATTGTTGTAAATAAAGCCGCGAAGGGTGTTGCAATAGCAATTGCCAGCGGAATCGCCCGCCACGTTTGGCTTGAATCGACGGCGAGGGGCCTAAAATCCACATTTTGGCATCACTTTGTGGATGTTCACTAATATATTGCCGTACATTTTGCAAAAATTGGCGCGAATCTTGGTTATTGTGGTCTTCTGAACGGATCAATATATGACTGGTGTAAGGTGGTAACATTGCGATTTGCCGTTCTTCCATCGCTTCTTGGGTAAATGCGTGATAACCCTTTTCAAGAAGCGTGAGCAACAATGGGTGTTCGGGGTGGTGGGTTTGCAAGAACACTTCACCTTGTTTACCAGCTCGTCCTGCTCGACCAGAAACTTGCACGTATAATTGAGCAAACCGTTCGGCTGCACGAAAATCACTCGAGAATAAAGCCCCGTCGACATCTAACAAGGCGACTAAGGTGACATCAGGGAAGTGGTGGCCCTTGGCTAACATCTGTGTGCCAATAAGAATTCTAGCCCCCCCTTCATGTACTTGGTTTAAATGCTGTTCCAGTTCCCCTTTACGGCTCGTGGTATCACGGTCAATACGGGTAACGGGGGTATCAGGGAACAGTTCACAAATCCCTTCCTCAAGTTGCTCCGTTCCCATTCCTACAGGCACTAAATGAGTTGAACCACATTGTGGGCACTGACGAGGAACCGGGCGCTGGCTATCACAATGGTGGCAGCGTAATTGATGAAAATTTTGGTGCAAGGTGTAATAGTGGTCACAGCGCTGGCACTCTGCAATCCAGCCACATTCATGGCAAATTAATGCAGGGGAATAACCACGACGATTTAAAAATAGAATGACTTGGTTGTTTTGTGCAAGGTGTTCTTTAATGTGTTGAATTAATAAGTGAGAAAGGCCAAATTTTAACGGCTGGCCTTTTAAATCAATAAGGTGCTGAGCCGCAGGGCGTGCATTACCTGCACGAATAGTGAGATTTAATTGCCGATACTTATGTTGCTGTACATTGAATAAGGTTTCTAGTGATGGCGTCGCAGTACCCATCACAATGGGAATATTGTTCTTTTTAGCGCGAAAAACAGCTAAGTCACGTGCATGATAACGCCAGCCATCTTGCTGTTTATATGAGCTGTCATGCTCTTCATCAATAATAATAATGCCAAGGCGGGCGAAAGGGGTGAACAGCGCTGAGCGAGTGCCAATAATAATGGCGTTTTGTCCTTGCTTAGTGCGTAACCAAACCGCTAAGCGTTCGCTATCGTTCAAGCCTGAGTGCAACACATCAACAGGCGCATTGAAGCGCTCGCGAAAACGGCTAATCGTTTGTGGGGTTAAGCCAATTTCAGGCACCAAAACTAAAGCTTGTTTACCTTGGGCAAGGACATTTTCCAATACACTCAGGTACACTTCCGTCTTACCGGACCCTGTGATCCCAGCGAGTAGCCATGGCGAAAATTGGTCATCTTCAGCACGTATAGCACCGACAGCGGTCGCTTGCTCACTATTAAGCCGCAACCTTTCCCCACAAACTGTAAAGCTTGGTTGCCACTTTTCGCTAGTCGGTTGAACGGGATGTAACTCAATATAAGCTTTCTTTTTCAGTGCTTGCAGAGCACTTTCACTGATTTCAAGCTCACTTACTTGATGGCGATAAACGGGTCTACGACGCAAAAGTGCAAGAGCTTGTTGCTGCTTTGGGGAACGTTTTAGCTCATTAAGGTCAACGGCTAAGCCTTCATCCGTCACTTGCCATTGCCAAATAGGGGTAAATTCCGCAGGTTTACCTTGGCGCAATAGTGTGGGTAATGCGTGGAAGAGCACTTCACCTATTGGGTAATGATAGTATTGTGAAGACCACAATAAGAGCTGCCAAATATCGTCAGGGAAGAGCGTTTGGTGGTCGAGAACCAGTTCGATGGCTTTTAATTTATCTTCAGCAAATTCGCTTTTATCGCTGTGCTTTACCACAATACCCAAGGCTTGGCGCTTGCCAAATGGCACCATAACACGGCTGCCAATCACTGGTAGTGGCATGTTATCAGGAAGGCGATAATCAAATGTGCGGTTTAAAGGGACAGGTAAAGCCACCTGAACGACGATCATATCTGGGTTTCCGTCTATTTTTTATGCGATAATGCGAGCGATTGTTGACTAGAGTACCACAAAATTTACTCGGTTTTCATTGCGTGATAAACAGAATTTCTGTATGATCCGCCGCCTTTGGTATCTATTTTTACCAATATATTAAATTCAATCAACACGACGTGTGGTGTCCGGCGTTAGGGCTGGAATGGCGACACGGCCTTAATAGAGGTTCTCCCATGAAAAAAGGTATTCACCCTAAATACGAAGAAGTTACTGCAACTTGTTCTTGCGGTAATGTAATGAAAATTAATTCAACTGCTGGTCACTCGCTGAACCTGGACGTTTGTGGTAACTGCCACCCGTTCTATACTGGTAAACAGCGTGATGTTGCGACTGGTGGTCGTGTTGATCGCTTCAACCAACGTTTCAGCATCCCAGGTTCTAAAAAATAATCGAACTTGTGAAATGCGAAAAAAAGGGAAACTGAGTTTCCCTTTTTTAATGCCTAAAATAAGTGTTTTTATGTCTAAATGAAGAAATTAGAAGCGGTAAAGCACGGCGAACATAATATCATTATTCGTACTTTCACTTTAGACTTGAGCGCGTCGCCATCATCGTTATAGCTATCTTGAATAAAACATAAGGAAAGGCACTACGTCGCAAGGCGTGCGACGTAGTTAAAGTTTTGAGATACGTAATGGTGACTAATTGGGGCTAGTATTCCCACGTTTCAGGGTCGATACCTAATTCGCGCATAATTTCTTTTGCGGCTTCAGGGATCTCGTCATTACGTTCTTTACGTAAATCTTCATCATTTGGCAGTGGTTGGCCTGTGAATGCATGTAAAAAAGCTTCACACAGGAGCTCACTATTTGTCGCGTGTCGCAAGTTATTAATCTGACGACGAGTACGTTCGTCAGTTAAAATTTTTAGTACCTTCAAAGGGATAGATACTGTAATTTTTTTTACTTGCTCACTCTTTTTGCCATGTTCAGCATACGGACTGACATACTCACCATTCCATTCAGCCATGGGTTACCTTGGATATTTTCAATAATAATAAAAAATAATATGCATATTCTTTTTAATAGAAACTTAATCTAAGCCCTAAATCGAGAACGTCTGCATATATGTTAGACGTGACTTAACTTATTTTATCACAAGATATTATATAAAATTAACGAGTTAAGTTCACTTATGCGATTGACTATCAATTTACACATAATTATTAGGGCTGATTATTCCATTACTAGATATAAACGTAAAGAGGTTTAGACGTCTAGATATGTTGACGTCTAAACATCCGATGGGTATGATTTAGCCTATCACTGTTCAGGAGAAGCGTTTATGACTTACAAGCCGTCAACCATCGCAATTCATAATGGATTAAATGAAGACCAACAATTTGGTTGCGTCGTGCCTCCCATTTATTTATCCAGTACCTATAATTTTACTGACTTTAATGAACCGAGAGCTCATGATTATTCACGTCGTGGAAACCCGGGGCGTGATATTGTGCAAAAAACATTGGCACAACTTGAGGGTGGTAGTGGTTCGGTAATGACTAACAGTGGGATGTCTGCGCTTCACCTGTTATGTACAGTTTTTTTGCAACCGGGGGATTTACTCGTTGCGCCACATGACTGTTACGGCGGAAGCTATCGGTTATTTAATAGCCAAAGCCAGCGTGGGGCTTATCAGGTGCAATTTGTCGACCAAAGTGATGAATCTGCATTGCAGGCTGCATTAGCGAAAAAGCCCAAATTAGTGTTAATCGAAACACCCAGCAACCCACTATTAAGAATTTTTGATATACAGCATATTGCACAGTTGGCTCATGATGTAGGTGCATTAGTCGTTGTAGATAATACTTTTTTAAGCCCAATTTTGCAGCAGCCTCTTTCGCTAGGTGCAGATTTTGTGGTGCATTCATGCACTAAATACTTGAATGGCCATTCTGATATTGTTGCAGGAGTGGTGGTTGCGAAAGAAGAAAAGTGGGTAACAGAGCTTGCTTGGTGGGCGAATAATATTGGTGTTACTGGGGGCGCTTTTGATAGCTACCTACTATTGAGAGGTATTCGGACATTATCTCCACGTGTATTACAGCAACAGCAAAATGCACAAGAGATCGTAAAATATCTTAAATCACAGCCTTTAGTAAAAAAATTGTATTATCCTGCATTAGAAGATCACCCCGGGCACGAAATAGCAGTGAAACAGCAAAAAGGCTTTGGCGCGATGCTGAGTTTTGAATTTGCAGGTGATGAGCCACAACTTCGCCATTTTCTTCGTTCACTCAGCCTGTTTACACTAGCGGAGTCATTAGGTGGTGTGGAAACATTGATTTCCCATACGGCTACAATGACACATGCAGGTATGTCAGCAGAAGCCCGTGCGCAAGCGGGGATCACAGATAGCTTGCTAAGAATTTCAGTGGGGATTGAAGATCCTCAGGACTTAATCACAGACTTAGATCACGCATTTCAGGTTGCGGCACAACGTTAGCGGAGTTTTTTGATGAGTGTACTAACAGCGGTTGAGGTGGCTCCTTGCCACCGCCAGTTACATAAGTTTGGGGGCAGTAGTTTAGCCGATGCGAAGTGCTATCAACGCGTTGCAACAATTATGGCCAACTATAGCCAACCCGGTGATTTAATGGTGGTTTCTGCCGCGGGTAGTACAACAAATCAGTTGATTAACTGGTTAAAGTTAAGCCAAAGTGATCGTATTTCGGCTCATCAAGCTCAGCAATCATTACGCCGCTATCAACTTGATTTAATTGAATCTCTTTTACCTGAACAAAAGGCTGCAGAGCTAAGCCAGTTATTTATTCACGATTTAGAGCGTTTAAGTGCATTGCTGGATCAACCCATAAATGATGCGATTTATGCAGAAGTGGTCGGGCACGGTGAAATTTGGTCTGCTCGCTTGATGGCAGAAGTGCTTGCCCAAGCCGATATGGCAAGTGCATGGCTCGATGCACGTTTATTTCTACGTGCGGAACGTGCGGCACAGCCACAAGTTGATGAAATACAGTCACGGTATTTGTTACAGCAACAGCTAACGCAATTACCTAACCGTCGTATTGTGGTAACAGGGTTTATTTCACGGAATCAGCAAGGTGAAACTGTATTACTCGGGCGCAATGGCAGTGATTATTCTGCAACACAAGTTGGTGCGTTGGCGGATGCTGCTAAAGTGACGATTTGGAGTGATGTCGCTGGGGTATATAGCGCGGATCCTCGCAAAGTGAAAGATGCGTGTTTGCTGCCTTTGTTACGTCTTGATGAAGCTAGTGAATTAGCGCGTTTAGCGGCTCCCGTTTTACATACACGGACTTTACAGCCTGTTTCTGTGAGCAACATTGATTTGCAATTAAGGTGTAGCTATCAACCCGAACAGGGTTCAACAAAAATTGAACGGGTGCTTGCATCAGGGGCTGGTGCGAAAATCGTGACTAGTCATGATGATGTGTGTCTGATTGAATTGCGTATCGCCGCGGGGCGTGATTTTAAACAAATCTGCAAAGATGTGGATTTATTACTTAAACGTGCTCAATTGCGCCCTTTGGCTCGCGGTATTCATCATGACCGTTCGTTACTGCAATTGTGCTATACCTCCGAGATTGTCGAAAGTGCCTTAAATACCCTTGAAGAAGCCGGTTTACCGGGGTCATTATCATTACGTGAAGGTTTTTCTCTGGTTGCATTAGTCGGTGCGGGGGTGTGTAAAAAACCGTTACATAGCCACCGTTTTTATGAGGAATTAAAAGGGCAACCTGTTGAATTTATTTGGCATTCAGAGGACGATATCAGTTTAGTTGCTGTTTTGCGTTCTAACCAAACGGAACATCTAATTAAAGGGATGCACCAAAGCTTATTCCGCGCAGAAAAACGCATCGGTTTAGTGTTATTTGGTAAAGGGAATATTGGCGCGCGTTGGTTAGAACTTTTTGCCGCGGAGCAACACAAAATTTCTGCACGTAGTGACTTTGATTTCGTCCTAGCTGGCGTAGTAGACAGCCGCCGTAGCTTACTGAATTACCAAGGGATTGACCCAAGTCGTGCACTAGCTTTCTTTGATGATGAAGCCGTAGAGCATGAGGACGATAGCCTATTTTTATGGATGCGTTCCCACCCTTATGATGATTTAGTGGTATTAGACGTCACAGCCAGTGAAACGTTGGCAGATGACTATGTAGATTTTGCCAGTTATGGTTTTCATGTGATTAGTGCAAATAAAATTGCGGGGGCGGCGCAAACGGCACAATATCGTCAAATTCGCGATGCGTTCGCAAAAACAGGTCGTCACTGGTTATATAACGCGACGGTAGGGGCAGGGTTACCGATTAATTATACAGTACGTGATTTAAAAGAAAGCGGTGACTCTATCCTGACTATCAGTGGTATTTTTTCTGGAACGCTATCATGGCTATTTTTACAGTTTGACGGTTCCATCCCATTTAGTGAGCTAGTAGAGCAAGCTTGGCAGCAAGGGTTAACTGAACCAGACCCACGTATTGACCTGTCGGGGCAAGATGTTATGCGGAAATTAATTATTTTAGCCCGTGAAGCGGGTTATGACATCGAGCCGGATGATGTGAGAGTTGAGTCTTTAGTGCCAAAACAAGCACAGGCAGGTTCTTTGGACGCGTTTTTTGAAAACAGTGCGGTTATTAACGAGCAAATGCAGCAGCGCTTAGAAGCAGCGCAAGAACTTGGGTTAGTGCTACGTTATGTCGCACGGTTTGATGCGGTAAAAGGCAAAGCAAAAGTGGGGGTGGAAGCGGTGAAGCCGGAACATCCACTGGCCTCATTATTACCGGGTGACAATGTGTTTGCTATTGAAAGCCGTTGGTATCGAGATAACCCATTAGTGATCCGTGGGCCTGGAGCGGGGCGCGATGTGACTGCGGGTGCTATTCAATCGGATCTGAACCGACTCTCTCAACTTTTATAATCATTTATTCAGTGCATTGGTGTTCTCTTCGGTATTGAGGGCACTAATGCATCATGAAGATTTTTAATTTATCCCTTCATTTTCTGTTTTTTATTCTGATGATTTAATTCTTAAACATTATTCATGTCTTAAAAGTGCTGAATCGACGATATATTGCGCTGAAACAATACTTAAATAAGAAAAATTAATAAAAATAAGGCTGTAATTAAATTTCAGAAAAATCCCCCAAAGTCATTTTTTTCTGATATGAATATACACTGAAGGGTAAATTTAGCGGCCTGCATCACAAAACGACAACTCTAACGCAGCCGACTGAAATTTTGTTACAGGAAACAGGTAGCAGTCTGTTAACCGTGAACCGTGCGGGAATGCATTCTGCCAGAAGCACAAGGTCAGGAGTCTCATGAATCAGCAATATTCCGCAATGCGCAGTAATGTCAGTATGCTGGGTAAGCTACTCGGCGATACTATCAAGGAAGCCTTAGGTGAGGACATACTCGACAAAGTTGAGTCCATTCGTAAGCTTTCCAAATCTTCTCGTGCAGGTAATGAAGTTCAGCGGCAAAAACTGCTGATGACATTACAAAATCTTTCTAATGATGAATTGCTACCCGTTGCAAGGGCATTTAACCAATTCTTAAACCTGACAAACGTCGCTGAGCAATACCACAGTATTTCGCCTCACGGCGAAGCGGCAAGTAACCCAGTAGCATTGAAAAATCTGTTTAGCCGATTAAAAGGCAAAAACTTCACTGATGGTGATATCCAAAAAGCAGTTGAACAGCTTTCAATTGAGCTGGTTTTAACGGCTCACCCAACGGAAATTGCTCGCCGTACGTTGATCCATAAATTAGTTGAGGTAAATAACTGTTTGTCACAACTCGACCATGATGACATTGCGGATTATGAACGCAATAATATCATGCGCCGCTTGCGTCAATTGGTGGCTCAATCATGGCATACCGATGAAATTCGTAAAATTCGTCCAACACCCATTGATGAAGCTAAATGGGGTTTTGCTGTTGTGGAAAATTCATTGTGGGAAGGGGTTCCTGCTTTCTTACGTGAATTTAACGAACAACTTGAGGACTCTATTGGGGCAGTATTACCGGTTGAAGCCAATCCTATTCGTTTTACCTCATGGATGGGTGGAGACCGTGATGGTAACCCGAACGTAACTGCGGATGTGACTCGCCAAGTTCTATTGCTGAGTCGCTGGAAAGCGGCAGACTTATTCCTCAAAGATATTCAAGTATTGGTTTCAGAGCTTTCGATGACGGAAGCGACCCCAGAGCTGCGTGCGCTAGCTGGGGGGGATGACGTTGATGAGCCTTATCGCCAAATCGCGAAAAATTTACGTAGCCAACTATTTTCGACGCTAGAGTACTTAGAGCGCCGTGTAAAAGGCGAGCAAGTTTTACCACCGGCAGACTTATTGGTGGATAACGCCCAATTATGGGACCCGCTATACGCATGCTACCAATCATTAATTGCCTGCAATATGAAAATTATTGCCAATGGTCAGTTGTTGGATACTCTGCGCCGTATTCGTAGCTTTGGTTTGCAACTGGTACGTATTGATGTGCGCCAAGAAAGTACTCGTCACACTGAAGCCATTGCAGAGCTGACTCAGTATTTAGGGTTGGGTGATTACTCGCAGTGGTCAGAAGAGGAAAAACAACAGTTCTTGCTGGAAGAACTACAATCTTTACGCCCACTTATCCCGCAAGATTGGCAGCCGAGTGCAGAAACACAGGAAGTGTTTGAAACTTGTCGAGTGATTGCGAAAGCCAAAAATGATTCTGTTGCGGCTTATGTTATTTCAATGGCGAAAGTCCCATCAGATGTGTTGGCGGTTAAATTACTGCTAAAAGAGAATGGGGCGTCAGTCCGCTTACCCGTCGCGCCACTATTCGAAACACTGGAAGATTTAAATAACGCAGAAAGTGTGATGACCAAGCTGTTAAGCATTGAGTGGTATCGCAACCTTATCGATGATCGCCAAATGGTGATGATTGGTTACTCGGATTCTGCTAAAGATGCAGGGGTAATGGCAGCTTCATGGGCGCAGTATCGCGCGCAAGATGCACTGATTAAATTGTGTGAGAAAGAAGGTGTCACACTGACATTATTCCATGGGCGTGGCGGCACAATTGGCCGCGGTGGTGCGCCTGCACATTCTGCATTACTTTCTCAACCGCCGGGTAGTTTAAAAGGTGGGTTGCGGGTAACCGAGCAAGGCGAGATGATCCGTTTTAAATTCGGTTTGCCGCAAGTTACCATTAGCAGCCTTGCGTTATACGCCAGTGCTATTTTAGAAGCGAACCTTTTACCGCCACCAGAGCCAAAAGATGAGTGGAAGTCCGTGATGGATTCGCTATCTGATGTGTCTTGTGCGATGTACCGTGATTATGTACGTGAACAACCGGATTTTGTGCCTTATTTCCGTGCCGCAACACCGGAGCTAGAGTTAGGTAAATTACCGCTTGGGTCGCGGCCTGCAAAACGCCGCCCAACTGGTGGTGTGGAAACTTTGCGTGCGATCCCATGGATTTTTGCATGGACGCAAAACCGCTTAATGTTACCCGCATGGTTAGGGGCAGGAGCGGCGCTAAAACATGTCATTGAGAAAGAAGGCAAACAAGCCATTCTTGATGAAATGTGGCAGCAGTGGCCATTCTTTAATACGCGTATTGCGATGTTAGAAATGGTTTATGCAAAAGCAGATTTATGGCTGGCGGAATATTACGACCACCGCTTGGTGGAAGAGCGCTTATGGCCATTAGGGCAAAAACTGCGTGACCAGTTATCTGAAGATATTAAAAGCGTGCTGGCGGTTTCAAAAGATGAAGCGCTAATGGCGGATTTACCTTGGATAGCGGAATCCATCGCGTTACGTAATGTTTATACTGACCCATTAAATGTCTTACAAGCAGAGCTTTTACACCGTTCCCGTCAACAAGAGCAGCCAGACCCACGTGTCGAGCAAGCTTTGATGGTGACCATTGCAGGTGTTGCGGCGGGAATGCGTAATACCGGCTAGTAATTGATTACGCTATTTATAAATTAGTGATAAGTAAAAGGCTGCCAATTGGCAGCCTTTTCGTTTATTGTCGAACGTTATTTTTTGTTCTGATCATTATGGATCAGATGATAAGGCGAACGCGCCCGAGGATGGATAAAGAAATGGTTCGTTGGAGCATTGTGAGTTTTGATATGCACCATGGAGACGTTGGTGGATTTTCCGGCTTTATTGTGGAATGCATAAATCACAAAAGGCAGCAGGAAGATAATCACAAAACTGACCGCGAGCAGCGTCACGTAAGTCGTATCATCTGCCCCGCCCGGCAATGAACTTGGCGGGAAGAATGACACCACAAATGCCAGAATTGAGATCACTAACCCAACAAACGCGATTAACAATTTAAAGCTTTTACCACCCGGAACGTTGAATGCCCGTTTTTTATCAGATTGTTTGCAGACTAAATGCATATAACCGAGGAACAGCATAAAGTAGCTACACAGATAAATAACAACGGTTAATGCCAGGGCTATCAGGAAGGACATATTCCCGCCACCACCCGTGTTAGTGAGGACGATAATCGCGACTGTTGTGATCAACAACTGCGAAATCACCAGTGTTACCGGTACGCCATTTTTATTCACTTTGGCAAAGCTTTTCGGCAGAATTCCTTTTTGTGCAGCGACATACATCCCACGGGAAGGTCCCACAATCCAAGAGGCAATTTCCGCTAATACGCCGAGTAATAGCAACGCGGCAATAATCCGTACTGCCCACTCTAAAGTGGAATTAAAGTGGGTAACGAGAACCTCAAAGGTTTGTACCACACCAGCAGATAAATTAATTTCACTGTTTGGGATCACCGCTGCTACCGATAACCCACCAATTGAGCTTAAACAAATTGCCGCTATCATGAGTAAAAACATCGCTGCGGGGTAATCTCGACCGGGGTTTTTCATTTCATTAACGTGAGTTGCTGAAGCTTCAACACCCATATAGCTCAAAATAAAGGCGACAAATACCACGAGTGTGCCAATTTTGGTGAAATCAGGAATAAAGGTTTCAGTACTAATTTCAATGGCCAATGGAGAGCCGCTGGCTAAATAGCTGATCGCTAGAAAGACCAAAATTAGCGCTGGAAGCAAGATGCCTGCGAAAAAACCGACTTTCGCAATCGTGGCAGTATATTTAGTTCCGCCAAATTGGGTGAAAGCCAATACCCAGAGAATAACAAGTGCCCCTATCGTTTTAGTGATTGGGTCTGTATTTAGTTCTGGCCAATTCAAAATATAAGACAGTGCCCCTAATACGAAATACAGCATAGGAATGAAGCCAATCGCAATTTGTAAATAACCAAATGAAATAGCGGCAAATCCCCAACGTTCGCCTAATGTATTAGAAACCCATGCAAATACACCACCTTCCTCCCAACCTTCTACGGTTGCCATTTCTGCGGCACACAATGCGACAGGAATAAACCACAATAATCCTCCTAATAGCAGGAAAAATACGAGGCTAAAGCCAGATGTTGCAAATGTTGGATATTCATAAACGGCCATCACCATTGATGCAGTGATGGCAAAAAAGCCAAGTAGTGTCAGTTGCTTTGCGGCTGGAGCTGTCGTTGTTGCCATACGAGTTCTCCTCAAATCGATAAACAATCTGCCTTTTCAGGGCGGATCTCAGTAGGAGCCAAAGAACCTAAGGCTCTTTGGCTCGTTAACAACACAATCATGAATAAAAGAATTAACTGTGATTAAAGCCGCCGCCTTCTTCTTCTGTTAGCGGTTTATTGACGGGGTGCTTATCGAAATACTCTAAGGTGCGTTTGAAGTCATCAATGAGTAATGCGGCTAAATCTAAACTAACCCCATGACGCACTAGAATACGTTGAATAACAAGGTCTTCACGGTTTGCTGGCATGGAGTAAGCAGGAACTTGCCAGCCACGGCTACGCAGTTTGTCTGCGATGTCATAGAGGGAATATTTGCTGGTGGCGGTGCCTTCTTTCAGTTTCCATGCTAATGCAGGGATACCAGTTTGGCTATCACCATCAAAAATCATTTCAAATGGCCCTAATTTTTCAATTTCACGGCTGAGGTATTGTGCAGTTGCATAGCAAGCGTTGTGGATTTTTGCATAGCCTTCGCGACCCAGTCTCAAGAAATTATAATATTGAGCAATGATTTGACCGCCAGGGCGAGAGAAATTCAGTGCGAATGTTGGCATATTACCGCCTAAATAATTCACATTAAAAATCAATTCTTCTGGAAGGTCTTTGGCTTCACGCCAAATAACCCAGCCAGCGCCTAATGGCGCCAAACCAAATTTATGGCCTGATGCATTAATGGATTTTACACGTGGTAAGCGGAAATCCCATTCTAAATCTGGTGCACAAAATGGAGCTAAGAAGCCGCCACTAGCACCATCCACATGGATAGGAATATCCAGTCCAGTTTCTTTTTGCAGTTTATCGAGCGCATCGTGTACAGCTTTTACGGGCTCATATTGGCAGGTAAATGTCACTCCAAGGGTCGGTACGACACCAATAGTATTTTCATCGACACGTTTGAGCACCTCTTCCGGTGTCATGATGAGGCGGTCACCTTCAAGAGGGATCTCTCGGAGTTCAACATCGAAATAACGAGCAAATTTGTGCCAACAGATTTGAACTGGGCCACAAATTAAATTAGGTTTATCGGTCGGTTTTCCTTTAGCGGCTTGTTTTTTGCGCCATTGCCATTTTAGCGCTAGCCCACCAAGCATTGCAGCCTCTGAGGACCCGATGGTTGAGCAACCAAGGGTATTTTCTGCATCCGGTGAATTCCATAAGTCCGCTAACATATGTACGCAGCGGTTTTCAATTTCTGCTGTTTGTGGATATTCGTCTTTATCTATCATGTTTTTGTCGATAGACAAATCCATCAAATCACGAATTTCATCATCCACCCATGTCTGGCAAAATGTTGCTAAGTTTTGGCGTGAATTCCCATCTAGCATTAATTCATCGCGTACTGCACTAAATACATTACGTGGTGCTTGTTCTTTCAATGGAAACTTGGTTTTTGGTAATGATTTGGATAATTCTAATGATGCGTAGACATCATCCATTCCACTGTGTTTTGAATTTAATGCATTATTACTCATGTTTTAATTCCTCAATGACCATGTGGTAATTAAATACTATTAATCTTGAGCTCAATATTAAATATACGCCGTCTTTTGAAAAATTCAAAAGTGTTCAAATAAAAAAGATAATTTAATGAAAACCGTCATAATTAGAAAGTAACAGTAGAGTGAATGATGGGTTATGGTTATTTTGGTTATAGATAATTTTTCCCAAGAGCTGATTGTGTTCATAAAATGATGCTAAAAACCACTCAATTTAACTAAATTATTACATTTTTATGGTTTTTATTTCTATGTATTTAGCTTTTTAGTTGTTTTTATTTGATTTTATATGGGCGAAAAATGTAGTGGAAATAAATTAATGTTCATAAAAAACTAATATTTCAATAATGTTAAGTTATGTAACTTTTATTTAAACCCTGATTTTCATAATGTTTAAAGTTAATTTATACCGTTAACCGTTAAATATAATTATTGTGGCAAAATGAATTTGAATATAAAGAAAATAATAGCATGAGTTATATTGTGGAAAAGTAGTTCGCAAATCTAATCAGTTTAGATATCACGTTAATATATTTACCTTAAAGACACTGGTTCTTTTTTAAACAAGAAATAACTAGTTCTAGCTATTTGATATTTTTTTCTGGGAAAATAGAAGATATGTATAAGAATAGAAGAAAATAGCAAAGGGATGAGACAAAATATTCGCCTCATCCGACTAAATTAAGGCCTAACTCCCAAAGTATGGCAGATAGCATAGGTGAGCTCAGAGCGGTTCAGCGTGTAAAAATGAAAATCTTTCACGCCTTCACGGCTAAGAATTTTGACCATATCCATGGCGATTGATGCGCCGACAAGGTTACGGCTCTCAGGGTCGTCATCTAGCCCTTCGTACATTTTACTCATCCACGCAGGAATGCGTACGTTAGTCAGTTTGGCAAAGCGCTCGAGTTGACGAAAGTTAGAGACGGGTAAAATCCCCGGCACGATTTCTACATCAATACCTGTCGCGACGCAGCGGTCACGAAAACGTAAATAGCTCTCAACATCAAAGAAAAACTGAGTGATTGCACGGTTAGCTCCCGCATCAATCTTCTTTTTTAAACTAATTAAATCGGCTTGAGCGCTTTTGGCTTCAGGGTGAACTTCAGGGTAGGCCGCAACAGAAATATCAAAATCCGCTTCACCTTTTAACAGCTCAACTAGATCAACAGCATACATATCTGGTTTACGGCTGTTGTCAGGTAAATCACCACGCAATGCAACAATATGGCGAATACCATTATTCCAATAGTCACGAGCAATGGCTTTCAGTTCTTCAGGGCTTGCATCAATACACGTTAGGTGAGGGGCTGCAATTAAACCGGTTTTATCCTTAATATCTTTGATGATACTGTGCGTTCTATCGCGTTCGCCAGAATTTGCACCATAAGTCACAGAGACAAATTGAGGTTTCAGGTTTTTGAGCCTATCAATAGATTTCCATAGTGTCTGCTCCATCTCTTCACTGCGAGGTGGGAAAAACTCAAATGAAACATTAATTTGGCCATCTAACTCAGCTAAGTTTTGATTTAGCGCTTCGCGCTGATTTGCGTGAAAAAAACTCATACCCTGTAACCTCGCAATTTGCAAACTAACTATTTTTTGTACGTTATTATATCCATTTGTGCGTCTATACGTTTAGACGTCTAAATAGAAATTACCAGATCGGTACCAATAGTCAATACTTAAATTAAATTATGACGCTGAGGTTTTTTCAAAGGCAACAGGAAAATAATTCATGATAAAAAACGCGACCCTGTTCAGTGTCGCGCTTAAATCGATGGCTAGTCAGATTTACTCAGTGAAACAGAAGTGCTCAACCATTTGGCTAATTAATTGGCGAGTAGGTTCAATAAAGCGCATATCGATAAATTCATCAGGCTGATGTGCTTGCTCAATAGAACCAGGGCCAAGAACCAACGTCGGGCAGAGCTCTTGGATAAACGGCGCTTCAGTACAGTAATTCACGGTATCCGCTTTTTGCCCCAACAACTGTTCAATTACTGCCACCATCTTGTGGTCCGTTGGGCATTCATAGCCAGGGATCGGCGGATGCATGGGCTCGATCGCCAAGCGACCTGGCCAACGGGCACTAACAGGCTCAAGAGCTTCATTGAGTAGTTCATCTAAGTCCTGCAAAGTCAGGCCGGGGAGTGGGCGAATGTCCATGTGTAATTCACAACAACCACAAATTCGGTTGGCTGCATCACCGCCATGAATATGACCAAAGTTTATCGTCGGGTAGGGAATGACAAATGCAGGGTTGTTAAATCGTTCTTTTAACGTATTTCGTAAGTCCATCAAATGGGAAATAGACTCATGCATTAATTCAATGGCATTGACCCCACGTTCTGGGTCACTAGAATGCCCCGATTGTCCAGTAATGCGGATAGCATTTGATAAATGTCCTTTGTGCGCACGAATCGGTTGTAACGACGTCGGCTCACCAATAATCGCAAAATCCGGTCTTAGCGCTGTACTGGCTGCAAAATAACGTGCGCCAGCCATCGATGTTTCTTCATCCGCAGTGGCCAATATATGCAGAGGGCGTTTGAGCTGAGTTAAATCCATATCCCGTAACGCATCAACAATAAAAGCAAAAAAGCCTTTCATATCTGCGGTTCCGAGCCCATATAACTTGCCGTCATGCTCTGTTAGCTCAAACGGGTTTTTACTCCAACGTCCATCATCAAAGGGCACGGTATCGGTATGGCCGCATAGCATCAGCCCACCATTTCCTTCACCAATAGATGCAAGCAAATTATATTTATCTCGCGTTTCCGGCACAGGTTGAATGTTGACCGAAAAACCTAACGTCTCCAGCCACCCACCGAGAAGTTCCACCAGGGCTTTATTGCTCTGGTCCAAATGAGAATCAGTCGCACTAATCGACGGAGTCGCAATTAATTGACGATAAATCTCAATAAATGCAGGTAATTTAATATTCACTGTTGACAGCCTTTATCCATAATAGTATCAATATTCATGCACTTTATTTGAATAAAAATACACATTAAACTGTTTGGGTCACGAGTACAAGGTAGAAAGCATATGTTGAACACACTCATTATCGGGGCCAGTGGCTATACTGGAGCAGAATTAGCCGGTTATTTGCAACGCCATCCTGAAGTTAATCTTCAAGGATTGATGGTATCGAAGCAAAGTGCGGATGCAAATAAACGTTTTTCTGATTTACATCCTCAGTATAAAGGCATCATAGACCTTCCCGTTCTGCCATTAACCGATGTCGCAGAAGCAGCGGAAGGTATTGATGTTGTTTTTCTTGCCACTGCACATGAAGTAAGCCACGACATAGCCCCTCAGTTTCTTGAAGCGGGCTGCGTTGTGTTCGACTTATCGGGTGCTTATCGTGTTCAAGATCCTGCGTTCTATACGCAATACTATGGCTTTGAACATACAAATACTGAATGGCTAATGCAAGCAGTTTACGGTTTAGCAGAATGGCAGGCCGATAAAATTCGTCAAGCGCAACTGATCGCAGTACCAGGGTGTTACCCAACGGTTTCCCAATTAGCACTTAAACCATTGATTGAAGGCAATTTGCTAGATGAAGCTATGTGGCCAGTGATTAATGCCACCAGCGGAGTCTCTGGAGCAGGCCGTAAAGCCTCGATGACCAACAGCTTTTGTGAAGTGAGTTTGCAACCTTATGGCATCTTTACTCATCGCCATCAGCCAGAAATTGCGACCCACTTGGGAAGAGAGGTTATTTTTACACCACATTTAGGCAATTTCTCTCGAGGCATCCTTGCAACGATTACGTGCAAAGTAAAAGCGGGTGTTTCGGCAGAAAAAATCACACAAACGTTTAAAGATGCTTATCAAAATAAACCGTTAGTGCGGCTATATGAAAAAGGCGTTCCTGCATTGAAATCGGTAGTTGGTACGCCGTTTTGTGATATTGGCTATGTATTGAAAGGTGAACACCTGATTTTAGTGGGTACAGAAGATAACCTACTTAAAGGTGCGGCAGCACAAGCCGTTCAGTGCATGAATATTCGTTTTGGTTTTGCTGAAACTCAGTCTTTATTTTAAGAAGGATTAACCCCATGCAACCCTTAGTGATTAAATTGGGCGGAGTGTTACTTGATAGCGTCGAGGCACTTGAAAAATTATTTACAGCGATTCAAACCTATCGGCAAGCACATCAACGTGAGTTGGTGATTGTACATGGCGGTGGCTGTTTAGTTGATGAATTGATGCAAAAACTGCAATTACCTGTCGTTAAAAAGCAAGGGTTACGAGTCACGCCAGCAGACCAAATCGATATCATTACAGGGGCATTAGCGGGTACGGCGAATAAAACATTACTGGCATGGGCAACGAAGTATCAACTTCCAGCCGTAGGGCTTTCTCTCGGTGATGGGCAAAGTGCCACAGTGACTCAATTAAACGAAGAATTAGGTCATGTCGGTGATGCCAAACCTGGCGATGCGAAATTATTAAAATTATTGTTAGGTGCGGGCTATTTACCCATTATCAGCTCTATAGGTATCACACCAGAAGGTGAGTTGATGAATGTAAATGCGGACCAAGCTGCAACCGCTATCGCCCAAGCCTTAAACGCAGATTTGGTTTTACTGTCTGATGTGAGCGGTATTTTGGATGGTAAAGGCCAAAAAATTGACGAAATGACGACGCAAAAAGCACAAAAGCTCATTGAGCAGGGAATTATTACCGATGGAATGATTGTGAAGGTCAATGCGGCGTTAGACGCTGCGGCAGCCTTACAACGCTCTGTTGATATCGCAAGTTGGCGTCATGCAGAACAACTTCCCGAGCTGTTTAATGGAACAGCAATCGGAACACGGATCTTGGCATCATAAATGAGCCATGGAATAACTATATTAATTGAGCGGATAGGTACGTTATGAAAAAGGGCATTAAAAAGATTGTATTAGCATATTCAGGTGGCCTGGATACATCAGCAATTATTCCATGGCTAAAAGAAAACTATGACGATTGCGAAGTCGTGGCCTTCGTTGCGGATGTGGGGCAAGACCGTGAAGATTTAGTGGGTGTAGAGAAAAAAGCCCTGCAATCAGGTGCGTCCGAGTGCTATGTAGTTGACTTGCGAGAAGAATTTGTCAAAGAATATATTTACCCGGTATTAAAAACGGGGGCGTTATATGAAGGTAGCTATTTATTAGGAACTTCAATGGCTCGGCCAATCATTGCTAAAGCGCAAGTTGAAATTGCCTTAAAAGTGGGTGCTGATGCCGTTGCCCATGGCGCAACAGGTAAAGGTAATGACCAAGTGCGCTTTGAAAGCACCTATACGGCATTAGCACCACAGTTACAAGTGGTTGCACCATGGCGTGAGTGGGACTTACGTTCCCGTGAAGCGCTGCTCGATTATCTGAAAGAGCGTAATATTCCAACAACAGCTAGCCTTGAAAAAATCTACAGCCGTGATGAAAACGCATGGCACATTTCTACGGAAGGTGGTGTTTTAGAAAGCACATGGAATGCTGCAAACCAAGATTGTTGGGTATGGACTGTCGATCCGCAAGATGCACCAGATGAAGCTGAATTAGTTACCGTTGGTGTCAAACACGGTGAAGTCGTTTCGGTAAATGGTCAAGCATTGTCTCCACTTGGCTGTTTAGAAGCATTAAATACTTTAGGTGCAAAACATGGAGTGGGCCGTATTGATATTGTTGAAAACCGTTTAGTGGGTATGAAATCTCGTGGTTGCTATGAAACCCCGGGAGGCACCATTATGATGGCGGCATTACGTGGTATTGAACAACTGGTTCTTGACCGTGACAGCTACAAATGGCGTGAGCAACTCGGCTTAGAAATGTCATATGTAGTTTATGATGGCCGTTGGTTCGCACCACTACGTCACTCGCTGCAAGCGGCTGCTGAATCATTAGCACAAGATGTGACAGGGGAAGTTGTTCTGAAATTATATAAAGGGCAAGTGACTGCGATTCAGAAAAAAGCGGATAAGAGCTTGTATTCTGAGGAATTTGCCACATTTGGTGAAGATGAAGTTTATGACCACAGTCATGCAGGTGGGTTTATTCGTCTTTACTCGCTGTCTTCACGTATCCGTGCGCTGAAAGAACAAAACAAAGCGAAGTAAATCAAATAGTAGTCCCCCGACAGCCAAGACTGCTGTTGGGGTTAAAAACTTATTTTATCAATCAGGTAGGGATTAGTTATGGCACTTTGGGGTGGACGTTTTAGTCAGCAAGCGGATCAACGGTTCAAACAGTTTAATGATTCATTGCGTTTCGATTATCGCCTGGCGCAACAAGATATTATCGGCTCAGTCGCATGGTCAAAATCACTAGTAACAGTTGGTGTATTGTCTGATAGCGAACAACAAACTTTAGAACAAGCGCTAAACTCCTTACTGAAAGAAGTGCAAGATAACCCTGAAATTATCCTGCAAAGTGACGCAGAAGATATTCATAGCTGGGTTGAAGGTAAGCTGATTGATAAAGTTGGTGATTTAGGTAAAAAATTACATACCGGTCGTAGCCGTAATGACCAAGTGGCAACAGATTTAAAATTGTGGTGTAAAGACCAAGTTGCGTTGCTACTTGAAGCGGTAACCGAATTACAAAAAGCGTTGGTCATCACCGCAGAAAATAACCAAGATGCAGTAATGCCAGGTTATACCCATTTACAACGTGCCCAACCGGTGACATTTGCCCACTGGTGTTTAGCCTATAGCGAAATGCTAGCGCGCGACGAAAGCCGTTTAAAAGATACCTTAAAACGTTTAGATGTCAGCCCATTAGGGTGTGGGGCATTAGCAGGAACGGCTTATGATATCGACCGTGAGCAGCTTGCCTCTTGGTTAGGTTTTTCTTCTGCAACGCGTAATAGCTTGGATACGGTATCAGACAGAGATCACGTTCTTGAATTATTATCGAACGCAAGTATCGGTATGGTTCATTTATCCCGCTTTGCTGAAGATTTAATTTTCTTTAATAGTGGAGAAGCTGGCTTTGTTGAGCTATCAGACAAAGTGACATCGGGTTCATCACTTATGCCGCAAAAGAAAAACCCTGATGCATTGGAATTGATCCGTGGAAAATGTGGGCGTGTCCAAGGTGCATTGACAGGTATGATGATGACCCTAAAAGGGCTCCCTCTTGCTTACAACAAAGATATGCAAGAAGACAAAGAAGGGCTATTTGATGCATTAGATACTTGGTTAGATTGCATGCACATGGCTGCGTTGGTTCTTGATGGTATTCAAATTCGTCGTGGTCGTTGTGAAGATGCCGCAAAGCAAGGTTATGCGAATGCAACCGAACTCGCTGATTATCTGGTTGCTAAAGGTGTTCCATTCCGTGAAGCGCATCATATTGTGGGTGAGGCCGTTGTTGCCGCAATTGGGCAAGGTAAAGCTTTAGAGGAAATGGCTTTAAGTGATTTGCAAAAATTCAGTAGCACTATTCAGTTGGATGTCTATGAAGTTTTATCACTACAATCTTGTTTAGATAAGCGGTTAGCAAAAGGCGGGGTATCTCAGAAACAAGTGGCAAATGCTATTGTAGAAGCAAAAAAACGATTAGAGCTGTGATCGGTTATAGAAGATAAAAATGGGGGGTAGCATGACTACCCCAATTCCCATAACGCGTTCGTTTTTAAATATATTTAATGGTTAACATTCTTAATTGCTTCTCCTCATTGATCCAATTGTATGAGTATTCATTTCGACCATCATTAATAACGTTCCAATCTTTTCCTTGAGTAATATTATTTAGCCCAATATTTGTCATTGTAGACTCAGTATTATTCAAGCAACTCAATTTAATATGTGTATCAGAGACAGCATTCGTACAAGTTGGGTGAACCACTGCGCCATTGAAGCTAATAGTGCCTGATTCTTGGCTTTGGTTCGCATAGGTATTGAATGTACTGAATGCTAAAACTAATATTAAAGCTGTTAATGAACGATTAAATACTCTTTCTGTTATTGATTTTTGCATAATAGAGCCCTACAACTTAATTCGTTTTAAATCAGTTGTTTATGTAATGTGTTTTTAAAATTGGGTTATTTTCTAATTAAGCGTGTTGCACGGATAATAATGCATATCCTTTTTCTTTATTAGTCCAATTGAATTGGTAAATACTCGTGCCTCCATTTAATTTTTTCCATTCTGGGGATTTTTTCTCTTTGGAAAAGTTAATTGGGCTAGATTCCATTTTGTTTTTTTCATTATTAAAACAATTCAAAGTTGTGTTGTTTTGATTAATGTCATAGGTACATGGTGGAGAGACAATCATGGCTTTAAAAGTAATGGTTGTTTGATTTCCTTCAGCTTGTACATTCGTAGTAAAGAATGATGTTGCAGCTAAAGCGAAAGTTAAAGTTAATACTGAAGTGATTTTTTTAATAGTCATAATGTTTGCTCCTAATTTCAAATTTCTGTAATTCGGTTTGTTTAAGTTTTCATATATCTTGCTATGGGAAGAATTATAAAATGAAAAACTCTAAAAAGGTGTAAATCTAAAAGCTAAAAATGTATTAAAATATAATTCTAAATGACCTGCTTTAATATATCTCTAGGGTCATTTTTTAATGATTTATATTTACAATATTCCGTTAAATTTGGTTTGTTAGTGTTTAATGTTCTGTGTTTGCATCAAAACCCCCCTTTTGGGTGGTTTAATCTATTGTGGCGTTTTTTAAAACCGCCTTGAATATATTCATTCTTAGATATAAAAAATGGCTGTTATATTGAGATTTTTAATTTGTTTTTAAATACAAATTTACAAAGTTTAATTGAAAGTGAAAATGAATATGACAAAATGTTTCAGAAATAAGGCATTGTGATTTCTTTTTTAAACCTTTGGAGAGTGATGTTCTTTGTTTCCAAAATAATATTGGTTAATACCACCTTATTATTAATGAAAACGTTTCAGTATTGCTCTAAATTATGTTTTCGATACTTGAATTGGTATTTGATGCTTTTACTCTTCATTTTTATTACCTCATTCATATTGGTATTCATCAGTATTTTGAATTACCTATTTATGTTGTTATACCCCCTAGAGGATTTTTATTGGTATGTGCAGTTTTCAAACTTATGCTTGTATCACTGCTCATCATATACATGCATATCTTATATCGGCATGCTTGTGGTTTTCTGTAATAACTTTGTTTGCTATTTAGATCATTTATGGGGAAGGTAAAGCTGATAATAGTGTTCATAGTATTTAGCCCTCCGTATTATCATCATTGATGAGGATATTGCAGAAGTTAGGTGACTATATAAAACTATTAATTTGAATTGATGCTGTTCTATGCTTTTTTTTCTTATAATAAATATAGGGTGTTATTTTGAGTTTATCCACAATAAAAGTGTGTGTAATTATGTGTAAGATTTTAAAGGACTTTATACATGACGTTATTTTCACTCATGAAATTATAAAACTAAAATAATAAATTAATTCAAATTTAAAAAAATTACTTCTTCTTTTTTTTAAGATCGTACCCATGTACTAGCTTGAAATGTTTTTGAGGTTGGTCAATTGGATTTTTACTTTAATATCGATCTTAAGTAGAGTTTACACTGATATTTAATACTGCTTTAAGTATGATAAGTAAAACTTAATGTTTTTCTGGTGTTGTGTTTTCTTTGTAAATAACAGGAGGGTAAATAATGACACATTTTGTTTCTAAATATTACATTTTGTTTCATTTTATTGCGTGTTTTGTACAGAAAATGAGGTTTTCTCCCTATTTTTCAATTTATCAATAGATAAAACAAAACAATATCGATATAGTGATTGGTATTATCTATCTTTGGTTTGACAGAGAATTCACGAAAGGAAAAGAAATATGAATATTCGAGATTTAGAGTACCTTGTCGCACTCGCCGAACATAAACACTTTAGACGTGCCGCGGATTCTTGTCATGTTAGCCAACCTACTCTTAGTGGCCAAATTCGTAAATTAGAAGAAGAACTTGGCGTTATGTTGTTAGAAAGAACCAGCCGCAAAGTTCTTTTCACTCAACAAGGTTTATTATTGGTTGAACAAGCCCGTACTATTTTGCGTGAAATTAAAGTATTACAAGAAATGGCCGCCCTCCAAGGGGAAAGTATGTCGGGCCCATTACATATTGGTTTAATCCCAACGGTTGCGCCATATCTATTACCTCATATTATTCCTCAATTGCACCAAGCTCATCCGAAATTAGAAATCTATTTGCATGAAGCGCAAACTCAGCAATTATTAGCTCAGTTAGACAGCGGTAAATTAGATTGCGCTATTTTAGCGGAAGTTAAAGAAACGGAACCTTTTATTGTTGTTCCGTTATTCGAAGAACCGATGAAACTGGCTATTTATGAGAGTCACCCATGGCATGATCGTGATACGATTGAAATGAGTGAGTTGTCAGGTGAAAAGCTATTAATGTTAGAAGATGGCCACTGTTTACGTGACCAAGCGATGGGCTTCTGCTTCCAAGCGGGCGCGAAGGAAGACACACACTTCAGGGCAACGAGCTTAGAAACGTTAAGAAATATGGTGGCCGCAGGGAGTGGAATTACACTTTTACCTGATTTATCGGTACCAAATGAAGTTTGTCGTGATGGGGTATGTTATTTAAATTGTATTGAGCCTGAGCCGAAACGTACAATTGTATTAGTTTATCGCCCGGGTTCACCGTTACGTGGGCGCTATGAACAATTAGCTGAGACCATCTATAACTCAATGGATAACTATTATAAAAATAGAGTTTAAGGTTAAGCCGCCAATATTATTTTTTAGTTGATGATGGTTGCCAGGTTATTGGCAACCATAAATCACAAAATAATTAAAATAGTCGATTTAAACCATTTAAAGCCGCAACACGGAAAGCTTCCGCCATTGTTGGGTAATTGAAGGTTGTATTCACGAAATATTCTATAGTATTACCTTCACCTTTTTGTTCCATGATAGCTTGGCCGATATGGATAATTTCAGCCGCTCTTTCACCAAAACAGTGAATGCCTAGTATCTGTAATGTTTCTCTATGGAATAATATTTTCAAACTACCGACATTCATACCTGCGATTTGTGCACGTGCTAAATGTTTAAATTGTGCCCGACCGACTTCATAAGGTACTTTCATTGCGGTCAATTCTTGCTCTGTTTTACCAACTGAACTAATTTCAGGAATGGTATAAATCCCTGTTGGAATATCTTCTACTAAATGAGCATCACCTAAACTACCACCAATGGCTCGGGCCGCAATTCGTCCTTGGTCGTAGGCCGCAGAGGCTAAGCTTGGGTAGCCGATGACATCACCAACAGCATAGATATGTTCATTAGTGGTGCGATATGCTTTATTGACTTTAACTAAACCGCGGCCATCAGCCTCAATCCCGACATTAGCGAGACCTAAGCTATCCGTGTTACCCGTTCTACCATTCGCATACAGTAAACAGTCTGCTTTGACTTTTTTACCCGACTTCAGGTGAACAATAACACCGTCTTCGACCCCTTCGATTTTTTCATATTCTTCATTATGGCGAATAACAACGCCACTATTCCAAAAATGATACGACAAGGCATCTGACATTTCTTGGTCAAGAAAGGCCAATAGATGATCGCGCGTGTTGATTAAATCAACTTTAACCCCTAATCCACGAAATATAGAGGCGTATTCACAGCCTATCACTCCGGCACCATAAATAATGACATGGCGAGGTTCGTGAGTTAGGTTGAGGATCGTATCACTGTTATAAATTCGAGAATGATTGAAATCAACATCGGACGGACAGTATGGACGAGAACCTGTGGCAATCACGATTTTATCCGCACTTAAAACGTCACAACTACCATCTGCGTAACGGACACTGATATGTTGCTCATCGATAAAGGTGGCTTCACCCGAAAACATTTGGCAACCATTACGCTCATAAAAACCTTGGCGCATGCGTGTTTGTTGGCTAATTACCGTTTCAGCATGACGAAGAATTTCAGAGAAAGAGGAGCTTAAGCTACGGGAGTTATCACTATAAAGAGGGTTTTGGTTGAATTCGATAATACGGCTAACAGCATGACGGAGGGCTTTTGAGGGAATGGTTCCCCAGTGGGTACAGCCTCCGCCGACATTATTATAACGTTCTATAACAGCAACGTTTTTTCCTTGTTTCACTAGCCCCATGGCGGCGCCTTCACCACCAGGACCGGAACCAATGACTATTGCATCAAAATGGGTAAGTTGCATGAGGTAAGACCTGCTCTAAAACAAAATGACAACAAGATGTTATCATTAGTTGGTTATTTCACCTAATTTCCTCGTCGTTTTTCAAATTGATACAGCGTTGGCTACACTCGCTTACCCTAGTCACATATTTATGCATGCTTCCAAGGATTTGCTGACGCATTGTTTAATAAAAGGTTGGTAGTATATCAGTGTTAAAAAACTAATTGAAAAAGGCTAAGTTAAATTCTGAAAATGAGTAAATTGTAGCGATAGTCGCTTTTTCTCCAAAACAGTTTAGCTATTTTCAGGTATGCTAGGCGAAGAGTAAGGCTTATTACATTTACCTTTCATGATAAGAAACTAGGATCACCGTGAGTAACACAATTGGCGTTAGAGCAAAACAAAAAGAAAAAACTCGGCGTTCACTCGTCGAAGCCGCATTTAGCCAATTAAGCGCTGAACGGAGTTTTACTAGCCTTAGTTTGCGAGAAGTTGCGCGTGAAGCTGGGATTGCACCGACTTCATTTTACCGTCATTTCAAGGATGTTGATGAACTCGGGCTGACGATGGTCGACGAAAGCGGCTTGATGTTACGCCAGCTAATGCGCCAAGCAAGGCAGCGTATTGCAAAAGGC
Organism: Providencia sp. PROV182; assembly: GCF_028480325.1. NCBI lineage: Bacteria > Pseudomonadati > Pseudomonadota > Gammaproteobacteria > Enterobacterales > Morganellaceae > Providencia > Providencia sp. PROV182. The sequence continues at coordinate 4,962 of NZ_JAMPOL010000013.1, read as the reverse complement.
GGGAGTGTGATCCGTACATCAGTCTCAACTTTTATGGAGTTTATTGGTAATAACCCTAACGCCTTTAGGTTATTATTGCGGGAGCGTTCAGGAACATCTGCTGAGTTTCGTGCGGCAGTCGCTCGGGAAATTCAGCATTTTATTGCGGAATTGGCCGATTATCTTGAACTTGAAAGCCGTATGCCTCGCCATTTTACTGAAATGCAAGCAGAGGCCATGGTAACGATTGTCTTTAGCGCAGGTGCAGAGGCGCTAGATATCGATGAAGAAAAACGCAGAAATCTCGAAGAACGGCTGGTATTACAGTTAAGAATGATAGCGAAAGGCGCCTATTACTGGTACCGCCGGGAACAGGAAAAACAAAATCAAACTGACCCAGACCTGACTAAATAATAAGGAGAATCAATGACGGATCAAAAAAGTTATGAAAGAAGCACATTATTGCTAGCCTTTGTGATTGGCCTTGCAACCCATGGAACCTTTTCAACGCTGTTTAACTCGCTGGTCGATTTTTCATTTTTCCCAATTTTAACCCTGATATTGGCAGTGTATTGTTTACATCAGCGCTATTTGCATCAAGCGATGCCTATGGGGCTGCCAAAATTTGTTGCCGGTAGTTTTTTTATTGGGCTTTTTGGCTATGCCGCGATTTTACGTGTGCAAAACCCTGAAATAGGCTCTAATTTTATTCCCGCAACCTTTATTGTCATTATCGCATTGTGGATGTACTCAAGCTGGAAAGCACGTAAGAAAGAAAAAGCGGAGCTAGCACTTGAACAAGAAGTTGAAAATTAAGTTTATACGACTTTTCTAATAGTAAGGCGCCGCAGTTCACATCACTGCGGCGTTTTTGTTTTTTAGTAAATTAATAGCGGCTCAGTAATACCCCACTTTCCATATGGTGGGTATAAGGGAACTGGTCGAATAAGGCTAATTTCTCTATTTTATGGGTTTTAGTCAGCTCAGCTAAGTTATCGCATAGCGTTTCTGGGTTACATGAAATATATAGGATATGCTCATAACCCTGAACTAGTTTCACTGTTTCTGCATCTAAACCACTGCGAGGCGGGTCAACGAATATAGTATTGCATTGGTAATCGGCTAAAGAAATACCTTCCAAGCGCCTAAATTCACGGGCACCTTGCATGGCTTGGGTAAAATCCTCTGCGGACATACGAATAATTTGTACATTTTCAATATTATTGGCTTCAATATTATATTGAGCAGCGGCCACTGAGGGCTTTGCAATTTCAGTGGCTAATACGCGTTCGAAGTTTTGCGCTAATGCTAAAGAGAAATTTCCATTTCCGCAGTACAGTTCCAATAAATCACCCGTCGAATTCTGCGTTGCCCCAATTGCCCACTCCAACATTTTGATATTGACCTGTGCATTAGGCTGCGTGAAGCTATTTTCAACTTGTCGATAAACCATATTCTTACCCATAACAGGTAAGACTTCATCGACATAATCATTATCTAACATGATTTTTGTTTTTGACGCTCGGCCAATCAATTGCACATCAAAGCCTTGTTCAACTAAAGCGGCTTTTAACACTTTTGCTTCTGCCATCCATTCTTCACCTAATTTTTTATGGTAAAGCAGCGAAACAATCAGCTTATTACTTAGTGTTGATAAATAGTCAATTTGAAATAATTTATGACGCAGTAATTCATTTTGCTTAATTAACGGCAATAACGCCGCCATCATGTCATTGATCAATTGGCTGGCAACAGGAAACTGGTCAATACGAATACGCTCTTTCGTTTCTTTATTGAACATAATATGAAACAGGTCATCACCTTCATGCCAAATACGAAATTCAGCACGCATCCGATAATGGGATGTTGGAGATGAAAATATTTCAGGTTCAGGGGCGTTAAAAGGAGCCATCATCGCCTTTAAACGATCCGTTTTTTCTACGAGTTGTTGTTCGTAGTCTTCAGTATGCGAGGTGTTTGGCATGTTTGGCTCCATAAAGCAGTAATAAATTCGTATCAGGAGCGAAATTGTAGGGAATGCGGCGAAGATGTCCAGTTTTCATTATCCATCCGTAGACACTCACTACTATTCAACTTACGATAATAGGCTGTGGTTTAGGGAATTTGGTGTGAATCCAAGACTGACGCGCAACGGTAAAAGTCCGATACCTGCCACGCATCCAATCGCTTCGTTGAATATTCGCGCGGATCTTATATTCAACCTCGCGGAATGTTAATTAAATTGATTTTCCGAGTGTAACCATAATGAATAATAAAAAGTCGCTGCCGCTATCGGCCGCTGCGCTTGCAGTACTGTGCGCTACTTCTTCTTTGGCAAGTGCAAATGACAAAACTGACCAAGTGGTTGTGTCAGCTAATCGTTTCGAACAACCTATTTCTTCTATATTAGCGCCAGTGACGGTGGTTACTCGTGAAGATATCGACCATTGGCAATCCAATACCGTAATAGATGTATTAAGGCGCTTGCCGGGAGTAGATATTTCTCAAAGTGGCGGAATGGGGCAACAAAGCTCTCTTTTTATTAGAGGAACAGAATCTCGTCATGTTTTAGTTCTAATTGATGGCGTTCGTTTGAATCAGGCGGGCATTTCAGGTTCATCTGATATGAGCCAAATCCCAATTTCTCTGGTACAGCGCATTGAGTATATTCGCGGAGCACGCTCAGCGGTTTATGGTTCTGATGCTGTTGGTGGTGTGGTGAATATTATTACTCGTCGTGATAACGATGGCACTACTTTAAATGCAGGCATTGGCTCACACAGTTATCAAAACTATAACGGTTCGACTCAGCAAAAAATTGGTGAGAATACAACGGTAACGGCAGCGGGTGCTTATACTCATACAAAAGGGTTTGATGTTGAAGCCAGAGGAAATACAGGCGGGGGCCCTCAACCCGATAAAGATGGTTTTTTGAATAAAACATTATGGTTAGGTGTTGAGCATCAATTCTCTTCCGCTCTTTCTGCTTATGCACGCGCTTATGGTTACGACAATCGTACGAGTTATGACGGTACGCCAGCAGACACTCGTAAGCTATACAGCAGAACATATGAGTCTGGGTTGAAATATGCGAATGGTAAGTACTCTACAAGTTTGCTTGGGAGCTACAGCCATATGAAAGATTACAACTACAACTATCACAATGGGCGGTATGGTAGCGGTTCTGTAATTGATGAATCAGACCAATACAACTTTCAATGGGGTAATAGCTATAGATTAGAAAAAGGAAATATCAGTGCTGGGGTTGATTATCAACGTCAAAGCATTGAGCCCGGTGGTTATACGATGACAAGTAAAAAAGAAACCGTCAATAACACAGGTATTTATCTTACAGGACAATATGCACTCATCGACTCTGTCAATGCGGAAGGGGCAGTACGTTCAGATCACCATTCTGAATTTAACTGGCACACGACATGGCAATCAGGTTTAAGCTGGGAATTTTATGATGGATATAAGTTAATCGGCTCTTATGCTACAGCGTATAAAGCCCCTAACTTAGGTCAGCTTTATACGGATAATGTTGCTTGGAACATCAAAGGAAATCCAAATTTAAAACCAGAAGAAAGTAAGCAGTGGGAAATTGGTTTAGAAGGCGAAACAGGGTTATTGTTTTGGCAATTAACTGGGTATGAAAACGAGATAACTAATCTGATTGATTTCACTTCGGATCCAGTGACGCAAACTAGTTCTTATAACAATATTGGCAAGGCAAAGATTAAAGGAGTCGAGTGGAATGGTGAATTACAAACAGGCCTATTTAGCCATCAACTCACGTTACAGTATCTAGACCCAAGAAATGAAAAAACAAATAAAGTGCTTAATCGTAGAGCAAAACAACAAGTCAAATACCAGCTAGATTGGAACATTGCTGCTGTAGATATGGGGTTGACTTACCAATATATAGGCAGTCGTTATGATACCAATGAAACTTATCAACGCACTAAAGTCGGCGGCGTTAGCATCTGGGATCTCACCGCTGCATATCCAATCACTTCACATCTCACAATTCGTGGTAAAATAGCTAATATGTTCGATAAAGACTATGAGACCGCGTATGGTTATCGCACCGCTGGAAGAGAATATTTCCTTACAGGAAGCTACAACTTCTGATAACAACCTATCTGTTCGCCCGACCATTCTAGTGTTTGACTCTGGAGTGGGCGGGTTATCTGTTTATCGTGAAGTCAAAAAAATGATCCCGAATGCTCACTATATCTATGCATTCGACAATGAAGCCTTCCCTTATGGTGAAAAAAGCGAAGAGTTCATTATTGATAGGGTCTATCAAATCGTAAATGCAATAGCTGCAAAACATCCTTTAACCATTGCGATTATTGCGTGCAATACCGCAAGTACGGTCAGCCTTCCTAATTTGAGAGCACATTTTACGTTCCCAGTTGTTGGGGTTGTTCCAGCCATTAAACCCGCAACCAAGTTAACGCGTAATGGCGTAGTTGGTTTATTGGCGACGAAAGGCACTGTAAACCGCGAATACACCAAAGAGCTGATCGAACGGTTTGCAACAGACTGCAAAGTGATTTCTCTCGGTTCTGCGGAATTAGTTCAACTTGCAGAAAGAAAGTTACATGGGGAAACCTTACCGTTAGATGAAGTCGCCCAAACGGTCAGGCCATGGATTCGAATGCCAGAGCCGCCCGATACTGTTATTTTGGGTTGCACGCATTTTCCTCTATTAATAGAAGAACTCGAAAAAGTGCTACCAAATGGAACTCGATTCATTGATTCAGGTTCTGCAATCGCCAGAAGAACCGTTTGGCTCATTAATAATCAAGAAGAAATCGCCAATTCAGAGGAAGAAAATTTCGCATATTGCTTATTAATGGATGACAACGCAAAAGGATTACAGCCTGTTCTCGAAGCAGAAGGGTTCAAAACGCTGGAAAAACTAGCTATCTAAGTCAAATTTGGTGGAAAGCTGAGCGAACAGAAAAAAATATG